>NZ_JBFAIP010000028.1:0-91167 GCF_040654775.1 Streptomyces sp. NPDC050636
CCCAGCTCGATCCGACGGTGCAGATCCGAACCGGCCACCCGCTGCGCGGTACGCGTGATCCGGCCCAGCGGCGACAGCACCCGCCCCGCCATCGCATACCCGAACGCGAACGCGACGACGGTCAGACCCATCAACGCCATCAGGGAACGCTGCAGCAGCGTGTCGAGGGCGTCCGCCCGCTGGCGCAGCAGACACCGGCCCACCTCGCTGTTCAGCTGGGGGACGTCCACCACCGAGGTCAGCCCCGGGCAGGTGCTGCTGTAGATCTTCAGCTCCTTCGCGTCCACGATCTTGAAGGGCAGCTGGTTGCCGGCGCTCAGCGCGTTCGCGGCGAGCATGTAGATGATCGTGAGCAGCACGATGCCGGCCATCAGGAACATGCCGCCGTACAGCAGCGTGAGCCGTATCCGGATGGTGGGGCGCAGCCAGGGGAAGGGCCGGACGCTGACCGGCTTGGGGTCCCAGGTGGGCTTCGGCGGAGCGGAGGGCGGCGGGGCGGACGCCGCCTTGGAGAACGAGGGCAGGGAGGGCATCGACGGTCAGATCCGGTATCCCGAGCCGGGGACGGTGACGATCACCGCGGGTTCGCCGAGTTTGCGGCGCAGCGTCATGACCGTGACCCGGACGACGTTGGTGAAGGGGTCGGTGTTCTCGTCCCAGGCCTTCTCCAGGAGCTGTTCGGCCGAGACGACCGTGCCCTCGCTGCGCATCAGGACCTCCAGGACCGCGAATTCCTTCGGCGCGAGCTGGACCTCCTTGCCGTCCCGGAAGACCTCGCGGCGGTTGGGGTCGAGCTTGATGCCGGCCCGCTCCAGGACGGGCGGCAGGGCGACGGTGGTACGGCGCCCCAGGGCACGTACCCGGGCGATCAGCTCGGTGAAGGCGAACGGCTTGGGCAGATAGTCGTCCGCGCCGATCTCCAGGCCCTCCACCCGGTCGCTGACGTCGCCGGAGGCGGTGAGCATCAGGACACGGGTCGGCATCCCCAGCTCGACGATCTTGCGGCAGACGTCATCGCCGTGGACGAGCGGGAGATCGCGGTCGAGGACGATCACGTCGTAGTCGTTGACCTCGATCCGCTCCAGGGCGGCCGCGCCGTCGTAGACCACGTCGACGGCCATGGCCTCCCGGCGCAGTCCGGTGGCCACCGCATCGGCGAGCAGCTGCTCGTCCTCGACGACGAGAACACGCACGTCGCTAGTCCTTCCTCAGGGCCCTTTCGGGCGGGGCAATAACGAAAAAACCACTTCTCAGAGCGCTTCCATCCTGCCCCGAAGAGCCATAAACCGGCGGTAAGAGGGGGTGCGGAGGGGCAGAGCCGGGTGCGGGCGGCCCGATTGGCGGGATTCCTCCACAGGTTGAGGTTTCCCTGAGGTTGCGGTTGGGGAGGACGACTGCACACCCGCGATCACGCCCTGTATGGCGCTACGCCACGACCTGATCCACCGCAGGGACCACGCCGTGATCACCCACCCGTCGGCACACCCCCGTGCCACCGACCCACGACGAGGGGGCGCACCATGGACGCGTTCACCGCAGGCATTCTGCAGCGCATAAAGAACACCGAAGCCGATCTGGACCGGGCCCGCGCGACAGGCGACGAATTCCTCGTCGAGGTCGAGCAGGGAGAGCTGGAGGACCTGCAGCGCCTGGCCGTCGAACATGGCGTAAAGGTCGAGGTCAGCACCGTCTGATCACCCGGCCGCTCGCGACAGCGGCGCCCCGGCACCTCGTGGACGGTGCCGGGGCGCAGTCGTGCCTGCTTCCGCCCGGGGTCAGTCGTGCCAGGCGCCGAGCTCGTCCAGGAGCGGCTGGAGCTCCTCGAAGACGGCCGGGGAGGCGGCGACGGTCAGCTCGTGGGAGGCCACCTCGCCGGGACGGCCGCCGGTGAGCGCACCGGCCTCGCGGGCGATCAGCACACCGGCCGCCAGGTCCCACGGATTCAGACCGCGCTCGTAGTAGGCGTCGAGCCGGCCGCAGGCCACATCGCACAGGTCGATCGCGGCCGAGCCGCCGCGCCGGATGTCGCGGACCCGGGGGATCAGCGTGCGCACCACGTCGGCCTGGGCGGCCCGGCGCTCGGTGAGGTAGCCGAAGCCGGTGCCGACCAGCGCCTGGGAGAGCGGCGGCGCGGGCCTGTGGTGGATGCGCTCGCCGTTGTTGAACGCGCCGCGGCCGAGGACGGCCTGGTAGGTCTCGCCGCGCATCGGGGCGGCGACGACCCCGACGACCGTCTCGCCGTCCTTCTCCGCCGCGATGGACACGGCCCAGGAGGGCAGCCCGTAGAGGTAGTTGACGGTGCCGTCGACCGGGTCGATGACCCAGCGCACGCCGCTGCTGCCCTCGGTGCTGGCGCCCTCCTCCCCCAGGAAGCCGTCGTCGGGCCGGTGCTCGGCGATGAAGCCGGTGATCAGCTTCTCGGAGGCGATGTCCATCTCGGTGACGACATCGATGGGGCTGCTCTTGGTGGCGGCCACGCCCAGATCGGCAGGCCGGCCGTCGCGCAGCAGGACTCCCGCGCGGCGGGCGGCCTCCAGGGCCAGTTCGAGGAGTTCGTCGTACAGCGGATCGCCGTCCAACGGGCTGTCGGACTGCGGCTGGCCGGGGTTCAGCGGGTCGGGCACGATGCTCCTTGCTCGGACGAGCGGTGGTCGGAAGGCTTTCGGGGACCTACGGTGCCGGCGCCGGGGACTCCGCGGCCGGGCCCTGCCAGTCCACACCGGCGGCGGCCGGTCGCGGGGCCCGTGCGGGACAGCAGCCCACCGGGCAGAGGTCGTGGGAGGCGGCGAGGGCGCCCAGTGCGCAGCGCTCCGGGGTAAGGCCCCGTTCGGTCGCCGCGCGCTCCAGGAGGAGGTCGCGGACGGCCGCGGCGAACCGGGGGTCGGCGCCGACGGTGGCCGATCTGGCGACCGGCAGCCCCAGCTCCGCGGCCTTGGCGGTGGCCTCGGTGTCGAGGTCGTACTTGACCTCCATGTGGTCCGAGACGAACCCGATGGGGGCCATGACGACGGCGGGGACGCCCGCGCGGTGTGCCTCCTCCAGGTGGTCGCAGATGTCCGGCTCCAGCCACGGGATGTGCGGGGCGCCGCTGCGGGACTGGTAGACGAGCCGCCAGGGGTGGTCCACACCGGTCTCCGCGCGCACCGCGTCCGCGATCACCCGCGCCACGTCCAGGTGCTGGGCGACATACGCGCCGCCCTCGCCGTCCCGGGTGTGGTCGGCGGGCGTACCCGAGGCGTCGGCGGCGGCCGTGGGGATCGAGTGGGTGGTGAAGGCGATATGGGCGCCGGCCCGGACGTCCTCGGGCAGTTCGGCGAGTGAGGCCAGCACTCCGTCGATCATCGGGCGGACGAAGCCGGGGTGGTTGAAGTAGTGGCGGAGCTTGTCGACCCGGGGTACCGGCAGGCCCTCGGCCTGGAGGACGGCGAGCGCGTCGGCGAGGTTCTCGCGGTACTGGCGGCAGCCCGAGTACGAGGCGTACGCGCTGGTGGCCAGGACGGCGATGCGGCGGTGGCCGTCATTGACCATCGTGCGCAGAGCGTCGGTCAGATACGGCGCCCAGTTGCGGTTGCCCCAGTAGACCGGCAGGTCCAGGCCGTGCTCGGCGAAGTCCTTGCGCAGCGCGTCCAGCAGCTCGCGGTTCTGCGCGTTGATGGGACTCACGCCGCCGAACAGGAAGTAGTGCCGGCCCACCTCCTTGAGGCGCTCTCTGGGGATGCCTCGGCCACGCGTGACGTTCTCCAGGAACGGGACGACGTCCTCGGGACCCTCGGGTCCGCCGAAGGACAGCAGCAGCAGGGCGTCGTAGGGATCAGGGCCCCCCGCGGAGCGGCTGGGGGGAGCTTCGCACTGTTCGGGCATGTCGTCGATCCTGCCACCCTTCCCCCGGATACGGAGGGCAGCCCCGGTGCGGCGCCGGTGCGACGGAAGGCGAAAATCCGGAGGCGCCCGGCGACCCGCCGACCGTAAGCTGTATCGGCCCGAGTCATTCCTTACCGATCTTCGGTCCTCACCGGCGGAGCACCCTCGTTGCCCAGTCCCTACCGCGCCATATTCGGTCGCCCCGGCACCAAGTCGTTCTCCGCCGCCGGGCTCCTGGGCCGTATGCCGCTGTCGATGATGAGCATCGGCGTCGTCACGATGATCTCCCAGCTGACCGGCCGCTACGGCCTGGCGGGGGCGCTGTCCGCGACGCTCGCGCTGTCCGCCGCGGTCCTCGGTCCGCAGATCTCGCGACTGGTCGACCGGCACGGCCAGCGCCGGGTGCTGCGCCCGGCGACCCTCGTGTCGATCACCGCCGTCGCCGGTCTGCTGCTCAGCGCGCAACAGCGCTGGCCGGACTGGACGCTGTTCGTCTTCTCGGCCTGTGCGGGCTGTGTGCCGAGCGTGGGCTCGATGATCCGGGCGCGCTGGGCGGAGATCTACCGGGGCTCCCCGCGCATCCTGCACACCGCGTACTCGTGGGAGTCGATCGTCGACGAGGTGTGCTTCATCGTCGGCCCCATCCTGTCCATCGGGCTGTCCACGGCCTGGTTCCCGGAGGCCGGGCCGCTGCTGGCCGCCGGCTTCCTGGCCGTCGGCGTCTGCTGGCTGACCGCGCAGCGCGCGACGGAGCCGGTGCCGCATCCGCGCGAGCAGCACTCCAAGGGCTCCGCGCTGCGCTCGCCGGGACTGCAGGTACTGGTCGTGACGTTCGTGGCGACCGGCGCGATCTTCGGGGCGATCGACGTGGTGACCGTCGCGTTCGCCGAGGAGGCGGGTCACAAGGCCGCCGCCAGCCTGGTGCTCGCGGTCTACGCGCTCGGTTCGTGTGTGGCCGGCGCCGTCTTCGGGCTGCTGCACCTGACGGGGCACGCCTCCCGCCGCTGGGTGATCGGCGTCTGCGCGATGGCCGTGAGCATGGTGCCCCTCCAGCTGACCGGCTCGCTGCCGGTACTGGCGGTGGCGCTGTTCGTCGCGGGGCTGTCCATCGCCCCGACGATGGTGACCACCATGGCGCTGGTCGAGGAACATGTGCCGCGGTCGAAGCTGACCGAGGGCATGACGTGGACGAGCACCGGGCTCGCGGTGGGCGTCGCCCTCGGTTCGTCGGCGGCCGGCTGGGTCGTCGACGCGGCCGGTGCGGGACGGGGCTATCTCGTGCCGTGCGCGGCGGGGGCGCTCGCCGCACTCGTGGCGGTCGCCGGCCACCGGAGGCTCCGGCCGCGCCCCACGACGACGGCACCGGTCGCGGAAGGCGGCCCGGCCGCGCAGCAGCAGGACTCGCACAGCGGGTCGTCCTGCTGACGGCTCGTACGCGGTCTGGCGGGTGCCTCCGGCGCCGCGGACTCCGGCATCGCGAGCCTCCCTGTTACCGGCGGTACGACTTGTCACGGAGCC
This sequence comes from Streptomyces sp. NPDC050636, assembly GCF_040654775.1. Taxonomy (NCBI): domain Bacteria; kingdom Bacillati; phylum Actinomycetota; class Actinomycetes; order Kitasatosporales; family Streptomycetaceae; genus Streptomyces; species Streptomyces sp. NPDC050636. Next base: position 5,380 of record NZ_JBFAIP010000028.1, read on the forward strand.
GGGCGATTCCGGCCGATTCCTTGATCATGTGATTCCCGTCACCCCACCTGGATGTCGTGTCGGTGACTGACATCATGCGCTCACACCAACGGCCGCCGAACACGGCGGGCCCGTGCGGAGGGAGGGGACGTCACCATGGCAGTCAGCAACGCCGTCGACGGCTCGGGAGGGCGGGGGTCGACCACGTCACCAACACGGCCGTGGCGCAACTGGGCGGGCAATGTCACCGCCCGCCCCGCACGGACCGTGGCCCCCGCGAGCACCGAGGAACTGGCGGCCGCCGTCCGCGCGGCCGCCGAGGACGGGCTGACGGTCAAGGCGGCCGGCACCGGCCACTCCTTCACCGCGGCCGCCGCCACCGACGGGCTGCTGATCCGTCCCGAGCGGCTCACCGGCGTACGGAAGGTCGACCGTGAGGCGGGCACGGTGACGGTGGCCGCCGGCACGCCCCTCAAGCACCTCAACGAGACGCTGGCCGCGCACGGACTGTCGCTGACCAACATGGGCGACATCATGGAACAGACCGTCTCCGGGGCCACCAGCACCGGCACCCATGGCACCGGCCGTGACTCCGCCTCGATCGCCGCCCAGATCACCGGCCTCGAACTGGTCACCGCCGACGGCACGGTCCTCACCTGCTCGGCCAGGGGCAACGATGAGAACAACGAAAACGATGAAAACTCTGCCGTCTTCGACGCGGCACGGCTGGGCCTCGGCGCGCTGGGTGTCATCACCGAGCTCACCCTCGCCGTCGAGCCGGAGTTCTTGCTGACGGCCCGCGAGGAACCGATGGCGTTCGACGAGGTGACCGGCCGGTTCGACGAGCTGGTCGCCGAGAACGAGCACTTCGAGTTCTACTGGTTCCCACACACCGGCAGCTGCAACACCAAGCGCAACAACCGCAGCCAGGGCCCGGCCGCGCCGCCCGGCAGGGTCAGCGGCTGGGTCGAGGACGAGCTGCTGTCCAACGGTGTCTTCCAGCTGGCCTGCGCCGTCGGCCGGGCCGTACCGGCCGCGATACCGGGCATCGCCAAAGTCTCCAGCCGCGCGCTGTCGGCCCGTACGTACACCGACATCCCCTACAGGGTCTTCACCTCGCCGCGCCGGGTGCGGTTCTTGGAGATGGAGTACGCGGTGCCCCGCGAGGCCGCCGTCGCGGCGCTGGGCGAGCTGCGGGCTCTGGTCGAGCGCTCCGACTTCAAGGTCAGCTTCCCCGTGGAGGTGCGTACCGCACCGGCCGACGACATCCCGCTGTCCACCGCCTCGGGCCGGGACACCGCCTATATCGCGGTGCACATGTACCGGGGGACGCCGCACCAGGCGTATTTCGCGGCCACCGAGCGGATCATGACGGCGCACGGCGGGCGCCCGCACTGGGGGAAGCTGCACACCCGCGACGCCGGCTACCTGGCCGACGCCTATCCGCGCTTCGCGGAGTTCATCACACTGCGTGACCGCCTGGACCCCGAGCGGCGGTTCGCCAACGACTATCTGCGGCGGGTTCTGGGCGACTGACCGCCGGCCGGCCCCCACGGCCGCGACCCGGTGCCCCGAGATGGGGTACCGGGTCGCGTCCGTTGCCGGCCATTGCTGATCCGCCCCGTGTCAGGAGGCGTCCGGTTCCTGACTCTGCTGGGACCCGGTGTTCTGCTGGTCCTGCTGAGCCCCCTGGTCCTGGCCGCTCGTCGAGCCGTCGCCGGAGTCTCCGCCCGTGCCGGAATGGCTCGGGGACGGAGCGCCGGACGGGGACGTCTCGGGGTCCGGCGAGGTCTTGCCGCCGTCGGACGGTGTCGGCGTCGGGGACGGCGTCCCGCGGCCGGTGTCGCTACCGGTCCTGCCGGAGTCACCGGGATCCGTGGACGGCTCTCGGGTGCCGCCGCTGTTGCCCTTGCCGGTGGACTGGCCGGGGTCGGGCGACTGCGGGGTGCCGGGCTGGTGCCGGCCGGCGCCGCCACCCGTGATGAGCTGGCCCAGCGTGGTGCCCTTGTTGCCGCTCGGGGTCTCATCGGTGATCAGCTCGGTTGCGGTGACCGTGCCCATGGCGAGGACGAAGACCGCGAGCGCGCCGAGCGCCGGCCGCTTCCAGCCGCGCAGCCGGGTGCCGTACGTCGTGGAGCTGACCTCCTCGGCGTCCGCCGTCCTGTGCGCCTCCTCGTACACCGGGGCCATGGCGTCGGCCGGGCGGGCAGCCGCCTCGCCCGGTGCCATGGCCGGGTCGCCGAGGCTCGGCACCAGCTGCGTCTTGTCGGTGGGCCGTCCGACGCCGGGGTGCGCGCCCCGCGGGATCAGCTGCGTACGGTCCGTGCCGGGACCGGGAGTCCTGGCCGCGACGGACGTGATCTCGTCCGGCGCGCCCTGTTTGTCGAAGGTGGGCAGCACCATCGTGGGGTCGGCGCGTCGCGCGCCCCGTGTTGTGGATCGGGAGTCGGAATCGGAGGAGCGGCGCGGCTTCGGTCGTGTCACGACCGTCGCTTCCTTGAGCTGCTCGCCGGTGCGCCGGAACAGATGCTGGAATATCGAACCGCCGGTCGTGGCCACGACACTGACCACACCCGCGCCGATGATGGTTCCGTAGACGCCTAGCCGGCCCGCGAGATACGCGGCGACGGCCGCTGCGAGAGCACTGCCCGCGACCTGAGCCACGCTCAGGTCGATCCGCTTCCTCTTCTTCTTCGTATCGGTTTCGGTTTCTACGTCCATCTCCTACCTTTGGTTGCCCCTTCGATCCATATTGCACAAAGAAGGGACCATTTGGCGGAGTGAGTAGTTCCGAATCTGGGGGATCTGTGAATCTCGCCACCTGCGCCGCAGGTAGAGAGGTCGACAAGGCGACTCAACTCCGTTGGCCCACCAGAAGTTCAGCGGCGCGGCGGTCCACCTCGGTGGCCCGAATGGAGTACTGTGGCGAGCCCTGGCCCCGGTTCCCGTCGGGCTGCCCGGACCCGCGGGAGGGGCCCTGAAAGTGGCGCTCGCCCAGGGGTACCGCCGCTCGGCACGGGTGATCGGCAACAGGGCAAGCGGCATGGTCACTGAGCGTTGCGAACAGGTAACCGTGTCATAACGGCGTTTCTGGGCCAAGCCACGACACGCCGGGTAACTCGGCAATGTTGTGGCAGGCTGCACCCGGGCAGGCCACACTCGACTAGCGGAAGCAGCGACGCACGTGACGTCGGCAGGCACCACCCGGGAGGTCCCCATGCCCGAACTGCGTGTCGTGGCCGTCTCCAACGACGGCACACGGCTGGTGCTCAAAGCTGCGGACAGCACCGAGTACACGCTTCCCATCGACGAACGGCTGCGCGCCGCCGTCCGCAACGACCGTGCGCGGCTGGGCCAGATCGAGATCGAGGTGGAGAGCCACCTCCGCCCGCGGGACATCCAGGCCCGGATACGAGCCGGTTCCTCCGCTGAGGAGGTCGCACAGCTCGCCGGCATCCCCGTCGACCGGGTACGACGCTTCGAGGGCCCGGTGCTCGCGGAGCGCGCGTTCATGGCCGAACGGGCCCGCAAGACCCCGGTACGGCGCCCCGGCGAGAACACCGGCCCGCAGCTCGGCGAGGCGGTCGCGGAGCGGCTGCTGCTGCGCGGCGCCGACAAGGAAAGCGTCCAGTGGGACTCCTGGCGCCGGGACGACGGCACCTGGGAGGTGCTGCTGGTCTACCGCGTCGCGGCCGAGCCGCACTCGGCGAGCTGGACGTACGACCCGCCGCGGCGGCTCGTCCAGGCCGTCGACGACGAGGCGCGGGCGCTGATCGGCGAGAGCGACGACACGCCCGAGCCGAGCTTCCCGTTCGTGCCCCGGATCGCGCGGCTGCCGCGTGACCGGCCCCTGGACCGCGCCCTGGACCGGCAGAGCCCCGACCGCGCCGAGCGCGCGGAGCGTACGGCACCCGCCGGCGAGGAAGCCGAGCCGCGGGGCGGCGAGGAAGCCGCCGGCGAGCGGGAACGCGAGCGGGATTCGCTGACCAGCCTGCTGGAGGCGGTGCCGAGCTTCCGCGGCGACATGGTCGTTCCGGAGACCACGAAGACGCCGCAGAACGAGGAGCCGGCCGCCGAGGCCGAGGTCGAGGAGCCACCCGCGGCGAGCGCCGGGGCCGGTTCCGCGTACGCCGATGTGCTGATGCCCCGGGCCGTGGCCGGCCATCGCGACCGGCTGACCGGGACGACGGACCGGCAGGCCGAGGCGGACGGCGTACGGCCCGGGCGCCGGGCCGCGGTGCCGAGCTGGGACGAGATCGTCTTCGGCACCCGGCGCAAGAAACCGGAGTAGCGGGGCGGCCGTCCGGCCCGTACCCCTCATGGCAACGCCCGTCCGCCCGTCCCCTGCTTCCAGGGGACGGGCGGACGTCGTCATGCAGCCCTTTCCACGGGGCCCCGGCAGGGCTCAGCCCGGCTGCGGGCCGGTGGCGATCGGGCGGGACGGCTCGCCGGACCATTCGCTCCAGGAGCCGACGTACAGCGCGGCGGGGATGCCCGCTACCGCGAGGGCGAGCACCTGCTGGGCGGCGGAGACCCCGGAGCCGCAGTAGACGCCGACCTCGGCGTCCGCGGTGGCGCCCAGCGAGGCGAACCGCTCGGCCAGCTCGGACGCGGTGCGGAAGGTGGTGCCGCCGTCGGCGACGTTCTCGGTCGTCGGCGCGGAGACGGCGCCGGGGATATGGCCGGCGACCCGGTCGATGGGTTCGACCTCGCCGCGGTAGCGCTCGGCGGCCCGCGCGTCCAGGAGGACACCACGGCGGGCCAGCGCGGCCGCGTCGTCGGCGGTGAGCAGCGGCATCGCCCCTGGGGCGGGCGTGAAGTCACCGACTCGCGGAGTCTCTTTGTCGACACTCATGACTCCACCGAACGTCTGCCAGGCGGCGAGACCGCCGTCCAGGACCCGGACATCGGGGTGACCCGACCAGCGCAGCAGCCACCAGGCGCGGGCGGCCGCCCAGCCCTGGCCGCCGTCGTAGACGACCACGGCGCGGTCGGCGCTGACGCCGGCGCCCCGCATGGCCGCCGCGAAGACGGTGAGATCGGGGAGCGGGTGCCGGCCGGCCGCACCGGGGGCGCCGGCCAGCTCGGTGTCGAGATCGACATAGACCGCGCCGGGCAGATGACCGGCCTCGTACTGGGGGCGGCCGGGCGGGCCGCCGAGCTGGTAGCGGATGTCCAGGAGCACCGGAGCGGCGGGTCCCGCCAACTCGCTCGCGAGTTCGGTAGCGGTGATGATGGCATTCATGGGACTCATCCTTGCGTAGCAATGGCTACGCACAGAAGGCGGGTGCCCACCCTCCGTATGACGGAGTTGCGGCGACCGGCAACGCCGCCGAAACGGAAGCGAAACACCAAAACGGGCATTCTCCCTCGCGAACGTGCCAAAGACGGCGCGGCCGGGGCGCACAGCAGATCAGAGGGTGCGAGCATCTGCTCGGGCCCCGCGCCCGTACTACCACCCCCAGATGGCCACCACCCCTGGTCCGAGGAGAGAGTGACGACGATGACGACCGAGGCAGCGACTCGGCGGATGCCCGGCGCGCCCTGCTGGGTGAGCCTCCTTGCCCACAGCCTGTCCGCGACGCAGGAGTTCTACGGCGCGCTCTTCGGCTGGGAGTTCCGCCCGGGGCCGCAGCATCTCGGTCCGTACTGCCGCGCCTACCTCAACGGCCGGGAGGTGGCCGGAGTCGGTGAGCTGGCGCCGGACCGTCAGCTCCCGGTCGCCTGGACCACCTATCTGGCGAGCGATGACGCGGATGTGACCGCCGAGCAGATCCGTTCCTGCGGCGGAACGGTCGGCGTCGGGCCACTGGACGCGGACGACGCGGGACGGATGGCGATCGCCTCCGACCCGCAGGGCGCGATCTTCGGCATCTGGCAGGGCAGGTCGATGACGGGCGCAGCACTCAGCGGCGAGCCGGGCACCCCCGTGTGGAACGAGCTGGTCACCCAGGAGACCGACACCGTCGGGCCGTTCTACGAGCATGTCTTCGGCTTCGAGGCGGAGCCGGTGGTCTCGGCCGACTTCGACTATCGCACGCTGCACCTCAAGGGGCGGGCGGTGGCGGGCATCCACGGCGTGGGGAACGCCCTGCCACGCGACCGGGGGCCGCACTGGATGACGTATTTCGGCGTCTCGGACACCGATGCCGCGACGCGCCGGGTCGGCGAGCTGGGCGGGCATGTGCTGCGGCCCGCGCGGGAATCCGCGCACGGGCGGCTGGCGACGGTCGCCGACAGCGAGGGCGCCGTCTTCACCATCATCCAGCAGCGGTAAGGCCGGAGCGGGCCTGGCCGGGGCTACTTGGGGGCGTCGACCGGCAGGACGTCCGGCGAGAGCGCAGCCGCGCGGGCGGTCGCGGAGGTCTGGCGACGGCGGTGGTGGCGTCGGCACAGCACCTCGTAACCCACCTCGGCCGGCGGACCGTCCACATCACCCACCACATCGCCGACCACGACCTGCGCGCCCTCGACGACCATCCGGCCATCGACCGTACGGGCATTGTGCGTGGCCCGGGCACCGCACCAGCACAGCGCCTCGACCTGCAGGACCTCTATTCGGTCGGCCAGTTCCACCAGGCGCTGGGAGCCGGGGAAGAGCTTGCTGCGGAAGTCGGTGGTGATACCGAAGGCGAAGACGTCCAGTTCGAGGTCGTCGACGACGCGGGCGAGCTGGTCGACCTGTTCGGGGGCGAGGAACTGAGCCTCGTCGGCGATGACGTAGTCGACCCGGCCGCCGGACGTGAGTTGCCCGACGACATGGGTGTAGAAGTCCATGTCGTCCGCCGCCTCGACGGCCTCGGTGACCAGACCGAGGCGGGAGGAGAGCTTGCCGCGCCCGGCCCGGTCGTTGCGGCTGTAGATCAGGCCCTGCAGGCCGCGGGCCGACCGGTTGTGCTCGATCTGCAGAGCGAGAGTGCTCTTTCCGCAGTCCATCGTTCCGGAGAAGAACACCAGCTCGGGCATGGGGAGTTGCGGGCCTTTCAGGCTCATGTGGACAGGACGGTGCGGGCGGCGGGGCCGTGCGGGTCAGGTACGGACTTCCAGGAGCGGCACCAGCTGCTCCACCGGGGTCATCGAACCGTGCATCCCGACCATCTCCGATTCACGGGGCTCCCGTTCGGTCGCGATGATCACCATGTCGGCGTGCGCGGCCGCCACCACATCGCCGATCCGGCCGCGGACCCGGTCGTCGACGCGCGGGCCGAACCACCCCGCAGCGATGGCCTCCTCGCGACTCGCGACCCACATCTGCTCGCCGACCACCTCACGCCATACGGCGAGCACATCGGCGGCCGCGCCCGGGTGGGCGTACACATGCCGGGCCCGGCCTTCGCCGCCCAACAGGCGTACGCCGGCGCGCAGTTCCCAGTCCTCGTCGAAGTCGATCCGGGAGTCGGGGTCGAAGGGGATGTCGATCATGCCGTGGTCGGCGGTGATGTAGAGGGCCGAGCGCGGCGGGAGTTGCTCGGCCAGCCGCTGCGCGAGCCCGTCGACGTACATCAACTGGCCGCGCCAGGCATCGGAGTCGACGCCGTACCGGTGTCCCTTGCCGTCGACCTCGGCGTAGTACGTGTAGACCAGCGAGCGGTCGCCGGCGGCGAGCTGCGCGGCGGCGAGGTCCATCCGCTCCTCGCCGGAGAGCCTGCCGTGGAAGGTGCCACCGCTGAGCGCGATCTTGGTGAGGGGGGTCTGCTGGAAGTGCGGTGCGGAGACCTGGCACGTGTGGATGCCCGCGGCGTCCGCCAGTTGGAACACGGTCGGATGGGGCTGCCACACGTGCGGATCGGTCCACGGCTGCCAGCGCAGCTGGTTCATCAACGCGCCGGTGTCCGGGTCCTGGCAGGTGTATCCGGGCAGGCCGTGCGCGCCCGGCGGCAGGCCGGTGCCGACCGAGGCGAGCGAGGTGGCGGTGGTGGAGGGGAAGCCGGCGGTGAGCGGGCGGCCGCCGCCGTTGAACGAGGTGCCCAGGAGCGAGGTGAGAAACGGCGCCTCATCGGGGTGGGCGCGCAGCAGATCCCAGCCGAGACCGTCGATCAGGAAGACGCAGGCGCGGTCGGCGGGGGCCAGCTCCATCCCGGTGGCGAGGTCCGTCAGCCCCTGCCCCGCGACGATGGTGGGCAGCAGGTCGGCGAGCGAGCCGGTGCCGTAGCGGGGCACTGGAGCGGTGAGCGGGTCGAGCGGTTCCGGTTCCGGCCAGGCGGGGGCGGCGTGGACCATCAGCGGGTGCTGGTGGTGGCCGCGGTGGCCTCGGAGAGCGCCTGGGCGAAGGCGAGCGTCTCACGGACCGAGTCCGGTCCGTCGCCGGCCTCGCTGACCCGCAGCGAGAGGTCGTCCGCGGTGGAGGAGCCCGTGTAGCCGTGGTCCGCCTCGCAGTTGGGGTCGCCGCAGCTGGCCGGCTCCAGGTCCAGGCGGGCGACGGCGCCCCAGCCGATGGTGAGGACGACCTCGCGGGGCAGCTGCCCAGGGGTGTACGACTCGGGGTTGGCGACCACCCGGCTGAGCACCACGGACGAAATCCGGCCGAGCTTCACGGACTCGGTGGAGGTGGTGGCGTACGGCGACGGGGAGGTGGCGTCGGCGGCCTGCTCGTCGGTGTGGCTGACGATGAAGCGGGTGCCGGTCAGGACCAGGACCGTGACATGGCGGCGGACCTCGTTGGCGTCGAAGGTCGTCTCCTGATGCACGAGGTACGACACGACCGGCTCGCCGCCGACGGCGGCCTGCACCGCCTCGGACACGAGCGTCGGGTAATAGCCACTGCGCTCGATCGCCGCGCGCAGCCCCTGGGTCGTCGTACCGGTCTTAGCCATGGGGTCCATCTTACGGGGCGTGCTGGGCCTCAGAGACGCGTGAGTCAACAGTCCCTTCGGGTGGGACGAAGGGGACGAAGGGACGGACAGGGGACCGGGTGCGCGCTTGTCCCGCCTCAGTAGGCGGGTAGGCGCCGGGGGCCGAGGTCGGTGGTGGCGGGTGGACGGGCGAGGCGGACTGCGGCTCCCAGGACGGAGAGACCGTGCGGGGCGACGACGACCGGTTCAAGATCGACGCCGACGATCTCGGGGTGGTCGTCGACCAGACGGGAGACGCGCAGCAGCAGCTCCGCGAGCGCGGCGGTGTCGACGGGCTGGGAGCCGCGCCAGCCGAAGAGGAGCGGGGCGGCGCGGATCGACCGGATCTGGTCGGCGACATCGCGGTCGGTGGCCGGAATGAGACGGTGCGCGATATCGCCGAGCAGCTGGGAGGGGGCACCTGCCAGGCCGAAGGAGAGAACGGCGCCGGCGGCCGGGTCGATGGCTGCGCGGATGACGGTGTCGACGCCGCGCGGCACCATCGACTGGACGACCGGACACAGCTCTTCGGGAGAGCCGAGGAAGTCGGTCAATTCCGCGTAGGTGCGGCGGAGTTCGGTCTTGTTCGCGATGTCCAGGCGGACGCCGCCGAGGTCGGCGCGGTGCCGCAGATGGGGAGCGGTGGTCTTGAGGGCGACCGGATAGCCGAGGCGGGCGGCGGCGCGGACCGCGGTATCCGGGTCGGGGGCCGGGAGGGTGGGGCGGGTGTGGATGCCGTAGCGGGCGAGCAGGGCCGCGGCGTCGTCCGGGGGCAGCGGTACGGAGCGGCCGGCGGCGATGTCGGGGGTGAGCCGGTCGAGCAGCCGCTCGATGTCGGTGCCGGCCGCCGCCTCCTGGATGTCGTCGTACTCGGGGACCCGGCCCGGGTCGGCGGCCTCCCGGCGCCAGGCCGCGTATCGGACGGCCTCGGCGAGCGAACGCACGGCCCGCTCGGCGGCGGGGTAGGCCGGGATGCGGGTGTGCGCGGGACGGGGGCGGGGAGGGGCCGGGGCTACGGCTTCCTGAACCGCCTTAGGCGCGGAGAGGGAGGGCGGGGGGCCAGGTGGGTACGTCGGGGCCGGAGGGCGCGGCGGGGTGGGCGGGTAGGGCGGGGCGGGGGGCCAGGTGGGGCCGGGGGGCTGCGGCGGGGCCTGGGTGGCGCTCGGGGCTTCCGTAGCGGCGGGGGCTTCGGCAGCGTGCTGCACTCCGGTCGGTGACGATGCCTCGTCCAGTGCCTTGTCCCGGTCTCGCTTCTCGTCGCGCGTCTCGCCCTGCATCCCGTCCTGCGTCGACCCCGGTCGTACGGGCGGCTCCCCCGGATCTCCTGGCTGCCCCGGCTTCCCGGGGGCCGCGAGCGTCTCGGCCAGGTCATCCATCGCGAGGTGGACGACGGCCACCGGCTTTGCGGGATGCGCAGCGGCGGCCGTGCGCAGGGCGGCGGCGAGCGCGACGCCCTCGCTCTCCTCCGGGGACGCGGTCTCCTCCTCCCCCACCCAAGGGATGGCCGTGACGACGACGGCGTCGCAGCCGTCGCCCGCCAGCGCCTCGGCGAGCGCCGCGTGGAAGTCGTCCGGCGTCGCCGCGGAGGCCAGCACATGGGGGCGCAGCGGCCGCAGCCCTTCGGTCAGGCAGGCGTCGTATGTCAGCAGCGCGAGCGATTCGGAGTTGCCGACGATGGCGATGCGCGGGCCGGCCGGCAGCGGCTGGGAGGCGAGCAGCAGCCCGGCGTCGATCAGCTCGGTGACCGTGTCGACGCGGATCACGCCGGCCTGGCGCATCAGGGCGGCGACGGTGCTGTCGGGGATACGGACGGTGGGCACGGTGTGGCCGGGCGGGGCGGTGCCGGTGTGCCGGGCGCCCTTGGCGACGACGACCGGTTTGGCGGCGGCGGTGCGGCGGGCGAGCCGGGCGAACTTGCGGGGGTTGCCGATGGACTCCAGATAGAGGATGACGACATCGGTGTCCGGATCCTCGTACCAGTACTGGAGGAGGTCGTTGCCGGAGACGTCGGCGCGGTTGCCGGCCGAGACGAAGGCGGAGATGCCGGCGATGCCGCCGTCGCCCGGGCCGCGGGCGTGCAGCCCGCTGAGCAGGGCGATGCCGATCGCGCCGGACTGGGTGAACAGGCCGATGCGGCCGGCGCCGGGCATCCGGGGGGCCAGTGAGGCGTTCAGCCGGACGGCCGGGGCGGTGTTGATCAGGCCGAACGCGTTGGGCCCGATGAGCCGCATGCCGTAGGACCGGGCCTGGCGGAGCAAGGCGCGCTGCCGCTCGCGGCCTTCGGGGCCCGATTCCGCGTAACCGGAGGAGAGGATCAGCACGCCCTGGACGCCGTGTTCGCCGCAGTCGCGGACCACATCGGGGACGCGGGCGGCGGGCACGGCGATGACCGCGAGATCGACCGGGTCGGGGATCTCACGCAGCGAGCGGACGGCCGGCACGCCTTCGGGCTCCAGCCGGTCCATGCCCTGGGGGAAGGCGTGGTTGACGGCGTGGGTGCGGCCCGTGAAGCCGGAGTCGAGGATGTTGCGCAGAGTGGTGCGGCCGATGCCGCCGGGGGCGCGGCCCGTTCCGATGACGGCGACCGAGCCGGGGGCGAGCAGCCGCTGGACGGAGCGGGCCTCGGCGCGCTGCTCGCGGCCGCGCATCACGGCCATGGACTGCTCGGTCGGTTCGAGGTCGAATTCCAGCCGGACCACGCCGTCCTCGAAGGTGCGCTTATGGGTGTAGCCGGCGTCCGTGAACACCTTGATCATCTTGGAGTTGGCGGGCAGCACCTCGGCGGCGAACCGGCGGATGCCGCGCTCTCGGGCAACGGCGGCGATGTGCTCCAGGAGGGCGGAGGCGACGCCGCGGCCCTGGTGGGCGTCCTGCACCAGGAAGGCGACCTCGGCCTGGTCGTCCTCGGGATTCTTGGCGGGCAACCCCTGGTCGTTGATCCGGTCGTAGCGGACGGTGGCGATGAACTCGCCGCCGACAGTGGCGGCGAGGCCGACGCGGTCGACGTAGTCGTGATGGGTGAAGCGGTGGACGTCGCGGTCGGACAGGCGCGGGTAGGGCGCGAAGAACCGGTAGTACTTCGACTCGTCGGAGACCTGCTCGTAGAAGGAGACCAGCCGCTCGGCGTCGTCGGGGGTGATGGGGCGGATGCGTGCCGTGCCGCCGTCGCGCAGCACCACGTCGGCTTCCCAGTGAGCCGGGTACGCGTGGTCAGGCGGCTTCTGCATGCGGACAGAGTACGGCCGGGCACTGACAACCGGCTCGGTATGCGTACGCTCGATGGCAGGCCAGGCGCTGGACACAGGACTGCCGTAGCACTCCCGGCAGCGTGAGAGACTGGTCTAGACAACAGTCGCGACTGAAGGGCAACACCATGGCTGAGCGCCGCGTCAATGTCGGTTGGAACGAGGGTCTGCACGCCCGCCCCGCCTCGATCTTCGTCCGTGCGGCCACCGCGGCCGGCGTCCCCATGACGATCGCCAAGGCCGATGGCAACCCGGTCAACGCCGCCTCCATGCTCGCGGTCCTGGGCCTCGGCGCCCAGGGTGGCGAGGAGATCGTGCTGGCCTCCGACGCCGAGGGCGCCGAGGTTGCGCTCGACCGTCTGGCGAAGCTTGTCGCCGAGGGTCTTGAGGAGCTCCCCGAGACCGTCTGAGTCCGCCAGGATTTCAGTCCGCGGCCCTGTCGCGGCGACCGGAAACGGCCGCCGACAGGGCCGTTTCGCTGTGCCCGACGGCCGCCGCTTCGCCGCACTCGGGGCCGTCGGTACGCGGACATCGCCCACATGTGAGGGCCGCGCTCCGGCTCACCCGGCGGCCCGCTTTGCGGCGCACCGAGGAAGCCGGCCTTTCGGCGCACCCAACGCCCCGGCTTTCGCCATGCCAGGCGAATTCGAATCGGCGCCGCTAATCACTCAAGGGATCCGAATTATCGGTACGCGCACGCCGGATATCCGGGTCGCCGAATACCGGCCCCGGAAACACGAAAAGGGCGCACCACATAAACGGCACGGCCGACGCCATTACGCGTCACTACGCGCCGCCCGGAATCCATTCCGCATCCCTTTGTATACGGGGCGATTGTTAATTGCGGGCGCGCGCCGTGTTGACGGGCCGTTTCGAACCGCTCACCTCGGCCGCCGCGGGGCGCCGCAACCGGTGCACCGGCAGGGAGCGTTCGATATGAGCCGCCATCAGGGCGCGGGCCCGTTCCGCGTCTCCCCGGGCCACCGCGTCCAGCACCGCGCCGTGTTCGTCCCACGACTCGGCCACCCGGGCCGGTAGTTCCACGGTGTACATCCACTCGATCTTGCGCCGCAGCTGGGTCAGCAGCGCGGTCAGGCTGGGGCTACCGGCCGCCTGGGCCAGCGTTTCGTGGAACCAGCCGTCCAGTTGGCGCAGATCCGCGGGGTGGCCGTGACGGGCCCGCTCGCGGCCCAGCCGTACCAGGCCGCGCAGCACCTTGAGGTGCGCCGGGCTGCGGCGGGCCGCGGCGCGGGCAGCGCCGAGCGGCTCCAACAGGGCGCGGATGTCCAGGAGATCGGCCGCCTCCTGCTCGGTGGGCTCGGCGACACAGGCGCCCGCATGGTGGCGGGTGGTGACGAAGCCCTCGGACTGCAACGTGCGCAGCGCCTCGCGCACCGGGACCCGGGAGACTCCGTACCGCGCCGCCAGGATGTCCTCGATCAGCCGGCTCCCCGGCGCGAGCGCACCGGAGACAATGTCATCGCGAATCGCCGTGCACACCGCATGCGCGGAAATATGGCCTCGCATCGTCCGTGCCTCCGCCGTAATCCCCTGGAAACATCACCGATCGGCGACATTTCCCTAACCCTAGCCGCCGATCGGCGGCTTTTCCGTGACTCTATTCGACTGGGACGGCTTTTCCGACGGACGCCGGGTATTCATGGATATTTTTTGGCCATCGGCGGGGACTTGGCGCCCTGCGCGGCCGGATACGCCGAAGCCCCGGCCGGGGCCGGGGCTTCTCAAGGACGCTGCGACGGAACGGGACGTCGGACCGTCAGATGCTGACGCCGTGCGCGCGCAGGTAGGCGATCGGATCGATGTCCGAGCCGTAGTCGGGGCCGGTGCGGGCCTCGAAGTGCAGGTGCGGTCCGGTGCTGTTGCCGGTGCTGCCGGAGAGGCCGATCTGCTGGCCCGGGGTGATGGTCTGGCCGACCGAGACGCCGAGGGACGACAGGTGGCCGTACTGGGTGTACGTACCGTCGTTCATCTTGATCACGATGTTGTTGCCGTACGCACCGCCCCAGCCGGCCTCGACGACCGTGCCCGCGGCGACGGAACGCACCGACGTGCCGGAGGCGGCGTGGAAGTCGATGCCGCTGTGGCTGCCGGAGGACCACAGCCCGCCGGATGTCTTGTACCCGGTGGACACGTAGGAGCCGGCGACGGGGGCGACATAGGCGTTGAGGCGCTTGCGCTCCGCCTCGCGGGCCGCGCGCTCCTTGGCCTCGCGCTCCGCCTTGGCCTTCGCCTCGGCCTTCTTCTTGGCTTCCTCGGCCCGCTGCTTGGCCTCTTCGGCGCGCTTCTTGGCCTCGGCCTCGGCCTTCGCACGCGCGGCGGCGGCTTCGGCGGCCGCCTCCTGGGCGTCGGCCTGGGCCTCCAGGCGGTCGGCGAGTTCGCCGCCCAGTACGACGGCCCGGCTCAGACCGGTGTCGTGGGTGCTCGCCTCGTCCGTGGCGGCCAGCGCCGGCGACGCCACGGAGGCGACGACGCCGGTGGCCGCGAGGGTGGCTATGCCGGCGATGTTGCGGGTCGTACGAGCGCTGCGGCTCGGACGGCGGTGTTTCCCGGTAGCACGGATGAACGCCATCTGGTGGCTGGTCCTTTCCTTCCTTCTCGCCTACCGGGTTAGCTGACGGGTTCGGAGCAGGAAGGTCTCCTACGGACTCCTCCGGAGAGAGGTCCGATTCACCCCAGGGGACATGTGGGTCCCCGGCTCCCCTGGCTCGCGCCGTACGGGGACTCGGCGATGACTGTCCGGTGCCGCGGTTGCGGCGCACTTCTGGCGAACAGCCGGACCGACGCTAAACGGGACATCTTTCAATCGGCAAACAGAACCGCATTTTTGTGCCATACGCCACACGGGTACGGAGCAACCAGCCGCAACAATCCGGACATACGGGAGATCCCGTGGCGAGCGAGCGCCACGGGATCCCTTTTGTTGCCATATGTCAGGCGGTCATCGTCGTGCCGGACCGCTCTCCAGCCGGCTCCCCGGTCACCTCCGGGTCACCGCGGCAGGTCAGCTGCCGACGACCGTCACCTCACCGATGCCCAGCTCCCGGACGGGCCCGGCGATCTGCGCCGCGTCGCCCACCAGAACCGTCACCAGCCGGTCCACGGGGAACGCGTTCACAGCGGCCGCCGTCGCCTCGACGGTGCCGGTCTCGGCCAGCCGGGCGTACAACTGCGCCTGGAAGTCGTCGGGGAGGTGCTGCTCCACCTGGTCGGCGAGGGTGCCCGCGACGGCCGCCGCGGTCTCGTACTTCAGCGGCGCGACCCCGACGAGGTTCTGTACGGCGACATCCCGCTCGGAGTCCGTGAGGCCCTCGGCCGCCAGAGTGCGCAGCACCTTCCACAGGTCCTCCAGCGCCGGCCCCGTGGAGGCGGTGTCCACCGAGCCGCTGATGGCCAGCATCGCGGCGCCGCTGCCGTCGGCGGAGGAGCGCAGCACCTGGCCGAAGGCGCGCACCCCGTAGGTGTAGCCCTTCTCCTCGCGCAGCACCCGGTCCAGCCGGGAGGTGAGGGTGCCGCCCAGGCAGTACGTGCCGAGGACCTGCGCGGGCCAGACACGATCGTGCCGGTCGGCGCCGATACGTCCGATCAGCAGCTGCGTCTGGACGGCGCCGGGGCGGTCCACGATCACCACGCGGCCGGTGTCGTCGGCGGTGATCGGCGACGCCTTCACCGGCTCCGCGGTGGAGCCGGTCCAGGCGCCGAGGGTGTCGGCGAGCGCCGCGTCCAGGTCGACGCCGGCGAAGTCGCCGACAACGACGGCGGTGGCCGTGGCGGGCCGTACATGGGCGTCGTAGAAGGCACGGACGGCCGCCGCGTCGATCCGCTCGACGGTGTCCTCGGTGCCCTGGCGGGGCCGCGACATCCGGGAGGTGGCCGGGAACAGCTCCTTGGACAGTGCCATGGCGGCGCGCCGGGCCGGGTTGGCGAGCTCGTGCGGGATCTCGTCGAGGCGGTTGCGTACGAGCCGCTCGACCTCGCTGACCGGGAAGGCGGGGGCACGCAGCGCGTCGGCGAGCAGGCCGAGCGCGCGGGCCAGCCGGGACGCCGGCACTTCGAGGGACACCCGCAGCCCGGGGTGGTCGGCGTGCGCGTCCAGGGTGGCGCCACAGCGCTCCAGCTCGGCGGCGAACTCCTCGGCGTCGTGCTTGTCGGTGCCCTCCGACAGAGCGCGCGCCATGATCGTGGCGACACCGTCCAGGCCCTCGGGCTCGGCCTCCAGAGGAGCGACGAGGTTGATCTCGACGGCGACGACCTGCTGGCCGGGGCGGTGGCTGGTCAGGAGGGTGAGCCCATTGGCGAGTTGCGTGCGCTCGGGGGCGGGGAAGGCCCACGGCTTGGGCGCGCCGCCCTGGGGCTGCGGGTGGAAGTCCATGGTGCTCACGATGGACCCTGCGCTGGCAACGGCGTCACTCACTGGGCCGTCTCCTCTTCCTCGGTGTCGGCAGCCGTGTCGGCGGGCTCGGTGGGCTCGTACACGAGCACCGCTCGGTTGTCGGGGCGCAGCCGGGCCTTGGCGACCGCCTGCACCTCCTGCGGAGTGATCTCCAGTACGCGCTGGACGGCGGTCAGCGCGAGCTGCGGGTCGCCGAACAGGACGGCGAAACGGCACAGTTCGTCGGCGCGGCCGCTGACCGTCGCGAGGCGGTCCAGCCATTCGCGCTCCAACTGGGCCTGCGCGCGCTCCATCTCCTCCGGGGTCGGCCCCTCGGCGGCGAAGCGGGACAGCTCCTCGTCGACCGCGCGCTCGATGCCCGGGACCTCCACGCCGCCGGACGTCTTCACGTCGAGCCAGCCGAGCGAGGGCGCGCCGGCCAGCCGCAGCAGGCCGAAGCCGGCGGCGACGGCGCTGCGGTCCCGGCGGACCAGGCGGTTGTAGAGGCGGGAGGACTCGCCACCCCCCAGGACGGTGAGCGCGAGGTCCGCGGCGTCCGCCTCACGGGTACCGTCGTGCGGCAGCCGGTAGGCCGCCATCAGGGCGCGGGAGGGAACCTCCTCCTCGACGACCTCGCGCAGTTCGCCGCCGACGATGTCGGGCAGCGTGCCGTCACGCGGCGGCTGCTTGCCGTCGTGCGAGGGGATCGAGCCGAAGTACTTCTCCACCCAGGCCAGCGTCTGCGCCGGGTCGATGTCACCGACGATCGACAGGACGGCGTTGTTGGGCGCGTAGTACGTACGGAAGAACGCCTGCGCGTCCTCCAGGGAAGCGGCGTCCAGATCGGCCATCGACCCGATGGGCGTGTGGTGGTACGGGTGGCCCTCCGGGTACGCCATGGCCGTCAGCTTCTCGAAGGCCGTGCCGTACGGGACGTTGTCGTAGCGCTGGCGGCGCTCGTTCTTGACGACGTCGCGCTGGTTCTCCAGGGACTCGTCGTCGAGCGCGGTGAGCAGCGAGCCCATCCGGTCCGCCTCCAGCCAGAGCGCGAGCTCCAGCTCATGGGCGGGCATGGTCTCGAAGTAGTTGGTGCGCTCGAAGCTCGTGGTGCCGTTCAGGGAACCGCCGGCGCCCTGGACGAGCTCGAAGTGGCCGTTGCCCTGCACCTGCGCGGAACCCTGGAACATCAAGTGCTCGAAGAGGTGAGCCAGGCCCGTACGGCCCTTGACCTCATGGCGAGAACCGACGTCGTACCACAGGCACACCGCCGCGACCGGGGTCAGGTGGTCTTCGGAGAGCACCACGCGCAGGCCGTTGGCCAGCCGGTGCTCGGTTGCTGTCAGGCCGCCGGAGCCGGCTTGTTCTGTGGCCGTGTGACCCATGGGCATGTACGTCCCTTCGATCCGCTTGCGAGGAAGTTCTGTCACTGTATGCAAGCGCGTCGGCATCTGGCGAAGTTACGGTCCGAGCAGCCCCGTACGGGGGCCTTGTGCCGCTCCCCGGAGAGCCGAAAGGGGAGTCGCGGTCGGCGTTGTCAGTGGGGCGGTCCACAATGGTCCGCGTCAGACTCAGGCAGACTCAGCGGTCGATCCGACAGCTGACCGCCCCGACAGCATTGATCCAACATCGGCAGTAGACGCAGCAGAAGGAGCCGCAGCCGCGATGGCCCGCCGCAGCACGAAGACCCCGCCGCCGGACGACTTCGAGGAGAGGATCCTCGACATCGACGTCGTCGACGAGATGCAGGGTTCCTTCCTTGAGTACGCGTATTCGGTCATCTACTCCCGCGCCCTGCCGGACGCCCGCGACGGTCTCAAGCCCGTGCACCGCCGCATCCTGTACCAGATGAACGAGATGGGCCTGCGGCCCGAGCGCAGCTATGTGAAGTGCGCCCGCGTCGTCGGCGAGGTGATGGGCAAGCTCCACCCGCACGGCGACGCGTCCATCTACGACGCGCTGGTGAGGATGGCGCAGCCGTTCTCGATGCGGCTGCCGCTGGTCGACGGGCACGGCAACTTCGGCTCGCTGGGCAATGACGACCCGCCCGCCGCGATGCGTTACACCGAGTGCCGTATGGCGTCGGCGACGTCCCTGATGACGGAGTCCATCGACGAGGACACCGTCGACTTCGCGCCGAACTACGACGGCCAGGAGCGGGAACCGGTCGCGCTCCCCGCGGCGTACCCGAATCTCCTCGTCAACGGCACGTCCGGCATCGCGGTCGGTATGGCGACAAATATGCCGCCGCACAACCTCGGTGAGGTCATCGCGGCCGCCCGCCATCTGATCAGATATCCGAACGCCGATCTCGACGCCCTGATGCGCTTCGTGCCCGGCCCCGATCTGCCGACCGGCGGCCGGATCGTGGGCCTGGGCGGCGTACGGGACGCGTACGAGAAGGGCCGCGGCACGTTCAAGATCCGCGCGACGGTCACGGTGGAGAGCGTCACGGCCCGCCGCAAGGGCCTGGTCGTCACCGAACTCCCCTTCACCGTCGGCCCCGAGAAGGTCATCTCCAAGATCAAGGACCTGGTGGGCTCGAAGAAGCTCCAGGGCATCGCCGACGTCAAGGACCTCACCGACCGCGAGCACGGCCTGCGGCTGGTGATCGAGGTCAAGAACGGCTTCAACCCCGAGGCCGTGCTGGAGCAGCTCTACAAGCTCACGCCGATGGAGGAGTCCTTCGGCATCAACAACGTCGCCCTGGTGGACGGCCAGCCGCTGACGCTGGGCCTCAAGGAACTGCTGGAGGTCTATGTCGACCACCGCTTCGAGGTGGTGCGCCGGCGCAGCGAGTTCCGGCGCGGCAAGCGGCGCGACCGGCTCCACCTGGTGGAGGGGCTGCTGACCGCACTGGTCGACATCGACGAGGTCATCCGGCTGATCCGCTCCAGCGAGAACAGCGCGCAGGCCAAGGAGCGGCTGATCGAGCGCTTCGCGCTGAGCGACATCCAGACGCAGTACATCCTCGACACCCCGCTGCGCCGGCTGACCAAGTTCGACCGCATCGAGCTGGAGTCGGAGTGCGACCGGCTGAAGTCCGAGATCGAGGACCTGACCCGGATCCTGGAGTCCGACACGGAGCTGCGCAAGCTGGTCTCCGGCGAGCTGGCCGCGGTCGCGAAGAAGTACGGCACGGACCGCCGGACGGTCCTGCTGGAATCGGCGGGCGCCCCGGCCGCGGCGGTACCGCTGGAGGTCTCCGACGACCCCTGCCGGGTGCTGCTGTCCTCGACGGGCCTGCTGGCGCGTACGGCGACCGGTGAGGTGTCCTTCGACGCCGATGCCAAGCGCGTCAAGCACGACGCGATCGTGTCGGCGGTACCGGCGACGACCCGGGGCGAGGTGGGCGCGGTGACGTCCACGGGCCGCCTGCTGAGGATCTCCGTGATCGACCTGCCGCAGCTCCCGGACACCGCAGCGGCACCCAGCCTCTCCGGGGGCGCGCAGATCTCCGAGTTCCTGACGCTGCAGGACGGTGAGCAGCTGATCTGTCTGACGACACTGGACGAGGCCTCGCCGGGCCTGGCGCTCGGTACGGAACAGGGCGTCGTCAAGCGGGTGGTGCCCGACTACCCGTCCAACAAGGACGAGTTGGAGGTCATCACCCTCAAGGAGGGCGACCGCATCGTGGGCGCGGCCGAGCTGCGCACCGGTGAGGAGGACCTGGTCTTCATCACCAACGAGGCACAGCTGCTGCGCTATCAGGCGTCACAGGTGCGGCCGCAGGGCCGGCCGGCGGGCGGTATGGCGGGCATCAAGCTGGGCGAAGGCGCAAAGGTGATCTCCTTCGCCGCGGTCGATCCGGCCTCGGACGCCATGGTGTTCACCGTCGCCGGCTCGCACGGCACGCTCGACGACTCGGAGGCGACGGCCAAGCTCACACCGTTCGACCAGTATCCGCGCAAGGGCCGGGCGACCGGTGGCGTGCGCTGCCAGCGGTTCCTGAAGGGCGAGGACTGCCTGACGCTGGCCTGGGCCGGAGCCGTGCCGGTGCGGGCGGCGGACGCCAAGGGCGCTCCGGTGGAGTTGCCGGAGGTCGATCCGCGGCGGGACGGCTCGGGGGTGCCGCTGCTGAAGCCGGTCGCGGCGCTGGCAGGGCCGGTGTAGGGGTTCGCGGCCCGTGTGGTCGACGAGGGCCGGGCCGGCCGGTGCGATGCCGGCCGGCCCGGCCCTCATCCCTACTCCTCGTCGCTACTCCTCCTGAGAGGCCACGTACCGCAGGACGCCCCACATGCTGTTCGCATCGGCGGCCGACGGTGCGGTATCCCGGCAGTTCTCCAGCTCCTTGCGCAAGGCCGCCGCATCGATGCCACTGCCGATCATGACGAGTTGAGTGCACCGCTCCTCGCCCTTCGGCCATGGCGAGGGGTAGAAGCGGAGGAAGTCCCCGACCGCGTGCACGCTGAACTTCTGGCGGCTGTCCGGGGCGTCGAAGTGGACAAAGCCCTTGATGCGGTAGAGACCGGCGGGGCGGCTGTCGAGGAAGTCCATAAGTCGACGAGGATGCAACGGCTCATCGGAGGTGAACTCCACGCTCTGGTAGGCAGCGTGGAGGTGTTCGGCATGGCCGCATTGGCCTCCGTGGTGCGGGTGATCGGCGTGGTGTGCGTGATCCACGTGGTCCGAGTCGCCTGACTGCCCTGAGTCGCCGCCGCCGGGGCTGTGGAGGCCATCAGAACCGCCGTCGGCACTCTCGTCCCGGTTCGCGGCCGCCTCCCTCAACAGGTCCTCGAAGGACAGTTGCCGCACGGCCGCATCGTGGTCCTCGCCTGGGCCACGGTCGAAGAACAGCTCCGGGTCGATCCGCCCGTACGCGGTGCAGACCACGGGCCGGCCCGGAGCGAGGTCCGCGAGCGTGTCCATGAGTTGCTGCCGCGCCGCGTCCTCGATCCGGTCGGCCTTGTTGAGCACCACGAGATCCGCGATGCCGACGTGGCGGTCGAGTTCGGGATGCCGCTCCCGGGTGGCGCCGAACTCGGCGGCGTCGATGACCTCGATCAGCCCGCCGTAGACGATCCGGTCGTTGTCGCTGGCGAGGATCATCCGGATGAGCTCCTGGGGCTCGGCCAGCCCGCTGGCCTCGATGACGATCACATCGATGCGGGCCGCGGGACGGGCGAGCCGCTCCAGGTAGTCGTCCAGTTCGCTGGTGTCGACCGCGCAGCACAGACAGCCGTTGCCGAGCGAGACCATCGAGTCCACCTGCCCGGCGACGGTCATCGCATCGATCTCGATGCTGCCGAAATCATTGACGATCGCACCGATACGGGTGCCGTCGCCGGCCGCGAGCAGGTGATTGAGGAGGGTGGTCTTGCCCGACCCGAGAAAACCCGCGAGCACGACGACCGGGATCTGTTGCGGGGCCAAGGGGGCGCCTCCATGGTGCGGGTGGCGGAGCCGCACGGACCGGCGGCGGACGAGCTGTCGATCGTAACGGACCGCCTGCGACGCGGGCTCGGCTCACCTCCTGGCGTACGGCGGTCAGCGGGGCACGACGACGGGCAGCGGCTGCGGCGCGGGCGGGCCGGCATACCGGGCAGCGGGGCGGATGATCTTCGAGTCCTCGGCCTGCTCCAGGATGTTGGCGCTCCAGCCCACGACGCGGCCCGCGCAGAAAGTGGGCGTGAACATCTCGCGCGGCAGGCCGCACAGCTCCATCACGACACCCGCGTAGAACTCCACGTTGGTGTGCAGCTCGCGGCCCGGCTTGAGCTCGGCGAGCAGCGCCTCCACCCTCGCCTCCACCTGGACGGCGAATTCCACCAGCGGGCCACCGAAGCGCTCGGCAATACCGCGCAGCATCCGGGAGCGCGGGTCCTCGGTGCGGTAGACGGGGTGGCCGAAGCCCATGATCCGGTCACCGCGCAGCACACGCTCGCGGATCCAGTCGTCGATGCGGTCCGGCGTGCCGATCGCATCGAGCGTATCCAGGGCGCGGCTGGGTGCGCCGCCGTGCAGCGGCCCGGAGAGCGCGCCGACCGCACCGACAAGACAGGCCGCGAGGTCGGCACCGGTGGAGGTGATGACACGGGCGGTGAACGTCGAGGCGTTGAAGCCGTGATCGATGGTCGAGATCAGATACGCCTCGATCGCCCGGACGCGCTCCGGCTCCGGCTCGTGACCGGTGAGCATGTAGAGGTAGTTGGCGGCATAGGACAGATCGCTACGCGGCTCCACAGGCTGCTCCCCCTGCCCGAGCCGATGGAGCGCGGTGAGCAGGGTCGGTACGGCAGCACACGCGGCGAGCGCGTCAGCCCGGCGCCGGTCGGCGTCGATGTCGTACAACGGCCGGAACCCGGCGGACGCACCGAGCAGCGAGAGCGCGGTACGCAGCCCTGCGAGCGGCCCGGAGACCGCACCGGCCCGGGCGATACCGGGCAACGCGTCGCGTACCGCAGCAGGCAGCACGCGCAGCGCGGCGGTCTCCGCAGTGAAGGCCGCCAGCTGCACCGCGTCCGGCAGCTCACCGTGGAACATCAAGTACCAGACGTCCTCAAAGCTGCGTGCCGTAGCGAGTTCAACTGCCGAGTACTGCCGGTAGTGGTAGAAGCCTTCGCGACCCCGGATATCGCCCAGTTCGGTCTCGGTAACGATGACGCCCGCAAGCCCTCGGGGCGCGTCGATCGGTGCGTTCACCTCAGCGATCGGCATGACGAACTCCTTAAATCTCTCCGCCCTGACATTGATCCGACTGTCTATGCTTGACTCAAACTTGTCAATATTGATTGAATCAACATGCATGTAGGTAGATACGGTGGCCCTATGGCGGATCAAGACACAGCTCACGTCACGGCACATGGCGCAAGTGACGATGCGACGGGGCGGCGACTGAGCACCCGGGAAGCAGCCGACCGGCTCGGCGTGAAGCCTGAGACGGTGTACGCCTACGTCAGCCGCGGCCAGCTGACCAGCCGCCGCGAACCCGGCGGCCGCGGCAGCACCTTCGACTCGAAGGAGGTCGACGCCCTCGCGCGGCGCGGCGGCCGCCGCGAACCATCCACCTCCAGCCGTGAGTTGGCGGTTCGTACGGGCATCACCCTCATCGACCGCGGCCACTGCTACTTCCGCGGCGTCGACACCACAGAACTCGCCACCCACTACCGCTACGAGGAAGTCGCCGAGTGGCTGTGGACCGGAGAACTACGCCGCGGCATCCGTTTCACAGCACCGTCCGACGCACTGTCCGCGGCCCGCCACGCCGTACAGGCGCTGCCTGCACACAGCGGGCCGATGGACCGCCTGCGGGTCGCCGTGGTCGCCGCGGCGGCCGCCGACCCACTGCGCTTCGACCTGTCCGAGGAAGCTGTCCTCGACACCGCCCGCAGCCTCATCCCGACCCTGGTCGACTCACTGCCGTCACAGGCCGCCGAGCAGCCCGACACGGCCTCACTCGCCCCGCGGCTGTGGTCACGGCTGACGCCCGAGCCGGCCGAAGCGGCGTCGCTGCGCGCACTGGACGCGGCGCTGGTGCTGCTCATCGACCACGACCTCGCCGCTTCGACACTCGCCGTCCGGGTCGCCGCCTTGGCGCGCGCCCATCCGTACGCGATCGTCTCGGCCGGGTTCGGGGCGTTGGACGGCACTCTGCACGGCGCGGCGAGCGGGCTGGCCCACCGAATGCTGCTGGAGGTGCTGGAACGTGGCAGCGCAGCCGCGGTCGTCGCCGATCACCTACGAGCGGGTCGCCGGGTGCCAGGCCTCGGCCACCCCCTGTACCCAGGCGAGGACCCTCGAGCCCGCGCCCTGTTCGGGCTGCTGGAGGACGTGCCGCGGGCGCAGCCGGCGTTGCATGTCGCACGCCAGGTGGTCGCGACCGCTGCCCGGCACACCGACCTGCACGCCAATGTTGACCTTGCGCTGGCCGTACTGACGGTGTCGGCGGGGATGCAGGCCGAGGCGGGCGAAACGGTTTTCGCCATCGCCCGTACGGCCGGCTGGATCGCGCACGCCCTGGAGGAGTACGGAGAGCGCCCGCTGCGAATGCGACCCAGCGGCCAATACCAGGGCCCCCGCCCGCCACAGCCGTTGCCGTGACAGAGGGGCCGCGTGCCCGGGAGACCGACCGTGACGAACGGGCCCCTCACTCCGGAGGCATCGCAGGCCGCGAAGGTGCCGCTCGCATCGCTTGACGCTGGGCCCGGTCACGCCGTCGACGGCGGCCAGGCCGGCCAGTCCGACCGGGCGCTGTTCCAGCCGGACCCGCCGCCCCCGTCAACGACGAAGGTCGTGCCGCTGCCCTACTAGTAGACCCAGTTCCACGGGGCGTGGAGCCCCTCAGCACCCTCCCGGCATCCGGCGTCTCGCAACGCAGGTTAGGCTCACCTTTGTGAGCACCTGCGCTACCGCTTCCCGCGAAACGGCCGAGCCTCTGGCCGGAACCGCGGCCACTGCCCCGACCTGGCTGCTCATCGAGCAGACCGGGCCCTGGGGAGCCAAGGCGCTGACGGACAGCCACCTCGACCCTGACATCGGCCGGGCCCTGGAGGCCGCGACCGAGGGGACAGACGTTCGCGTCGCCCTGATCCGCCGGCCCGGACGCCACGCCGACTGTCATGGCGTCTCCCGGCGTCGGCTGTTTGTCGCGCACACCTCGCCGGGCCGCTCCTGGATCCGCACGACCACCGTCACCGACCCGCGAGCGGCGCTCGGCCTGAACTTCGCCGCGCTGGGTGCCGGAGAACATGGCGGCCTCTGGGAGCCGTACACCGGTGAGCCGCTGGTCCTCGTCTGCACCAACGGCAAGCGGGACCGCTGCTGCGCGCTCCTGGGGCGCCCCCTGGCCGCCGAGGTCGCCGCCAGCGGAATCGAAGCCTGGGAGGTCACGCATATCGGCGGCCACCGCTTCTCCCCCACACTCTTCGTTCTCCCCTACGGCTACGCCTACGGACGGGCCTCGGCTCACCTGGTCAGGGACGCCGTGGAGGCTGCGCGCAGTGGACGGATCGCGTTCGACGACTGCCGCGGGCGCTCGGCCTGGGATCGGCCGGCCCAGGCCGCTGACCTGGCGGTCCGCGAGCTGATCAGGGAGGAGCGGGCGGATGCACTCGACGTCGTAAGGACCGACACGGTGCGGCCCGAACCTGTGCGGGCCGACGGCCATGGGCCCGTTAGCGGGCCGGTTACGCAAGGCTCCCCCGCCTGGGCCGTTTCCGTCGCGCACTCCGACGGCCGCACCTGGCGGGTGACGGTCGAGCAGCGGGCCGATGGTGCTCCGGCGCCCGCCAGCTGTGGTGCGCCGCTCGGTCCACCGGCGCGTATGACGGTCACCTCCATCACGGCCATCGCGGGCCTCACCGCCCCGGCGTGGCTCACCGCGCCCTTCGCTCCGCTCTCCTGACGCTGGGGCCTGGTCCGGCTCAACGGCGTTTTCACGGCACCGGCAGCGACACGCCTCGGCATGCAGCCCCGCGCGCCTCCCTCGCCCCCGGGCCAACACCATCCTTATCGTCAGCCCCACAGTCACGACCAGCCCCAGACCAAACACAGCCCCTGCAACCTGCCGCACAGACATCGGACGCGCGCCATCCCGCAGCGCCGCACCCTGCCCCCAGTCGCCCGCAATCGAGCACATGGTCGTCCCCTCCTCCTGTTGCTGGCCCTCCTCGCGCCCGCCAGGCTTCAGCCGCATCGCAGCCGCCCGGCGATCAGCGAACGCTCCTCTTTGCGCCGAACC
Source organism: Streptomyces sp. NPDC050636 (assembly GCF_040654775.1). NCBI lineage: Bacteria > Bacillati > Actinomycetota > Actinomycetes > Kitasatosporales > Streptomycetaceae > Streptomyces > Streptomyces sp. NPDC050636. The sequence continues at coordinate 31,501 of NZ_JBFAIP010000028.1, forward strand.
CACCGCGAACGCGGCTGGCCACGCGCTCGCCCGCAACCGCCCTGGCCAGGCCAGAGCCGTGGCGAGCGCTCCCCGACTGACCTTCGCCCTGCGAGGCTAAGCGCACACAATCCGCAACCGAAAGCCCTGTGGATAACTCCGCACGGCCCTCCCCACCTGCCCCACAGGTCGCTGCGAGCCTCCGCTCGGCCACCCTCCGGAATCAAAGCGGCGAGAACTACCGACACTGCTGCCGCCGCGCTTACTGTTCATGCGTATGGGCGAGAAGGACGAATCGGCTCCGCGCCCGAGCGCCACCAGGCTCTCGGGTCCCGCGCCGTTCCCCAGCGGCTCGCCGCGCCCAGGTGCCACCGCGGGGAAGACGGGCACGGCCAGGGCCGACGGTGCCGATCATCCCGGTCACACCCAGTCGGCCGCCGACGGCCCGTCCCTCGCCAGCAGCCGACGGACAGCCCCGAGGCTGCGCCTGACACGCCCCCGTCTGGGCTGGCCGCGCCGTGTCTTTTCCCAGGTGCTGATGATGCAGCTGGCCATCGCCGCTGGTGTCACCGCGCTCGCGACCGGCCTGTTCCTCGCACCGCTCAGCGCCGAGCTGGACGAGCAGGCCATGCACCGCGCGCTCGCCATCGCCCAAACCACCGCCGCCGAGACGCGCCTCGACGATGCCCTGGAGGCATCCCGCCCCACTCGCCATGGCCCCGTCCAGAATGAGGCCGAGCGGATACGCGCCGCCACTGGCGCCGAATACGTGGTGATCATGGACGAGCGAGGTGTGCGCTGGTCTCACACCGACCCGGACGAGATCGGGCATCACGTCTCCACCGACCCGAGCGTCGTGCTCTCGGGCAGGGAGGTCATGCAGATCGACGAGGGCACACTGGGCCGCTCCGCGCGTGGCAAGGTCCCGCTGCGCGATGAGACCGGCACGGTCGTCGGAGCCGTATCCGTCGGCATCGCGTATGAGAGCGTGCAGCAACGCTTGCTCTCCACCGTCCCCGAACTGCTCGCCTACGCAGGCGGAGCGCTCGCCGTGGGCGCCCTCGCCTCGTATCTCGTCTCCCGCCGCCTCCAGCGCCGCACCCACGACCTGGCATTCTCCGACATCTCCGCGCTGCTCACCGAGCGCGAGGCAATGCTGCACGGCATCCGTGAGGGGTTCCTGGCGCTCGATGAGCACGGCCGGATCCGCCTCATGAACGACGAGGCGCAGCGTCTCCTCGACTTGTGCGCCGAGGACACCGGCCGGCCTCTGGACGACGTCCTGCAGCCGGGACGTACCACCGACGTGCTGGCCGGCCGGGTGTCCGGTTCCGATCTGCTGGCGGTCAGCGGTCAGCGCGTCCTCGTGGCGAACCGGATGCCGACCGACGACGGCGGCGCCGTGGTCACCTTGCGCGACCGCACCGAACTGGAGCGGCTGGGCCGCGAACTGGACGGCACCCGCGGCCTGATCGATGCGCTCCGTGCCCAGGACCACGAGCACGCCAACCGGCTGCACACACTCCTCGGGCTGCTCGAACTCGGCCTGCACGAAGAGGCCGTGGAGTTCGTGACACAGGCCGTAGGCGTGCACCGGGCAACGGCCGAACAGGTCACCGAGCGCATCCACGACCCGCTGCTGGCCGCTCTCCTGGTCGGCAAGGCCACGGTCGCCACGGAACGCGGCGCCTCGTTGAGCATCTCGCCCGATACGCATCTCCCTGACCGTTTGATCGACCCGCACAGCCTTGTCACCATTCTCGGCAACCTCGTCGACAACGCCCTGGATGCCACTGCGGGCAAGCGGGAGGCACGGCTGGAGGTGGCGGTCCACGTCGAAGGGCGCACCGCAGTCGTCCGCGTCTGCGACAACGGACCGGGTGTGCCCGAGTCCCATCGCGCGGAAATCTTCACCGAGGGCTGGACGACCAAGGAGCCGCCCGCCCACGGGCAGCGCGGTATCGGACTGGCGCTCGTGCGCCGCCTCGCCGAACGCTACGGAGGCAGCGCCGAGGTCGGCGAGCGCCCCGGAGGGGGCGCGGTGTTCACCGTCACGCTCCCCGACGCACTGTCCGAAGAGCTTCCCGCGCCTCGTGAAGCACCCGGCCGCGAAGCACTCGAGGTACTCACGGACGCCCGAATCACCGCACGCCCCGATAGCGCCGAGGGTGGTCGCCACTCCGAAGACGCGACGGGAGCCGGCCGATGATTGACGTACTGGTCGTGGACGACGATGTACGGGTCGCGGAGATCAACGCTGCGTACGTCGCCAAAATCGCGGGATTCCACGTCAGTTGCCTCGCGCACACCGCTGCGGAGGCTCTGGCCGCGCTCGACACGCACCATGTCGATCTGATCCTTCTGGACCACTACCTCCCTGACGAGACCGGGCTCCAGCTGGTGGGTGACTTGCGGCGGCGCAGTCTGGCCACCGACGTGATCATGGTGACGGCGGCGCGCGATATCGCGACCGTTCAGGCCGCCATGCGCCACGGTGCGCTGCAGTACCTGGTCAAGCCGTTCACCTTCGCAGGCCTGCGCTCCAAATTGGAGGGTTACGCGGCACTGCACCGCACTTTCGAGGATGGCGGGCAGGCGGAGCAGTCCGAAGTCGACCGGATCTTCGGGGCGTTGGGGGCCGCCAATGCCGGCCCTGCCGAACTGCCCAAGGGGCACTCCACCGCCACCGCAGACCGTGTGCGCTCGGTGCTGCGTTCCGCAGACGCCCCGCTGTCGGCCCAGGACGTCGCCCTCCGGGCCGGCGTGAGCCGGCAGACCGCCCAGCGCTACCTCAAGCTCCTCGAACGCGCCGGCCGGATCCGCCTCACCCTCAGGTACGGCGAGACCGGCCGTCCCGAGCACCGTTACGAGTGGGTCTAGGGCTGACACGGGACGCAGCACCCCATCAACCGCCGGCACGTCCCCGGCCACAGGAAACTCGCTAAGCCGCCCCCGCCCCCGTAAGCGCCCGGACTTCCGTTTCGGCATGCCGGGCCTCATCAGCGGCCTCCGGGGAGAGCACCGTTCCCAGCCATCCCATCAGGAAGCCCAGCGGGATCGACACACCACCGGGGTTTTCAAGCGGGAAGAAGGCGAAGTCCAGTCCGGGAAGGAGTGACTCCGGACTGCCGGAGACCACCGGCGAGAGGGCGACGAGCACGATCGCGGGGATCAGGCCGCCGTAGACCGACCAGAGCGCGCCACGGGTCGTGAAGCGCCGCCAGAAGAGGGCGTACAGCAGCACAGGCAGATTGGCCGAGGCAGCAACGGCGAACGCGAGGCCCACGAGGAACGCGACATTCAAGTCCTGGGCGAGCAGCGCGAGGCCGATGGCGACCGCGCCAACGCCCACCGCCGCGATGCGCGCCACGGTCACCTCTGTGCGCTGCCGATCCTTCGCCGTGGCGCGTGGCCGTCGCATCGAGGCGTACAGATCGTGCGCCACGGAGGCCGACGACGCCAGCGTGATGCCTGCGACCACGGCGAGGATCGTGGCGAAGGCGACCGCGGCCACCACAGCGAACAGAACCGTTCCTCCTGTTGAACCAGCGCCGCCTCCCAGGTCGCGGGCGAGCAGCGGGACAGCGGTGTTCCCGGCCGCGTTGGACGCGCGGACGGCGTCGGTGCCGAGCACCGCGGCGGCGCCGAAGCCCAGCACGATGGTCATCAGATAGAAGCCGCCGATCAGGCCGATGGCCCAGACGACGGATCGGCGGGCGGCGCGCGCTGTGGGGACGGTGTAGAAGCGGGACAGGATGTGCGGCAGTCCGGCCGTCCCCAGGACGAGCGCGATGCCGAGGCTGATGAAGTCCAGTCGCGACGTCCAGTCGTCGCCGTATTTGAGGCCCGGTGCGAGGAAGTCCCTTCCGTGACCGCTGTGTTCGGCAGCGGTGTTCAGCAGCGTGTTGATGTCGCCGTGGAAACGAGCCAGTACCAGGACAGTCAGTACGATCGCGCCGCCCATGAGGAGCACGGCTTTGACGATCTGGATCCAGGTCGTTGCCCGCATGCCACCGAAGGCGACGTAGACCACCATCAGTGCGCCGACCCCGACCACCATCCAGGTACGTGCCTGCGTGCCCGCCCCGCCGAGAAAAAGCGCGACCAGGCTGCCGGCGCCGACCATCTGCGCCACCAGATAGAGCAGGGAAACGGTGACGGAGGCCGCGCCGGTCGCGATGCGGACCCGGCGTTGACGCATCCGCGCGGCGACAACGTCGGCGAGGGTGAACCTGCCGCAGTTGCGGACCAGTTCGGCCACGAGGAAGAGCACGACGAGCCAGGCGACGAGGAAGCCGACCGAGTACAGCAAACCGTCGTAACCGAAGAGGGCGATCAGTCCGGAGATGCCGAGGAAGGACGCGGCGGACATGTAGTCACCCGCGATGGCGAAACCATTCTCCAGAGGGGAGAAGAGCCGGCCGCCCACATAGAACTCCTCGGCCGATCCGCGCCTGCGGCGACTCACCCAGGTGGTGATCGCGAGTGTGACGGCGACGAACGCGCTGAACAGGACCAGCGCCAGAGTCCGCTGGTCGATGGTCAACGGACGTTCCTTCCAGTCAGTTCCTGGGTCTCCCAGCAGATGTCGAGCGCCACGCGGTCGCGGCGAAGCCGTGCATGGCGCGCGTACGCCCAGGTGAACAGGAACGTCGTGGCGAACTGCCCGAGTCCGGCGAGCATCGCGACGTTGAGCGCACCAGCAACGCGGTGAGCCATGAAGTCCGGTGCCACGGTGGCCGCGATCACATAGGCGAGGTACCAGGCCAGGAAGGCAGCCGTGGCGGGCACGACGAATCGCCGGTATCGACGGCGTACTTCCTGGAAGGCGGCGCTCTTCTGGACTGCCAGATACACCTCGTCGTGCGATGCAGACCGCGGCTCCGGTACCTGCAGGTGCGCCCGCGTGCGCTCCCGTTCCCCCGACTCGTCCGCCGTGTCGTTCAACTCGCCCCACCCGGAGGCGAGAGCGTCGTACCAAGGGTCGTCGAGCCGCGCGGACGCCCCTGGTTCATCGGCCGCACGGCCGTCCTTCTTGTCCACCGAACACTCCTTGCTGCACGGGCCTGTTGACCGTGCGCCCAAGAATGGGACAGAAAGGAAGATCAAGAAAGACAAGGATTCTTCATCCCGAATGCTTCACCCCATAAGGTGAGGGACTATCCGGGCGGCTGTGCGAGTCCGTGGCGGTACGCGTAATGGATGGCCTGGGCCCGGTCCCGCAGCCCCGCTTTGGCGAAGAGGTTGTTGATGTGGGTCTTCACGGTCGCCGTGGAGACATGCAGCGTGCGCGCGATCTCGGGATTCGTCTGTCCCTCCGCGACGAGCCGCAACACCTCCACCTCGCGGGTGGTCAGCCCGTCGGGGGCTTCGTCCGGCGGTTCCGGCAGGCTCCGTACGGGTTCAGCGAAACGGTCCAGCAGCCTGCGCTGGATCTTCGGCGACAGCCCGGCCTCGCCCGAGAGCACGTCATCGATGGCGCGGACGATCTCGTCGCCGTCCGCGTCCTTGGTGAGGTAGCCGCGGGCGCCGGCCTGCAGGGCGGGGAAGAGCGAGTCGTCGTCGGCGTAGGTCGTGAGCACCACCACCTGGGTGCCAGGGTGTTCCACGCGGATGCGGCGGGTCGCCTCGACCCCGTCGCAACGCGGCATCCGCAAGTCCATGAGGACGACGTCGGGGGCGAGCTCCTCGACCATACGGACCGCTTGCTCGCCGTCCGCGGCCGATCCGATGACCTCAATGCCCGGCAGCAGTCCCAGCAGCATCACGATTCCCTCACGCACCACAGTCTGGTCATCAGCCACCACGACACGTGCCGCCGTGCACGCCGTCACAGGGGCACCCTCAACCGGACCACAAAACCCTCCTCGTCGGAGCCGGACTCCAGCGTTCCGCCGAGAAGTTCGGCTCGCTCCCGCATCCCGAGCAAACCGTAGCCGGAACCGCTTTTCGCTAGCTCGCCGGGCTTGCCGCGCCCGTCCGAGTCGCGCACCACAAGTCCTACGTTGTCGTCCGCGTACTCCAGCCGCACGCTCACACGGGCGCCCGGCGCATGCTTGCGCACGTTCGTCAGCGCCTCCTGGGCCACCCTGCGGACCGTGAGGCCCGCTTCGGCCGGCAGGGCGCGGCGCTCACCGGAGACGTCCAGCCGCGCGCCCTCAGTGGCGGCCAGACGGTGCAGGAGGTCCTCGACCGGGATCATCTCGCCACGCAGGGCTGAAAGCGCCTCACGCGTGCCGTCCAGCCCTTCACGGGCCATCCCCCGGCACGCCACCACCCGTTCCAGGATCTGGTCACGGTCCGCTTCGAGGTCGGTGCTCTGCAGGATCAGCAGCCGCGCCGCCTCCAGGTGGACCAACTGGGCACTCAGACTGTGTGCGAGGACGTCGTGGATCTCTCGGGCGATCCGTCCTCGTTCCGCGAACGCCGCCGTTTCGGCCTCGGCCTTACGGGCGGCCCGTTCCTGTGCCAGCAGTCGCTGCGAGTTGCCGCGCGCTTCTGCGTCGAGCCGCAGTACATATCCGGCCAGGCCCAGACCCACGGTCGTCGCCGCGGTGGTCACCCAGTTGTCGTCGGTCACCGCGGCATACGCGCCCAAGGCGACGGCTGAGCACGGCAAGGCGGCGCAGAGTGGCAGCCGTTCCATGGATGCGATGGCGCAGCCGCACCACAGGACGACCGCCGGAACCCGCGCTCCCGAGGCGTGGAAGGCAAACGCGGCGGCTTCAAGGAGAGCGAACAACCCGATGGACGGCCACAGGCGTTGCTGTCGTGTGGTGCGGAAGAAGTTCTTGAAGGCGACCGCGCTCAGCACGACCCCCGCGGATCCGGCAAGCAGTCCCCAACCGCGGAAGGCCGGCTCGGCGAGGGTGCCCCACAGCACTCCGCTCAACAGCAGTACGCGGACGGCTCGGCCGATCCACAGCCGGGCGTCGCTGATGCCCTCGCGGGAAAGCGCCTCCCGTAGGGGCCAGCTCGTCCAGGAGGTCAGCGACACAAACAGTCCTTCCTGATGGTCGGCTACGTGGTTCAGCCGGCGACCGGGACACGGTACGTCGGCCGCAGGGACTGAGCCCTCCACATGGTGACTCCGGTGCGGGTCAGCAGCATGGCGGCGACGGCAAGCATCGTGGCCAGGCTGCTCTGGTGGATGCCCAAGGCCGCCGCGATGCCGACGAGGCCGAGACGCACCGCAATCCCACCGAGCCAGACACCGGCCGTCGCCCAGCCGCCCTTGGTCCAGACGGCGCCCTCGTCGTCCGTCCACATCCGGCTGGTCCAAGCCCAGGCGGCGCCGCTGGCGAGGGCGATGACGAGTTCCCCGGCGAGCAGCAAGGCCGAACTCGCGTGGTGTGCGGGATCCAGGAGCCCCGGTTCCCGTAGCGCCATGATGGTGAGTACGGCGGGTATCAGCCACCATTTCTTGCTGTCGGCTGTGACGCGCCGCGCCTGGAACTGCCGGATGAACACCATCGCGACAACAATGACGATCACGAGAATGTTCAGCAAAGCGCTCATGTCCTGGTCCTCCGTAGGGGTTTGACGACACGCCCGACGCTACGGAGCGGGGCCCACCGGCCGGATCGGCGCCAGGGTGGGGCCGGGGTGGACATCGCGACGGGCGCCTCTCCACCCGTGGGTGGACAGACGCCCGTGGGGACCTGCGGCCGGCTCAGGTGTCGATGCGCGAACGGTCCAGAGTGGACGCGGAGTTGGTGATGAACTCCTTACGGGGGGCGACTTCGTTGCCCATCAGGAGGTCGAAGGCCTTCTCCGCCGCTTCCAGATCGCTGATGTTGATCCGTCGGAGCGTGCGGTGACGCGGGTCCATGGTGGTCTCGGCGAGTTGGTCGGCGTCCATTTCGCCCAGGCCCTTGTAGCGCTGGATGCTGTCCTTGTAGCGGACCTTCTTGCGTTCGAGTTCGAGCAGCGTCTGGCGCAGTTCGCCGTCCGAGTAGGTGTAGATGTACTTGTCCTGGCCCTTTTTGGGATTGACCAATTCGACGCGGTGCAGCGGCGGAACGGCGGAAAAGACCCGGCCCTGCTCGACCATCGGGCGCATATAGCGCTGGAAGAGGGTCAGCAGCAGACAGCGGATGTGCGCGCCGTCGACGTCAGCGTCGGCGAGGAAGATGACCTTTCCGTAGCGGGCCGTGTCGATGTCGAAGGTCCGGCCGGACCCGGCCCCTATGACCTGGATGATGGAGCCGCACTCGGCGTTCTTGAGCATGTCCGAAACCGATGACTTCTGGACATTCAGAATCTTGCCGCGGATCGGCAGCAGCGCCTGGAATTCCGAATTCCGCGCGAGCTTCGCGGTGCCCAGCGCCGAGTCTCCCTCGACGATGAACAGTTCGCTGCGGTCGACGTTGTCGCTGCGGCAATCGGCAAGCTTGGCCGGCAGCGAGGAGGACTCCAGCGCCGTCTTCCGCCGCTGGGCCTCCTTGTGCTGACGGGCCGCGATGCGCGTACGGGCCGCGGCCACGACCTTCTCCAGGATGGAGCGTGCCTGCTGCTTGGCGTCCCGCTTCGTGGACGTCAGAAACGCCTTGAGTTCCTTGCTCACCACCTGGGCGACGATCCGCGAGGCGGCGGAGGTGCCGAGCACCTCCTTGGTCTGGCCTTCGAACTGCGGCTCCGCGAGCCGCACCGTCACAACGGCGGTGAGGCCCTCCATGGCGTCGTCCTTGACGACGTCGTCCTCGGCGACGCGCAGCAGCTTGCTCGATCGCAGCACTTCGTTGACGGTCTTGGTGACCGAGCGCTCGAAGCCGGAGACGTGGGTGCCGCCCTTGGGCGTCGCGATGATGTTGACGAACGACCTGACCGTCGAGTCGTAGCCGGTCCCCCACCGGAGGGCGATGTCGACGCCCAGTTCGCGGGTGACTTCGGTCGGTGTCATGTGACCGCGGTCGTCCAGGACGGGCACGGTCTCCTTGAAGGTGCCCTGGCCGGTGAGCCGCTGGATGTCGCAGACGGCCTTGTCCTGCGCGAGGTACTCACAGAATTCGCTGATACCGCCGTCGTAGCGGAAGGTCTCCTCCGACTTGCCGGCGCCGTCGATGCCGCGCTCGTCGCGGACGACGAGGGTCAGGCCCGGTACGAGGAAGGCCGTCTGGCGGGCCCGGGCGTACAGCGTCTCCAGGGAGAGCTTGGCGTCCTTGAGGAAGATCTGCCGGTCGGCCCAGTAGCGCACCCGGGTGCCGGTCTTCGTCTTGGCCACCCGCTTGCCCTTGAGCAGGCCGTTTCCGGGGTCGAACGGGGCGTCGGGGCCGGATTCGGTGAAGATGCCGGGGACGCCGCGGCGGAAGCTGATCGAGTGGGTCTTGCTGTTGCGGTCCACCTCGACGTCGAGTCGCGCGGAGAGCGCGTTGACGACCGAGGCGCCGACGCCGTGCAGACCGCCGGAGGCGGCGTAGGAGCCGCCGCCGAACTTTCCGCCGGCGTGCAGCTTGGTCATGACAACCTCGACGCCGCTGAGCCCGGTCTTGGGCTCGACGTCGACGGGGATGCCACGGCCGTTGTCGCGGACCTCCACCGACCCGTCGTCGTGGAGGATCACCTCGATGTGGTCGCAGTAGCCGCCCAGCGCCTCATCGACCGAGTTGTCGATGATCTCCCACAGGCAGTGCATCAGGCCGCGACTGTCCGTCGAGCCGATATACATGCCAGGGCGCTTGCGGACGGCCTCCAGACCCTCGAGGACGAGCAGATGCCGCGCGGTGTAGTTGGAACCGTCCCGGTCTGCCCCGGTCAGCACTGCGGTGGACGGCACGGACATCTCGGCGGTCACGCGGTTCGCTCCTCGCTGAATTTCTGGCAGTCCGCATTCCGCGGACTCGGTTGTGGCGGTGTCACCGGTCAGAGGGTACCGAGGCCTGGTAGAGCCGATGTGACGCCACCCGTCACCACGCCCATGGTAGTAGAATTTCGATCGTACGTTCGATCCCTCGATGGGGTGACATCGGGATGACGTGCACATCACGTTCCCTTCGAGGCATGAACCATTTAGGCTCCGGGCACGTCCTCATCAACAACCGGCAAGCCAGCCGGGAGGGCAGACCCCAACAACCACGTGAATCTGACCACCACGCAATACGGCTCATTCGCCGCCACCCGGCAGCACCCGGCCCCCTCGGAGAATTTTTTTCGAGGAAAAGGCATAAGCGGGAACGTTTTCGGCCTGGTTGGATGTTGACCCTGGTACGACAGCTCGTCGAGCTAGAGAAGAGGCGACGTGACTACTGTTCTGACACCCGCGAGCCCGCTGACGGCCGCTGACCGCTGCGACCGCTGCGGCGCCCAGGCATACCTGCGCGTCGTCCTGATGTCCGGCGGAGAACTGCTCTTCTGCGCCCACCACGGTCGCAAGTTCGAGCCAGAACTCAAGAAGATCGCCGCGGAAATACAGGACGAGACGGAGCGGCTCACCGCCTCTCCGGCGTCTGCGACCGAAGAGGAACGCTGACACATCGCATCCACGACGAGCGAGTAGCGGCCTAGGCCGTGCGGCGGGCGGTCTCCCCGGCAGAACCGGGGGGACCGCCCGCACTCGTACGCTTCGGCATGCCGACGGCCCCGCACACCCCTCAGTCGGCCCCATGTTCGGACACGACGGGGAGCAGCGCTGAGGCGCGCGTATAGACCCCGGGATGACCGGCCTGGCCGCAGCCCGTCCCCCACGACACCAGCCCCACCAGGCGCCCGCGCACCACGAGTGGTCCGCCACTGTCCCCCTGGCAGGCGTCCCGCCCGCCGCCCGGCATCCCCGCGCACAGCATCGACGCGGGCTTGTACGTGCCATCGGCACTGCCCGGGTAGGCGCCCGCGCAGACCGAGTCCTCCAGGACATTCACACCGGCGGACCGCAGTCCCGTCGCGTAGCTGCCCTCGCCTGTCGTGTCCCCCCAGCCGTAGACCGTCGCCCCGGTGCCGGGTTTGTATTCGGCATCGCCCCGGCCGGCTATCGGGATCGCCTGGCCGCTCGCCGGCTTCTCCAGCCTGAGGACGGCCATGTCGCCCTCGTTCGTCCAGCTGTCGTACTTCGGGTTGACCCACACGTTCGCGGCCTTGAGCTCCTGGCCACCGCCGCCCGCCAGGTTGTCGCGCCCGATGACGATGCGCAGATCCCGCACCTGCTTCCACGGCACGCCCAGGACCTCCTTGCTCAGGCAGTGCGCGGCCGTGACCACCGTCGAGCGCCCGACGAGCACACCACCGCAGAACTGCCCGGAGCGCTCGGTGCCGAAGCGGTCGTGGGAGGCGAGGGCCACCACCCAGGGGCTCTCCGATACGTGTACAGGGTTGCCGCCGACCACCGATCCGTCCGCGGCCGCCGAGGTCGGTACGGCCAGGACCAGCACGAAGGCTCCGAGAGTTGCGTAGGAGGTCGAGCGCATACGGACTCCTGACTCTGGGACAGTGCACGCCCACCCAGAGTGACCCAAACGGCCGCGCACCGCACCCGGACGGCCGCGAGCCCGGCCCCTCCATCAAGGAGGTCCGGGCTCGCGGCGTTGTCCGTGCGTGTTCGGCTAGTCGAGGTAGTCGCGCAGCACCTGCGAGCGCGACGGGTGACGCAGCTTCGACATGGTCTTGGACTCGATCTGACGGATCCGCTCACGCGTGACGCCGTAGACCTTCCCGATCTCGTCCAGCGTCTTGGGCTGGCCGTCGGTGAGACCGAAGCGCATGGAGACCACGCCGGCCTCGCGCTCGGAGAGGGTGTCCAGGACCGAGTGCAGCTGCTCCTGCAGAAGCGTGAAGCTGACCGCGTCGGCCGGGACGACCGCCTCGGAGTCCTCGATGAGGTCACCGAACTCGCTGTCGCCGTCCTCGCCCAGCGGGGTGTGCAGCGAGATCGGCTCGCGACCGTACTTCTGGACCTCGATGACCTTCTCGGGGGTCATGTCGAGTTCCTTGGCCAGCTCCTCCGGGGTGGGCTCGCGGCCCAGGTCCTGGAGCATCTGGCGCTGCACGCGCGCGAGCTTGTTGATGACCTCGACCATGTGCACCGGGATACGGATGGTGCGGGCCTGGTCGGCCATGGCGCGGGTGATGGCCTGGCGGATCCACCACGTCGCGTAGGTCGAGAACTTGTAGCCCTTGGTGTAGTCGAACTTCTCGACGGCACGGATGAGACCGAGGTTGCCCTCCTGGATCAGGTCCAGGAAGAGCATGCCGCGGCCCGTATACCGCTTGGCCAGGGAGACCACCAGTCGGAGGTTGGCCTCCAGCAGGTGGTTCTTCGCCCGGCGGCCGTCCTCGGCGATGATCTCCAGCTCACGCTTGAGCTTCGGCGCGAGCTTGTCGGAGTTCGCCAGCTTGTCCTCGGCGAACAGGCCCGCCTCGATGCGCTTGGCGAGCTCGACCTCCTGCTCGGCGTTGAGGAGCGGGACCTTGCCGATCTGCTTGAGGTAGTCCTTCACCGGGTCGGCGGTGGCGCCGGCCGCGGCGACCTGCTGCGCGGGGGCGTCGTCCTCGTCGTCGTCGGAGAGGACGAAGCCGGCGTTCTCCGTGCCCTCGGCGGCTTCGGCTGCCTCGCCCTTGCCGGGCGCCGGGGTCTCCTCGGTCGCCTCGTCGTCGAGCAGCTCGTCGACGTCCTTCTTGGACGCGGTCTTCTTTGCGGTGGCCTTCTTGGCGGTGGCCTTCTTCGCCACCGTCTTCTTGGCTGCGGTCTTCTTGGCCGCGGCCTTCTTGGCAGGCGCGGACTCGGACTCACCGGCCGGGTCCGCCATGGGGGCGGCGGCCGCTGCGGTGGCCTTCTTCACCGTGGCGGTCTTGGCCGCGACGGTCTTGGTGGCGGTGCGCTTTGCCGGACTCTTCGCTGCGACGCTCTTGCGGGTGCGCTTGGGCGCCTCTGCGGCACTGACCATCAGCGTCACACCCTCCTCGTCGAGGATCTGGTTGAGGCTGCGCAGAACATTCTTCCACTGGGTTGGCGGAATCTGGTCAGCCTCGAAGGCCCGACGCACGTCATCGCCGGCGATCTGCCCATCAGCCTTTCCCCGCTCGATGAGCGCCATCACAGACTCGGACTCGGCGATCTCCGGCGGGAGCGTACGGGATGTGCTGGCCGACACGAACAACCTCTCGGAACGATGGAAACGGCTTCCGACCCCGTCCACTGTGGATCGGAGCCGACGACCGCCGGTGGGGATGAACCGACGGCGCGGGGTCAGCCGGGGAGTTGAACAGCGTCACGAACGCCGTCCGTATTCCTTCCTCGGCTATCACCTCTTAAGTCATCGCGCTTCCCCGACGAGCGTTACGCCCAATCCGCGTGGCCCGAGTCACACCACATATCGACCTATTCCCAGCCATATGGCACGCAACCCTCTCAAGACCCGGCGCCGGATCCGGGCGACGCCCCGGATCCGGCGATCTTGTGCGCCTTCGATGCGTACGGCGCGCCCCGTCCGGGGAGGCGCGCGGGGCACTCGGCCGCTCGGTGCCTACGGTCCGTACGCGGTTGGGTACGGGCCTTCAGTGTTCGCGGGGCGCGGGGACCACGTGGTCCCCGGGCGCCCCGGAGCCCGGGGCGCCGGCCTCACCATGGGCGGCGAGGAGCTGGCGCATCGCGGATTCGGCCGCGGTGGCGTCACCGGAACCGATGGCGTCGACGATCCGCATGTGCTGGCCCACGGAGGTCTCGACCGGGCGCTCACAGCCGCCCGACGGGCCGCCGGAGACATGCAGGGCGGCGGCGACGATGCCCGAGAGGTGCTCAAGCATGCGGTTGCCGGCGAGCTGAAGCAGCAGGGAGTGGAACTCGGCGTCGGCGCGGGCGAAGGTCAGGGTGTCGCCCTGGGCGGCGGAGTGCCCCATGATCTCGACCATGTCGGCGAGCCGCTGCTGGACGTCCTCACGGCCGTGGCCGGCGGCGAGCCGGGCGGCGAGCGGCTCGATCGTCCAGCGCAGCTCGCACAGCTCACGACGCTGGTCGTCGCGCTGTGGCCCGTAGGCCCGCCACTCGATGATGTCGGGGTCGAGGAGGTTCCAGTCGCTGACCGGGCGCACCCGGGTGCCGACGTTAGGGCGGGCACTGACCAGGCCCTTGGCCTCAAGGACGCGCAGCGACTCACGGACGACGGTGCGGGAGACCTCGAACCGCTGGCCGATCTCCTCGGGGACGAGCGGGCGGTCGGCGCCGAGATCGCCGGAGACGATCATCTGGCCCAGCTGTTGGACGAGTTGGCCGTGCAGGCCGCGGCCGCGGCTGCCCGCCGCCCGGCGGCCGGCCCGGCCCATATCTGCTTCGGAGCCTTCCCACGCCGGCGCGACGCGCTCGGCGCGGTCCGCACCGGCCGTACTGGCGGCGTTCGCCGCGTTGCCATAGGGGTAGCGGTCAAGCTCGCCCGGGCCTGCGAGGCCGGTGTCGCCGGGGCGAGCCGCGGTCATCATGGTGTGCGCAAGGGTACTCACGCATCCTTTGTCGGCGACACCCTGAACACCCTTGAGGTCTTTGGTGAAAAGCACACGAAAGGGTGATCGGCCGCCATCTCGCAATTGACGCTTTATCGGAAAGAAATGCGCCGTCTGCGGCGAGTTGCAGACAGCGGGCGCAACAACGCCGCCGCGAAACGAGCGCCGCCCGCCATCAACGCGTCCGCCCGCGGCGCACGGTAAGGGCATACGCGCAGACCAGGAAGGTCAGCGACAACATCATTGCGCTGCCTACGGGTTGGGTCACGAGTCGCATCGCGACCGATACACCGTGGTCGATTTCGGAAGGCCACCGCATGGGAGTCAACGACCTCAGTCGCTCTGGGAGCCCGGCCAGGGAACGGGCCGCGGACTCGGCAACGACACGTTGCACGAACGGCACCACCAGAACCGGTACGGCGAGCACCGCCGCCAATCCCATTGCCGTGGACCGGAATACGCCGGCGGCCAGTACGCCCGCCCACGCGCAGCCGACAAGCAGCGCCACCCAACCAGCGGCGAGAACAGGCCACTCGGCGATGCTGGTGACCGCTTCGGGTCCGAACAGGAAGCGGGCCGTCGTCCCGTCCGCGGCGAGTACGCAGGCGCCGAGAGCCAGCGCGCAAGCGCCACTGACCAGAAGTTTGGCGACGAGCAGCCCGAGGCGGCGGGGGACGCTGCCGCGTTCGGGGGCGAGCGCCGGGTAGCTGAACTCCTGGCCGAAAGAGAGCGCCCCGAGCAGACCCGCGCCGAGTGCCGCTGGAGGGAAGGGCAGTTGACGGGGCCAACCGGTCAGCACACGTGACATCGGTGCGTCTCCGTGGCGGGCCAGCAACAGCGCCAGGATCAGTGAGACGAGGACGGATGCGGCGGTCACGAGCAGGCCGGTGCGATCGCTGACCGTACGGCGCAGTTCGTAGCGCAGCGGCCAGGCGGGGCCGGGGGCGGGAAGCCGGGGAATCGCGAGGGGTGCAGTGAACCGTGGCGGCGCGGATCGCACCGGGCGGGGCGCGGGTGTCGCGGACCGGACGACCGGGAGGGTGACGGTGTCGGACGTCATGTCGACGTCGGGGGTGGTGATGTCGCGGTCGGCGGGGGTGGCGATGTCGGTGTTGTCGGTGTACGGAGTGGTTTCGCTCTCCGGGGGCGGTGGTGTGGGGGCAGAACCGCGTAGTACGTCGGCGGCGGGGAGCGGGGCACGGCCGTCGGCGCGGTGGAGCGGGGTGATGGGGCTGGTGTCGCCGACCTCGTCCGCGAGCTGGTGCACGAGGATGCCGTGCCGGAAAGCGGTCTCCCCGACGGCGGCGCAGGTACTCCCGTAGACGGCGATGCGACTGCCGCTCTCCCGTACGACCTCGATGGCGCGGCCGACGGCGGGGTCCGCGGCGTGGTGGGCGCGTTGGGACTCGTCGATGAGCAGGGAGGCGAGGCGGTCGGCTTGCGGGGAGCGGACGGCCACCCTGGGGCGGAGCCGGGTGCGGGCGAACTCGGCTCCTTCCTGGTCGGCGACGAGCCGGCCGTCTTCGATGGTGACCACGCGATCGGCGATCCGGGCGGCTTCCTTGTCGTTGCTGGAGGTAACGAGGACGGTGCCGCCTTGGGCGGCGTAGCCGCGCAGCAGGCCGTGCAGCCATGCCGCTTCGCGTGGTGAGACACCCTCGGACGGTTCGTCGAGCACGAGGGTGTGCGGGTCACCGAGGAGGGCTGCGGCCAGGCCGAGCCGGCGGTCCATTCCGCGGGAGAGGTCGCCCAGGGGCTGGTCGGCCAGTCCGCTGAGGCCGACGAGGTCGAGTACGTCGTCGGCCCGGCCGGCCGGGACGCCGGCTGCGGCGCTGAGCATGCGCAAGTGCCCGCGGGTCGTACGGGCGGGGTGTCCGGGGACGTCGCCGAGGACGACGCCGAGTTCACGGGCGGGGTTGGGTACGTGGTGCAGCGGGCGGCCGCGGAAGAGGGCGACGCCTCGGCCGGATTCGAGCTGCAACATCAGGCGCAGGGCGGTGGTCTTGCCCGCGGCTTCATCGCCGAGGAGCACGGTGACGCGGCCCGGTCGCGCCTCGAAGGTGAGGTCGTCGACGGCGGGCGGGTGTTCACCACGGGGTTCGCCGGTCAGTCCGATGGCCTGGATCATCGCGTCCCTCGCGGGGCGTGAGACCGTTCGGAAGCAGCCGAGGGTACGAGAGGACTCACTCGACAAAGGTAGCGCGGTATGTCCTATTTACTGGGAATTGACGGGCCTTGGCGTGCTGCCGTGTTTCCCGGGCGCATACCCGACCGGGTGGCGTCGTGACGCATGACGCCGTGACCCGTCACCCCGGCTCAGACCTCCGGGCGCAGCATCGGCGGGTTGAGCAACGTCGCGCCGCCGGCGCTGAACAGCTGGGCGGGGCGGCCGCCCTGACGGGTCGTCGTACCACCGGTGGGCACCAGGAATCCGGGGGTGCCGGTCACCTTGCGATGGAAGTTGCGGGGATCCAGGGCGACGCCCCAGACCGCCTCGTACACCCGTCGCAGCTCGCCGACGGTGAACTCCTGCGGGCAGAAGGCCGTGGCGAGCGAGGAGTATTCGATCTTCGAGCGAGCGCGCTCCACTCCGTCGGCGAGGATCCGCGCATGGTCGAAGGCGAGCGGGGGCGCCAGATCGCCGTCGCGGGCGTGTGTGCCCTCCTGCTCCAGGAGGGTCTCCACCGGCGCCCAGCGCGCGCTGTGGGCATCGCCACCGGCGCGCGGGGCGGGCAGGTCCGGGGCGAGCACGAGGTGTGCGACGCTCACCACCCGCATGCGGGGGTCGCGCTTGGGGTCTCCGTAGGTGGCGAGCTGTTCGAGGTGCGCACCGTACGCGGGCGGCGGGCCCGCCTCCGGGTGGGCGTGCAGACCGGTCTCCTCGGCGAGCTCCCGGGCGGCCGCGTCCTCAAGGTCCTCATCAGGCCGGACGAATCCGCCGGGCAGGGCCCAGCGGCCCTGGAACGGCGGCTCACCGCGGCGCACGGCCAACGCGCACAGGGCGTGGCGGCGCACGGTGAGCACGACCAGGTCGACGGTGACGGCAAAGGGCGGGAAGGCCGACGGGTCGTAGGGAGGCATGGCGTGATCATAGTCGTCCGCCTGACGATAAACAGGCCCTGGAGCGCCTCAGGACCCCAGTTGCAGACCGTCCGCGGCCGCCTCCACCATCCCCATGCCGAGCCTGCTGATCCGTACGGCGAACGGCTGCTCGGCGACGCTCAGGCCGGTGAACTGCATCGCGCCGAGCGGGGCGCTGCCGAGCGGACGTATGGCGACCGTCCCGGCGGGGACGTCGGGGCGCAGCCCGGCGAGTGCGATCAGTATCTGCACCGCGCCGGCCGCCGCCACCGCAGCGGGGCGGCAGGCTGCCGGGTGCGGTACCGGGACGCCGTCCGCGGTGCGCTGCTCCCCCGCGTACATCTCCGGCAGGCGGTGGCCGAAACTCTCCGCCGCGTCCACGACGCCCCTGATCAGGGCGCCGGCCGCCTTGTCGTAGCCGACTGCGGCCAGTCCGGCGGCGGCGATCGCGGTCTCGTGGACGCGGACCGCTCCGCTGCGGTGGCCGAACGGGTTGTAGCCGCTCTCCTTCGCGCCGAGCCCCCGCAGGCCCCAGCCGGAGTCGAAGGCGGGGCCGGCCAGCAGCCTGGCCAGCTGGCCGGTCTGCGCCGCGTCCAGCAGGCCCGGTGCGAGGGCGCCGCGGCCGAGCAGGCCGGTGTCGAGGAGATGGGCGGCCGTGGAGCCGAGATGCGGCAGCGGCCGGCCGTCAGCGGTACGGAGGGCGGCGGGGCGGCCGCCCGCGCGGTCCTCCAGCCAGAAGTCCGTACGGAATCGGGCACGCAGATCCGCGGCCCACTCGCGCAGCTCTGCCCCACCGGGATACCCGAAGGCGTCGAGGAGGTCGGCGCCCAGGAGTGCGGCACGGTGGGCGTGGGCCTGTGTTTCGCAGCGGTACGGTCCGTCGGGCCCCGGGTCGGGGAGGTAGCCGTGGCCTGCGCCCGGTGATCCGACCGCGATGCGCAGCCATCTCAGACAGCGCTCCGCGGCGGGCAGCAACCGCTCGGTCTCCTGCTCGGGCAGGCCCCAGCGGCGCGCCTCCGCGAGGACGGTGGGGAACAACAACGTGGCCTCGATGCCCGTGCAGCTCGGTGGGGCATGTGGTCCCGTGTCCCGGAGGGCTCCGGGAATTCGGCCGAAATCGGCCCCTGGCGTGGCTTGTTGGGTACGAGCGAGTGCGCGCAGTGTGCCGGCGGCGAGCCGGGTGCCCAGTGGCAGCAGCATCCGGGCGGTCCACAACGCCTCGGCGGGCGCCAGACCGCAGCGCCAGGGGAACCCGCCGGCAACGTACACATCCGTGGGCACGGCGGGGTCGCGCAACAGCAGGCCGCGCAGATCACCGAGGCTGCCCGCCAGGAGGGCGTCGGCCCGGTGGTCGTCGCACTCCAGCTGCGCGGCCGTCCAGGGGCGCGGCGGCCCCTCGCCTCGTGTCCGTGGGCCGGCGAGCCCGGTGCGCGGCCCGGGGATCCGGGGACCCGCGGGACGCCGGTGGCCGTCCGCGAGGCTGTGGTCGCTCGGGCGGCCGTCGGCGGCGTGCTCAAGCCGGGTGTGCAGCTCGATGGTGCGGTGGCCGCCGGGCGGCAGGTCCAGTTCCCAGCACAGCAGGCCCGCCGAGGCCAGGACGTCCTGGGGCGCGGGCGACGCAGACAGCACCGCGTGCGCCCCGGACCCGGACCAGCGCAGCCCCGATCCATGGACAGCGGCCCGGAGTTCGGGCCCTGGAAGGCCTACGGCGACGGCTCCGAGCTCGGCGAGGTCGGTGCCCAGCCGGATCTCGACCGGGAGCCGGACAGGCCGTGCGGAACTGCTGCGGAAGGTGATCCGCTCGGTGCCGTCGGCGGACCGCAGCCGCTCCATCCGGATCTCCGGATCCGGGCCGCGGTCGCCGGTCCTGCGGATCGTCCCGATGAACCGTGCGCGGTCCGCGCCGGTCAACCGCCCCTGGACGACGAGTGGTTCACCGCCCGCGGCCCGCAGTTCGCACCGGGAGAGGATCCGCCGGCCGTCGCGGTAGTAGCCCTCCAGCCCCTGGGCGGTCAGCTGGCCCGAGGCGGGTGAGACGGCGAGGCCCGGCAGGGCCACGCAGACCAGTACGGAGTGGACGGGTTGCGGTTGGGGGATCCGGGGTGGCGCGGGGCGCCGTTCGTCGTGCGGCCGGCGGGCCGGGTGGGTAGTGGGGACGATGCCTGCCACGCTCTGCGCTCCCTGGTGGGGTCGGGGCTCCGTACTGCCTGCGCCACAGACCTGAACGGTTCGGCCGGCGCCCAGGTCACGCCGGCCACGCACCGGGGGCACGGTCACCGCCTGCTCCGGTCGCCGTCCCGGCCGGCCCGGCGCCTGCCGCGTCCGTCGGTCGTACGGGCGCCGGGTCCGGTGGCGCCGCGGGGCTTGCGGGGGCGGTCGGCGGCTCCGGGGCGGGCAGGCCCGGAGCGGGTGCCGGGCTGTGATGCCTCCTCTGCGGCCGCCGCGAGCGCGCCGTCGGCGGTCGACGCCTCTCCACGCTGGTCGCGCAGGCAACGACGCAGCGGCTCCGGGTCGAGGCCGTCGTTGATGGCGCGGTGCAACAGCTGGGCGAAGAGGTAGTCGGGGTCGACGCTCAGGGCGCGGCCGAGGGCGACCCGTGCCGAAGGCCCGTCCTCGGTGGACCAGCAGACCCATCCGGCGAGGGTGAGCGGTGCCGCCGCATGTTCGGCGTAGCCACCGGCGCAGCGGCGGGCGAGGGCGCGCCAGAGCCGGAGGGCCGGCGCGGCCTCGGGCCCGTCCATCCACTCCGCCGCCCGGTCGCGGGTGACCCGGTCCTGGAGCCCGAGGATGAGGTCGGCTGCCTCGCCGTCGGTGATCAGTGCGTCGTCGCAGGCGTCCCTGGCACGGTTGCTGCCGGAGGGCGTGTCCTGACGGAACCGGCGGATCATCGCTCCGGCCAGGTCGAGGGTGTCCCGGCGGACGACCGCGGCGCCGTCCTGCCGGAGCATGCGCGGGACGAGAGCGCCGGCCGCCGCATCGAGTGCCTTCTCCTGGTCGGCTGCACGCGTCCCGGTGCGGGGCGTCAGCCGGGCCTCCATCGCCTTGAGCGAGCCGCGCACCTGCATTCCCGCATAGGCGGCGGCCGCGGCCATCACGGACGTGCCGGGCATGACCAGCTGCGTGCCGTCGGCGGGGCAGCAGCGGAAATCAGGGCAACAGTAGGACCAGTAGCGGCCGTTGGAGATGCACAGGGCTTCGATGACGGGAACGTCAAGGGCACCGCAGGCGGTGCGCAGCCGCTGGGCCAGGGGGCGGAGCCGGTCCTTCACGTCCTTGCCGCTCTCGCCCGCGGCGGGCTCCTGGCAGAGGAAGACGAGGATGCCCACGGGGCGGGTGGCGCGGTCCTGGCCGGCCGACACCAGGCAGTCGGCGAGCTGGTCGGAGACATCAGGCCACTGTGTGGTGTCCGTCGGGATGCCGAGCCGGACCCGGCCGCCGAAGCGTCCGCGTTCGCCGTGCAGCGCCACGAGCACGATGCTGTCGTCCGGGTAGAAGCCCATGAGATACGGCAGCGCGTCGGCGAGCTCGGCCGGGCTGCGCAGGGTGACCTGGGCTTCGGTCTCCGGGCTCTGAGCGGCATCGGCGGGATGGGCGGAGGAGTCGGCGGGTTTGGCGGGACCGGCCGGGCCGGAGGCATCGGACGAGCCAGGGGAGCCGGAGGGTTCCGCCGTGCCGGCGGAGTCGGCGGAGTAGGCGGAGGAGTTGTCGTTGGTGCTGGGCTTGGACGGTTCGCTGTGCGGATTCATGGCTCGAAGATCCCGCGACCGGCCGCTCCGCCGCGACCCCTGTGGATAACTCGCGGGTGACGCGGTTATCCACAGGTTCGGGCGGGGGTTCGCGCGTTGTCAGTGGCATCGGGTTGCATGGGGGCATGAGCAACGAAGACTTGCGCGCCTCGGCCGATGCCGTCCTCTCCCGCCTCGTCGGCGATCCCGGCGGCGAAGCCCGGCTGCGCGAGGATCAGTGGCGGGCGATCGAGGCGCTGGTCGCCGACCACCGCCGCGCCCTCGTCGTGCAGCGCACGGGCTGGGGCAAGTCCGCGGTCTACTTCGTCGCGACGGCGTTGCTGCGCGAGCGCGGCAGCGGGCCGACCGTGATCGTCTCCCCGCTGCTCGCGCTGATGCGCAACCAGGTCGAGGCAGCCGCGAGAGCCGGGATCCGCGCGCGCACGATCAATTCGTCCAACACGGAGGAATGGGACACCGTTCAGGCCGAGGTGGCGGCCGGCGAGGTGGATGTCCTGCTGGTGAGTCCCGAGCGGCTCAACAACCCCGATTTCCGTGATCAGGTGCTGCCCAAGCTCGCGGCGGCCACCGGCCTGCTGGTGGTCGACGAGGCGCACTGCATCTCCGACTGGGGCCACGATTTCCGGCCGGATTACCGACGGCTCCGCACAGTGCTCGCCGACCTCCCGCCCGGCGTGCCGGTGCTCGCCACGACGGCCACGGCCAATGCCCGGGTGACGGCCGACGTCGCCGAGCAGCTGGGGACGGGCGAGGCCGCCGAGGCCCTGGTCCTGCGCGGCCCGCTGGACCGGGAGAGCCTGAGTCTGGGAGTGCTGCCGCTGCCGGACGCCGCGCACCGCCTCGCCTGGCTCGCGGACCATCTGCACGAGCTTCCGGGCTCGGGGATCATCTACACGCTCACGGTCGCCGCCGCCGAGGAGGTCACGGCTTTCCTGCGGCACCAGGGGCACACGGTCTCCTCGTACACCGGCAAGACGGAGAACGCCGACCGTCAGCAGGCCGAGGACGATCTGCTCGCAAACCGCGTGAAGGCGCTGGTGGCGACGTCCGCGCTGGGCATGGGCTTCGACAAGCCCGACCTGGGGTTCGTGGTGCACCTGGGTTCGCCGTCCTCCCCCATCGCCTACTATCAGCAGGTGGGGCGCGCGGGGCGTGGGGTGAAGCACGCCGAGGTGCTGCTGCTGCCGGGCCGCGAGGACGAGGCGATCTGGAAGTACTTCGCGTCGCTGGCGTTCCCTCCGGAGGAGCAGGTGCGCCAGACGCTCGACGTCCTGGCGGCCGCGGGCCGGCCGGTGTCGCTGCCGGCCCTGGAGCCGCAGGTCGAACTGCGCCGCTCGCGCCTGGAGATCATGCTCAAGGTGCTCGATGTGGACGGCGCCGTGCGTCGCGTCAAGGGCGGCTGGACGGCCACCGGCCGCCCGTGGTCGTACGACGCCGAGCGCTATGCGTGGGTGACCCGACAACGGGAGACCGAACAGCAGGCGATGCGGGAGTACGCCGGCACGACGGGCTGCCGGATGGAGTTTCTGCGGCGGCAGTTGGACGACGAAGCGGCGATGGCGTGCGGCCGCTGCGACAACTGCGCGGGAGCCAGGTTCAGCACCGAGGTGTCCGCCGGTTCGTTGGACGCCGCGCGCGGCGAGCTGGGGCGCCCCGGTGTGGAGGTGGAGTCTCGGCGGATGTGGCCGACGGGCCTGCCGGCCATCGGCCTCGACCTCAAGGGGCGTATCCCGGCGAATGAGCTGGCTGCGACGGGCCGCGCCCTGGGCCGGCTGTCCGACATCGGGTGGGGAAACCGTCTTCGCCCGATGCTCGCACCGCAGGCACCGGACGGCCCGGTCCCCGACGATGTGTCGGCCGCGGTGGTCACGGTCCTCGCCGACTGGGCCAAGGGGCCCGGCGGTTGGGCCTCGGGCGCGGCGGATGCGCCGGCCCGCCCGGTGGGCGTCGTCTGCCTCGCGTCGCGCACCCGCCCGCAGCTGATCCGGTCGCTCGGCGAGCGGATCGCGTCGGTCGGCAGGATGCCGTTCCTGGGCTCGATGACCTCGGTGGACGACGGATCGGACGGCAGGATTCCGCGCAGCAACAGCGCCCAGCGGCTGCGGGCCCTGCACGGTTCGCTGAGCGTGCCGCCGGAGCTGGCGCGGGCCCTGGAGTCGGCGGGCGGCCCGGTGCTCCTGGTGGACGACTACGCCGACACCGGCTGGACGCTGGCCGTGGCCGCCCGGCTGCTGCGCAGGGCCGGAGCCGAGGGGGTGTTTCCGCTGGTCCTCGCCGTACAGGGATAGGCGGCATCAGGGGAGATGGAAGGGGGCCATCGGGCATCGGAGGCGGGTGCGGCGGGCAGGAATATTGGCGACGCACCGGGCGATTCCGGGTCGTGGGCACGATTTGCTCGTTGCCGCATGCGTGTACGACAGGAAGAATTGGAACCGCTTCCCCGTACCGGCCGTCCGCGGTCAGGCAGGGCCATGCCGTGGTGCGCTTTCGCGCCCGGCCGCCGCCCGACGCGTGGACGCGTAGACGAAGGGAGGACCGTGGCCTTCGGCTTCGCACCGCCATCGCATGTGTCCCTGCTGGCGCCCGCCGATTCCACCGCCCGACTGAGCAGGATGCTGGAGCCCTCCGAGTGGGCCTCGGCAGGTATCCCGCTGCTGCGCAATCCCCGTGAGGTCGTCACCGGCCTGCACCACCGTCATCGTCCGGCGCCCTCGACGGCCATCGTGGCGGTGCTGGATCCGCAGGAGCGGGTGACCGCCAGCGCGTCGTTCACCGAGCCCGCGGTCGCGCCGGACGGCTGGCAGTTCCGCAATGCCCTGCTGGCGCATCTGCGCCGGGTGATCCCGCACGACCTGCGGCTGCGCGCCCCGGTCCGTACGGCCGTGCTGCTCTACTGCCGTGAGGGCGAGCCCCGTTGGACGGAGGCGGACGGGGCGTGGATGTGGGGGCTGCGCGATGCCTGCACCCTGCACGGGCTGCGCTGCGGGGCGTACATCACGCTGACCGGTGACCGCTGGCAGGTGCTGGGGGAGGGCAGGGGCGGGCGCCGCCCCAGTTCGTCGTCGCAAGTGGCGGCGCCACAAACGGAATCGGATCGTGCGACGGCAACGCATACGGAATCACCGCGTACGGATTCGTTGTATGTGACATCACCAGGCACGGATTCACCACGCACGGATTCACCGCACACGGATTCACCGCACACCGGCTCAGCACATATGGAATCACCGCACACCGGCTCAGCACGCGCGGATTCGCCGCGCACTTCGGCGCGGCTTCCGGTCACGACGGAGCGGGCGGCGATCCCGTCCCCCGCGTCGGCGGAGCGCCTCTCTCCGGGGCGGCCGTCGCCGTCCGAGCCGCCGCGGAACGGCACCCGTACGACAGCGCGGCGCTCGGGCGGCGTGGCGGGGGCTCAGCGACACACGGCGGCACACTGACCGGGCGGGCCACGCACGACCACTGGTCCGCACGCCCCGGAACCGCACAATCCACCCGCCGCAACCGCCCACCGGGCCCGGCCCATATCCCTCCGGGCACGCCAACGCGCCCGACCGGCCTGGATGGCCGACGGGCTGCGTTGAGCGGGAGCAGCCGTAACTGCGGTGGCTGCTAGGCGTTCGCGCCGAGAACAGCGTTGATCCGCTGCGGGTCGCCGCAGACGATCAGCAGCACTCCGGCACGGGCCATCGCCGCGGGCAGGGCCCGCGCGGTGACCTCGTCCGAAGCACCGTTGACGGCGACGACCACAACGGGCCTGCCGGTGGCGCGCTCGGCCGTGGCGTCCGCGTAGAACACATCGTCCGCGGCGTCGTGTTGGGCCCAGTAGGACGCCTCACCGAAGGACAGCTCGTGTGCGGCCCACGGGTGGGTCTCGCCGGTGGTCAGCACCAGGATCTCGCCCGGCGCACGCCCGGAGTCCAGCAGCAGATCGACGGCCTCATCGGCGGCGTCGATGGCGCCGCCGGCGGGTGCCGGGATCAGCTGGAGCTGCGCTCCTGCGGCGGGGCCGGTGTCACCGGCAGCGGGCTGCTGGGAGCCGGTGCGCTGCGCCGGCGGAGCGGCGACAGGCCCACGCGGCGGGGCAGCGGGTCCGGGCTTGCCCGGACGGGCACTGGACGCGGGAGCGCCACGCGGAGGCGCGGGGCGGGGTCCGGGACCAGGAACGGGACGGGGGGTCGGCGCGGTGCGGCCGGCGGCCGGGGTAGCGCGGGGACCCGGGACACTCTCGTGAATCTGAGGCTCCTCGGGGATGAGAGGCATAAAGGGATGTCTATCAAACGTAAGTGCGGGACGCGTCATCGGGTACCGAATTCATGTCCGCACCGCTCAGAAGTCGAAGCCGAGTTGGCCACCGGCTTCCAGAGCGGCTGCTTCGGGGGTGACGCGCACCTTCTTCAGGTGCCGCCACCGGGGCAGGGCGTCCATGTAGGACCACGACACTCGGTGGTGCGGCGTAGGACCGTACTCCTCCAGGGCGATGCGATGGGTCGGCGAGGGGTAGCCGGCGTTGGCCGCGAAGTCGAAGTTGGCGTATTCCAAGCCAAGTTCGGCCATCATCGCGTCGCGTCGCACCTTGGCGATCACGGACGCGGCGGCGACCGCGATGCAGGACTGGTCGCCCTTGATGACCGTGCGGACCCGCCACGGCGCGCCCAGGTAGTCATGCTTGCCGTCGAGGATGACCGCGTCCGGCCGGACCGGCAGCGCCTCCAGGGCGCGCACGGCCGCGAGCCGCAGTGCCGCGGTCATGCCCAGGTCGTCGATCTCCTCCGGGGAGGAGTGCCCCAGGCTGTAGGACGTGACCCACTCGCCGAGCACGTCGCACATCTCGGTGCGGCGTTTGGGTGTCAGCAGCTTGGAATCGGTGAGTCCGGTGGGCGGCCGCCGCAGACCGGTGATGGCTGCGCAGACGCTGACCGGACCGGCCCAGGCTCCGCGCCCGACCTCGTCGATACCTGCGACGATCTTGGCGCCCGTGGTGGCGCGCAATGATCGCTCAACGGTATGGGTGGGGGGCTCGTACGGCATGGCGCCAGCAAGGTTACGCCCTTTCGGCGCGGCCGTCCGCATCGGATCCGGACCGCGTGCGAAATGACGCCGGCGACCGCGCCGGCGGCACCGGCCGACGGGGCTACCGGCAGGTATGCGGACGGGAGCGCGGGCGGTGCGGCGGCGTGGCGCGCGGTGCTGCGCTCTCGGTGCCAGCGGGGCGGCCGGCAGGTGAAGTCGGTGTCCGGCGGTGCCCGTTGGGGCGGGCGGCCCGGTCAGTCGGCGAGGGCCGGCGCCCAGGACGGGAGGGACTCGGTGCCGTCCAGCCATGCGCGGGGCGGGGCGCCGTCGCTGCTCGACGCGACGATGCCGCCGACGATGGCGCAGGTGGTGTCCACATCGCCGCCGGCCTGCGCGGTGGTCCAAAACGCGTTCTCGTAGTCGCCGAGATGGCGGGCGGCCGCCCACAGGGTGAAGGGGACGGTGTCGTGGGCGCTGGTGCGCCGTCCGCAGCCGAGGACGGCGGCGACGGTGCCGGAGTCGGCGTAGTCGAGCATGTCCCTGGCCCGGCGCAGCCCGGCCTGTACGGCGCTGCGCGGGATCAGCTCCAGCACGCCGTCGAGGAGCTCGGCGGGGCCGATACGGCGTGACGGGTCGGCCACCAGAGCGGCCGCGGCGGCGACGGCCATGGCACCGACGACGGCCTCACGGTGCTGGTGGGTGGTGTAGGCGGAGATCTCCGCCTGGTGCGTGGCTTGCTCGGGGTCGTCGGCGTACCAGGCGCCCAGGGGGGCGATGCGCATGGCTGCGCCATTGCCCCACGAGCCCTGGCCGTTGAAGAGTCCGGATGCCAGCTCGCGCCAGTCGCCGCCTTCACGGATCAGCCGGAGCATGCGGTTGACGGCCGGGCCGTAGCCACGATCGAAATCGTGGTGGTCGGCAAAGGAGCGGGCCAGTGCGTCCTGGTCGATCCGGGCGTGGGTGGTGAGCACCGACAGCACGGAACAGGCCATCTCGGTGTCATCGGTCCACTGCCAGGGAGTCGGCGGCAGCTCACGGCGCTTGAGGGAGGGGTAGTGAGCGGGGACGAAGAACTGGGATCCGAGGGCATCGCCCACGGAGAGTCCGCGCAGGCTGGCCAGGGCCCGCTCACAGCGGTCTGCGTCACGGTGGTCGGCGGTCATCGGTGTGCACTCTAACCGGTGACGCCATAAGGCTCGGGTTCACACCAGCGTGCAAACGGCCGATCGAGCGAGTAGCGCCCGTCCGGGCCGAGGAGCAGGCTGCGCCACTCCGCATTGCCCGGGTTGGACAGTGACTCGAATTCCGCCACCGACCAGTGGAACCACCGCATGCAGAACAGACGCATGGTGAGGCCGTGCGTGACGATCAGGACGTTCGGTGGGTGGTCCGGGGCCTCGAAGCTGCGCCACAGGCTCTCCAGGAACGCCCCGACCCGGTCATAGACGTCCGCGCCGGACTCGCCCTGGGCGAAGCGGTAGAAGAAGTGGCCGTAGGCATCGCGGTAGGCCTTCTGGAGGCGTACGTCGTCGCGGTCCTGCCAGTTTCCCCAGTCCTGCTCGCGCAACCGGGGCTCCTCGCGGACCCGGACCCTCTCCGGGGCCAAGCCGAGCTCGTGGAAGGTCTGATGGGTGCGGCGGTAGGGCGATACATACGCGGAGACGCGTTCGTCGCCGAATATCTCCCGAAGTGAGCGACCGGCCTCCTCCGCCTGCCGCAGCCCGGTCTTCGTGAGCCGGAGCGCATGGTCGGGCTCCCGCTCATACACGGTGTCGTCGACGTTCCCCTCCGACTCTCCATGGCGGATGAGAACGATGCGTCGGGGCCGGGCCATGCCGCCACCCTAAAACGCCTGCCCTGTACATGCCGCACGCTGCTACCGTCACGGCCGTGTTCGCGCTGCATAACCCCCCTTTCTTCACACGCCTGCGGTCCGCGCAGCGGGTACTGATCGCCGGTGCGGGCGGTGGCTTCGAGAGCCGTTGCCCCCCCCCCACGATCCCGATGCGGTCACCGGGACGTATCGACAGCGGGGCGCCGTCGAGCAGCGGTCGGTCGGCGTATGGCTCGGTGACATCACGTATCGAGATCTGGGTGGGCAAGCAATCCTCCGGTCCGGTTGCTGGGACATCCGGCCCTCGATCAAGCCGACAAGCAAACGCAACTTACGTTGCGTTACGATGATGACACGCCCAATCCACTAACGCAACGGGAGTTGCAATTGCCTGGCGAGACCGAGGCCCACGCCGCCCGAGCCGAGACCGGGGCCGCCGCGCCCACCCCCGGCACCCGGCGCCCCGGCGGACGCACCGCCCGCACGCGGGCCGCAGTCCGCGACGCCGTGCTGACCGGCCTCACCGAGCACGGCTATCCCGGCCTGACCATCGAGTACGTCGCCGAGCACTCCGGCGTCCACAAGACGACGCTCTACCGGCGCTGGGGAGACGTCGAGGGCCTGGTGGCCGACGCCCTTGATCTGGCCGGCGAGGACAGCTGGGCCCCGCCGGACACCGGCTCCCTGGAGGGCGACCTGCGCGCCCTCGCCCGGGAAGTCGTCGCGTCCTTCGCCGACCCGGCGGTCGCCGCGCCGGGCTCCGCGATGATCGCGGCCGCCTTCCAGTCGGAGCGGGCCGCCACAGCCCTGCGTGCCTATTACGTCGAACGGTTCGCGCGCTGCGAGACGATCGTGGAACGCGCCGTCCAGCGCGGGGAGTTGACTGCCACTACGAACGGCGTCGCAGACGGCTCCCGGGGCGCCGTTATCGACGCCGGCGCGCTCGCCCGCTCCGTATCCGCGCCGGTCTTCTTCCGCCTGTTCATCACCCAGGAGCCGGTTGACGACACACTCGCCGACCAGGCAGCGGCGGCAGCGCTGGCCGCCGTCCGCGCCGGGGTGTTCACCACCGGCCGCGCAGGCGCGGAACCCGCCCCCGGCGCCGCCTCCTGACCCCGCCCCTCACACCGCCCACGACGGTTCGAGCTGCACCACGTCCCCCGTGATCGCCCGCACATCCGCCGCTATCTGGGCCCGCAGGGCCAGCCGCTCCACCCGTTCCGGCCGGTACTTCCCCCGCTCGGCCGCCGACTGCCACAACGACAACACCAGGAACTCCTCCCCCGGCGCCCGCCCCAGCATCCCGCGCAGCATGCCCGGCGACCCCGCCATCGCCGGGTTCCAGACCTTCTCCTGCATCAGCATGAAGTGGTCCACCCGGTCCAGGCGCACCTGGGAGTGCGCCAGCCGCAGCACATCCGCGTCACTGAAGACCGGCCGGAAACCCACCTTCACATCGAATTCATGCTCAAAAAGCCGCACTTGATGGTCCTTGTAGGTGCCGACCTGGGCAGCCGCCAGCCGGTCGTGCGAGCGGGCCATGAAGGAGTCGTAGAACGCCCGGCTCTCCCAGAAGCCCACCAGATGCGCGACTCCCGGACGGGTCCGGCTCCACCCGCCGCACTGCCCGCGAAACCCCGGCTCACCCAGCAGCCCCGCCCATTTCCGCTGCCCCCGCTCGAAACCTCGACGGTCCACAACGGTGAGGCGAATCCACTTGACCAGCACCGCGCCATCGTACGGCCCCAGCCCGCCAGGGCGTTACTGCGCGTCACACCCCATCCACCCCGAACTCCCTTACGGGCAAGGGACGATGCCCCTTACGGTCCGGTAGGTACGGCCTTACGGACGGGCAGGCACGGCCTTACGGACGGTTGGGCACGGCTCACGGGCGGGGGTCGATGGGCGTCAGTACGCCGAACCGCCGCTCCACTGCTTCTGCCGCCTCCAGACACAGGTCCTCCCGGTAGGAGCGCCCGATCAGCTGCACGCCGTACGGGAGCCCGTCCACCACCCCGGTGGGCACGGCGACCGAGGGCACACCGACGAAGCTCGTCGCGGTGCACAGCCGCAACGCCGTCTGCACCCTCAGGTGACTCTCCGCATCACGCGCCTCCTCCCCCGGCGCGAACGGCGGATCGGTGAACACCGGCCCCAGGACCAGCGGATACTCGTCCAGGAACGCCGCCCAGTCACGGCGGATGCCCAGCCGTACGCCGGTCAGCCGCAGATACTCCCGCAGCTCCACCGGGGCGCGCCTCGCCATCCCCAACTCGATATAGCGATGACCGTCCTCCCCCAGCAGCGGCTTGACCAATGGCCACGTGGAGGCGAATTCCGTGAGCGTCATCCGGCCGTAGACCTCAAGAGCGTCATCCAGCCGCGGTACGTCCGCCACCTCGCAGACCTCGTACCCCGCTTCGCGCAACGCGTCCGCAGCGCTCTCAACGGCCTTGCGCACCACGGGATGGACGCCCTGCCCGCCGGGGTCGGTGACCATCGCCACCTTGAGGGGACGTTCCAGCGACTCCCCATAGGCAGCCACCGGCACCGCCCTCGGGTCGCGGGGATCCGCCCCTGCCAGCACTTCGTAAGCGAGCCGCAGATCGCCGACCGTACGCGCCAAGGGGCCGTCGACCACCAGCACCTGGGCAGCGAGGGAAGGGTCGTCCGGCCCGATGCGGTGATCCGCGGCGAACCGCCCGTAGGTCGGCTTCAATCCCGCGACGCCACAGAAGGACGCGGGAATACGCACTGATCCCCCGGAGTCGTTGCCGAGCCCGAGGGGCACCATCCCGCTCGCCACGGCCGCGCCGTCCCCGCCACTGGTGCCACCCGGAGTGACCGCCCGGCTCCACGGGTTGGCCGTGTCGCCGAACAGCTCGCTGCGCGTGTGGATACCGGCGAGAATCAGGGTCGGCATGTTGGAGTGCCCGATCGGGATGCCGCCGGCCGCGCGTAGCTGCGAAACCGGGGGCGCATCGGCGCGCGCCACACTGTCACGCAAGCGCTCCGCGCCGTACGTCGTAGGCACACCCTCGATGGCAGTGCTCTCCTTGACGGTGAAGGGCACGCCCGCAAGCGGCCCCAGCTCCTCGCCCGCGGCACGCCGCCGGTCGACCCCGGCCGCGTCGGCGCGGGCCCGGTCTGCGAGCAGCTGCG
Organism: Streptomyces sp. NPDC050636; assembly: GCF_040654775.1. NCBI lineage: Bacteria > Bacillati > Actinomycetota > Actinomycetes > Kitasatosporales > Streptomycetaceae > Streptomyces > Streptomyces sp. NPDC050636. The sequence continues at coordinate 62,740 of NZ_JBFAIP010000028.1, forward strand.
TCACGGCGTTGACGGCCGGATTGACCTCGGCGATCCGCTCCAGATGGGCGTCGACCAGCTCGACCGCCGTCACCTCGCCGTCCCGTACCGCCGCCGCCTGCTCGCGAGCCGCCATTTTCCACAGCGCGTTCTGCATGACCTCGCCCTCTTCACCCTCGTGTGCGTTCCGAATGCGTTCCGAATGCTGTCCGGACGCGTTCCGATGCGCTTGCATCGCTTCGCGCAATCGTAACCTTGCCATCGATACGTACGCATCGAATAAACCGGAGTGCACGGCATGCCCAAGCAGGTGGACCACGAGAGCCGGCGCCGGCAAATTGCCGAGGCCGTGTGCCGGCTCGCCGACGAGAGCGGCCTGGAGGGCGTCACCCTTCGCGATGTGGCGGCCCGCGCAGGGGTGTCCATGGGGGCCGTGCAGCGCTGCTTCCGCACCAAGGAGGAGATGCTGGTCTTCGCTCTTACACACATCGGCGAGCGGGTCTCGGCGCGTGTGGCGGCTCGGCTTGTCGCATCACCGGCCCAGTCGGCCCGTACGGTGCTGGGACACGCCACAACCGAGATCTCGCTGCTCCGGGAAGAGCATCGCGCCGAGGCGCGCGTCTGGCTGGCGTTCCTGGCTCAGGCCGCGGTGAGTCCGTCACTGGCCGAAACCCTGCGGGCCAACTACGCCGATCTGGAGACGGTGTTCACCCGGCTCATCATGGAGGCCACGGGAGCCACGAGAGCCACGAGAGCCACGAGAGCCACGAGAGCCACCAAGAGCATCGGAACAGCCACCGGCACCGGAGCGACTGACCGCGCCGGAACCCGCGACCCGGAGTGCGAGGCGCGTACTCTTCTCGCCCTCGCCGACGGCCTCACCACCCACGTACTCATCGGGCACCTCTCCCCCGACACGGCGCTGGAGGTCCTCGACACTCACCTCAACCGCCTCTGGGGAGAGTCGACGACCTGAGTTGGGGTGGCCGGTCCGGCCTGGCCCGACCGGCCGGGCCCCGGAACACACTCCTGCGGCCCTCAATAACCGCCACCCCACTGGATGGACGGCGCTATTCAGCCATCGGCCGATCCCAACCCGGTTGCCCATAACCGCACTTCACCCGGCCCGCGAGGCACCCGACATGGCACGATGGACAACCAACGGGGTGTACTGGGGGGTTGTCCGCGTGATCACGTGGGTGAGCCGTGTTTCCCCGGGAACTCGGCGGCTGTCTGACGCCCCATGGGGAGCGCGTGTCCGCCCTCGGCATCGGGCCGGACCGGCAACCGGACCGAGCGCGGAGCCGTTCCGCGCGCCCCGGTTCGACGCATTCGAAGGAAGGGAAGCCCGGTGAGCACGTTCAGCAAAGGGATCGAGAAGGTCGAGGTAACCCTCAAGTGGGACCCCAGCCCCCTCGGCGAGCCGGACCATGACCTCGACATCATCGCGGCGACGTACACGGTGGACGCGTCGCACGGCGATCCGTCCTACCTGGTGCACTTCGACAGCCGGTCGCCCGACGGCACCATCACCCTCAACCGGGACAGCCGGACCGGCCAGGGCTTCGGCCCGGACGAAATCATGACGCTGGAGCTGGACCGGCTGGCGGACACCTACGCACGTGTCGTCGTCGGGGTCGCCATCCAGCAGGGCGAGGGCAGGAGGACCTTCGGCGACATAGAGAACACCGGGGTGCTGATCCGCGAGGGGTACACGGACCTGACGGAGAGCGACTTCGCCGATGTGTCGGACGCCACCGCCGCGACCGTCGCCGAGTTCACCCGTGACGAGGCGGGCGAATGGCGCTTCCGTGCGGCGCTCCGTGGATTCGACGCCGACCCGAACACGTTCACCGGGCTGATGGGCCGTTGAAGAGCCGCGGAACGACTGCCGGAGGGCGACTGACCGACCGCAGAAGGGCTGTTGACGGGCTGCGGGCGGGCTGCGGCCGGACTTGTTGACGGACGGCAGCGGTGGGGAGGTGGCTGATGGCCGCCTCCCCTTCGCGCCATCGCCCGCCTCCTCGCCACCACCATCGGAGACCGCCGCTACCCGCCCTCCCGCTTGCGGCGCCGATGGGCCGCCACCCGCTCCCGTGAAGCGCAGGCGGTCGAGCAGTAGCGGCGGGCGCTTCCGGGTCCGGTGCCCAGATAGAGGGTGGCGCAGCGGGAGGCGGCGCACTCGCCCCAGGGGACGCGGCCGTATTCCGTGAGGATCTGAGCCAGCGCCAGGGCACTGGACGCAAGGAACCAGTCGGCCCAGCCCGCGTCTTCACCCCGGTCGACATGCAGGTGCCAGGAATGGCCGCCGTGCCGGGACAGATGCGGGCGGGCGCCGCATTCGGCCAGCAGCGCGTTGATGGCGTGCGCGGCCCGGTCGGTGTCGGTCTCGGCGAGGATGCGGGCAACGCGGTGCGCGGCGGTCCGCAGGCCGTCCGCATCGTCCTCCGAGAACGACTGCTCGGTCAGATCATCCGGGCCCTCCCCATGGAGCGCGAGCAGATCGGCCAACGCGTCCCGCGACAGGCCGGGGGACGCCCGGACCGCGTTCGCGAGATCGATCAGGCGGCGAGCGGGCCGGAATCCTCGCTGGATCGCTGCGTCACCACTCACCTCGGGTCCGCTCCCTCTCTGTCGGCGGCTTACCAACGGCCCTACCAGCGGCCCTGGCCACGGCCACGGCCCGTCATCGACCTCAGCCTCGACACCAACCTCGACGTCAACCTCGCCAACAACCCTGCTGACAGGTCGAATTCTCCAGGCCTCGCGCCCTGACGGACACATCCCATCCCAGTGTAACGTCTTGCTCTATAAACCCGTTACGGGCGAGAGATAGGGCAGCAGCCAGCCCCACCCCCGCGAGCTTGGAGATCCCCATGCACCAGCGGCCCGCAGCATCAGGGTTACGGCTCTATCTAGCAACCGCGTTCCTCGCCCGGCTGGCGGAGGAGGGCATGGCCGTGGCGGTGGTGATGCTCGCCCTGCATCGCACCGGAAGCGCAGCCGGGGGCGCCTTCGTCCTCACGGCCTGGATGGCGCCACATGTGCTCGCGGCGCCCCTGGTAGGTGCCGTCGCCACGCGGATCCGGCGTCCCCGGCTCTTCTACCTCTGCGCCTTGGGCGGATTCGCCACGGCCATCACGGCTCTGGCAGTGATCATCGGACGGGCCCCCGTACCGGTGACGCTGGCCGTCGCCCTGGCCGGTGGCAGCTGCGGCCCGGCGGTCTACGGCGGGCTGTCCAGCCTGATCGCCGGGCTCGTCCCGGAGGGCGCGCCGCGGGACCGTGGCTACGCGCTGGACGCAGCGGTCTACAGTGCCGCGTCGGTGGCCGGTCCCGCGGCCGTGAGCGTCGTGGCGGGGCTGGCGTCGCCCGGCCCGGCGATGGCGCTCCTCGGCGGGGCGGCGGCCGTTGCAGCGGCGCTGGCCGCCGGGCTGCCGTACGGGGGCACCGGACTGCCGGCCCTCGCCAAACCGCCGGACGGGGCTTCCGAGGAGACATACGGGACGCACCCCCGCGGGACGGCACCCGAGCCGGCCACACTGCGCGCCGACCTGATGGCGGGCATAACGGCGATCCGGCGCATCCGCGAACTGCGCGCGATCACCGCCGCCACCTGCCTGGCGTACGGCGGAATCGGCGGCCTGGCCACCACTACGGTGCTGCTCGCCGACCACTGGGGCAGCCCGGGAAACGGAGGCATCCTGATGACGGCCTTCGCCATCGGGATGCTCATCGGCTCCCTGGCCGTGGCCAGGTGGCAGCCCCCGGTCACGGTCCAGCGTCTGGCGACCCTCGCCCTGTTCGGCACCGGCCTCGCGCTGGCCGCCGCCGCGCTGGTTCCCTCAACACCCGTCGGCACGGTGCTGTTCGCCCTCGCGGGACTGTGCGACGGTCCCCTGCTGACCGCGACCCTGCGCATCCGGGCCGACCACGCCCCGCCGCGCGCACGGCCCCAGGTCTTCACCCTCGGCGCGGGCCTGAAGATATCGGCGGCGGCCTGCGGAGCCGCCCTCGTCGGAGTGGCCGCCGCTCTGTCTCCGCCCCTGCTGCTGCTCGGCATCGCGGCCCTCCAGCTCGCTGCCGGGCTCCTCTACACACTCACCCGGTCACGCACGGACCACGATGCCCTCTCCCCACAAGCGGCGAACCGGGCTCCGAACACACACCGCCCGGCTGCCCCTTGATCCCTCAACGTGCCCTACCACGGAGGAACTTGTGCCTGCCCTGCCCTGCCCTGCCCTGGGCGGCTGGCGGCTGGCGGCTGGCGGCTGGCGGCTGGCGGCTGGCGGCTGGCGGCTGGCGGCTGGCGGCTGGCGGCTGGCGGCTGGCGGCTGGCGGCTGAGAACGGTGATGCACTCATCGAAAGTGCGGGGTGCTTGCCTGGGGAAAAGCCCGGGCGGACCTCTTCCAGGTACTGGACGAGGAGGTCGACGCTTCATGCACCCATCAGATCAACCGCTCGACTCACGATGCGTCTGACGCAACATCGTTGACTCGGCTGCTTCGTGCAGGTCACAGGTATGACGAAGGGGACCGGCCTTCGGCCGGTCCCCTTCGTGAGCTGCTGGTCAGCTACCTGTGCGGGCTACGTCGGATGTTGCATCCAACGCGATTCCGCCCGGTTTCAGCTGCAGCCGCTGGTCGAGCCGCAGCCCTCGCACAGGTAGCAGCTGCCGGCCCGCTGCATCTTCGTGCCGCAGGAGAAGCAGAGCGGCGCGTCGGCGTTGATGCCCAGCTGCATCTCGACCAGTTCGGCGTTGGTGTGCGCCTGCTTCGGGGCCGGGACGGCGATCTCGTCGGCCGCCTTGGCCGCCAGAGCGGACTTCGGCGCCTCCAACTGGCGCGGAGCGGACTGGGCCAGGCCCTCCACGTCGACCTCGGCGTCGTCCATGGACTGCTCGTACGAGCCGGTCTCCAGGTGGCGCGTGCGCTCCTCGACGGAGTGGATGCCGAGCGCCGAGCGGGTCTCGAAGGGCAGGAAGTCCAGCGCCAGGCGGCGGAAGATGTAGTCGACGATCGACTGCGCCATCCGCACGTCCGGGTCGTCCGTCATGCCGGCCGGCTCGAAGCGCATGTTGGTGAACTTCGAGACGTAGGTCTCCAGCGGCACTCCGTACTGGAGGCCGACCGAGACCGCGATGGAGAAGGCGTCCATCATGCCCGCGAGGGTCGAGCCCTGCTTGGACATCTTCAGGAAGACCTCACCGAGACCGTCGTCCGGGTAGGAATTGGCGGTCATGTAGCCCTCGGCGCCGCCCACCGTGAAGGAGGTGGTGATGCCGGGACGGCCCTTGGGGAGGCGCTTGCGCACCGGGCGGTACTCGACGACCTTCTTCTCGACCGGGGCCTCGGCCTCCGCCTTGGCGGCGGGCTCGGGGTCCTTCTTCTTGGCGGAGAGCGGCTGGCCGACCTTGCAGTTGTCGCGGTAGATCGCGAGCGCCTTCAGGCCGAGCTTCCAGCCCTCGAAGTAGACCTCCTCGATCTCCTCGACGGTGGCCGTCTCCGGGACGTTGACCGTCTTGGAGATCGCACCGGAGAGGAACGGCTGCGCGGCGGCCATCATCCGCACATGGCCCATGGCGGAGATCGAGCGGACGCCCATGGCGCAGTCGAAGACCTCGTAGTGCGCCGGCTTGAGGCCGGGGGCGTCGACGACATTGCCGTGGTCGGCGATGTGGGCGACGATCGCCTCGATCTGCTCGGGCTGGTAGCCGAGCCGCTTGAGCGCCTTGGGGACCGTGTTGTTCACGATCTGCATGGAGCCGCCGCCGACCAGCTTCTTGAACTTGACCAGGGCCAGGTCCGGCTCGACGCCCGTGGTGTCGCAGTCCATCATCAGGCCGATGGTGCCGGTCGGTGCGAGCACCGACGCCTGCGCGTTGCGGAATCCGTTCTTCTCGCCGAGGCGCAGAACGTCCTGCCAGGACTCGGTGGCCGCGGCCCAGACGGGGGTGTCCAGGTCGTCCATGCGCTTGGCGCTGCCGTTGGCGTCGGAGTGCTGCTTCATGACGCGCTTGTGGGCGTCCGCGTTACGGGCGTAGCCGTCGTACGGGCCGACGACCGCGGCCAGTTCGGCGGAGCGCTTGTAGGAGGTGCCGGTCATCAGGGAGGTGATGGCACCGGCCAGCGCGCGGCCGCCGTCGGAGTCGTAGGCGTGGCCGGTGGCCATCAGCAGGGCGCCGAGGTTGGCGTAGCCGATGCCCAGCTGGCGGTAGGCGCGGGTGGTCTCGCCGATCTTCTGGGTGGGGAAGTCGGCGAAGCAGATGGAGATGTCCATCGCGGTGATGACCAGCTCGACGACCTTGGCGAAGCGCTCGGCGTCGAACGACTGGTTGCCCTTGTCGTCGTCGCGCAGGAACTTCAGGAGGTTGAGCGAGGCGAGGTTGCACGAGGAGTTGTCCAGGTGCATGTACTCGCTGCAGGGGTTGGACGCGGTGATCCGGCCCGACTCCGGCGAGGTGTGCCAGTGGTTGATGGTGTCGTCGTACTGGATGCCGGGGTCGGCACACGCCCACGCCGCCTCAGCCATCTTCCGGAAGAGGCCCTTGGCGTCGACCTCCTCGATGACCTCACCGGTCATCCGGCCGCGCAGCCCGAACTTCGAGCCGGACTCGACGGCCTTCATGAACTCGTCGTTCACCCGGACCGAGTTGTTGGCGTTCTGGTACTGGACGGACGTGATGTCGTCGCCGCCCAGGTCCATGTCGAAGCCCGCGTCACGCAGCGCGCGGATCTTCTCCTCCTCCTTCACCTTGGTCTCGATGAAGGCCTCGACGTCCGGGTGGTCGACATCCAGGACGACCATCTTGGCCGCGCGGCGGGTGGCGCCGCCCGACTTGATCGTTCCTGCGGAGGCGTCGGCGCCGCGCATGAAGGAGACCGGGCCGGAGGCGTTGCCACCGGAGGAGAGCAGTTCCTTGGAGGAACGGATGCGGGAGAGGTTCAGGCCGGCGCCGGAGCCGCCCTTGAAGATCATCCCCTCTTCCTTGTACCAGTCCAGGATCGACTCCATGGAGTCGTCCACGGAGAGGATGAAGCAGGCGCTGACCTGCTGCGGCTGCGCGGTACCGACGTTGAACCACACCGGGGAGTTGAAGCTGAAGACCTGGTGCAGCAGCGCGTACGCCAGCTCGTGCTCGAAGATCTCGGCGTCCGCGGGGGAGGCGAAGTAGCTGTGGTCCTCGCCGGCCTTGCGGTACGTCTTGACCACGCGGTCGATGAGCTGCTTGAGGCTCGACTCACGGGTCGGCGAACCCACCGCGCCGCGGAAGTACTTGCTCGTGACGATGTTGACCGCGTTCACCGACCAGAAGTCGGGGAACTCGACGCCACGCTGCTCGAAGTTGACCGAGCCGTCGCGCCAGTTGGTCATGACGACGTCACGGCGCGCCCACTCCACCTCGTCGTACGGATGCACGCCGGGGGTGGTGTGGATGCGCTCGATGCGCAGACCCTTGCTCGCCTTGCTGCCCTTGGCGCGGGAGCCTCGTGCCGGGCCGCTCGTCGTCTCTGTCATTCCGCCTCCCTGTATACGGGCAAACGCCCATATGTGCGCACGCATTCCGTGGCACGGTGTATGTCTTTCTGATGCCGGGGCGCCTTCTCTAGCCCCGGCCAGGTCCTGGATGCGCGCCGAACTCAGTCGGCGGCGGTGGCGGGCACGGGGACGGGGGCGGCCGGACCGCCCGATTCCCCCTCGGTGCCGCAGCCTTGCGCGGGCGGGCCCTGCTCGCGCTGCTCCCGCAGCTCGGCGATGGCCGCCTCGAAGTCCTCAAGCGAATCGAAGGCCCGGTACACGGACGCGAAGCGCAGGTACGCGACGAGGTCGAGCTCCTGCAGCGGGCCCAGTATGGCGAGCCCGACGTCATGGGTGGACAGCTCGGCACTGCCGGTGGCACGCACCGCCTCTTCGACCCGCTGGCCGAGCTTGGCGAGGGCGTCCTCGGTGACCGGGCGGCCCTGGCACGCCTTGCGCACTCCGGCGATGACCTTGTTGCGGCTGAAGGGCTCGGTGACCCCGCTCCGCTTGATCACCATGAGCGACGCCGTCTCGATGGTCGTGAAACGGCGGGCGCAGTCGGGGCACTGGCGGCGCCGGCGGATCGCCGTCCCGTCGTCGGTCGTGCGACTGTCGACGACCCGGCTGTCTGGGTGCCTGCAGAAGGGGCAGTGCATGGCTCGACCCTCCTCACCCTCGCTATACGGACGTACGTACGCCACCGTTCCCGGCGTACGACGAATAACCTCCGGCGAGTCCGTACGGGCCCTTCGGAGCAGCCACAAGCATAGGCGATCCCGGGGGCCTTGAAGGACCCGGCACCACAACTTGTAGGCGGTCGAACGCATCTAAGCACTAGATATGGTGTCGGGCCGCTTACATCCGCCTACCGCGTGTCGCGGCGGAGGCGGGCCGGGAGGTCGCCCAAGAGAGTACGGGACACCACCCGGGCGGCGGGGCGCAGGGGCGGGGATGACAGAATCGGCCTCACACGGGGGTCGGCCACCATGACCGTTTCCACCGATGGCACGGCCGACGATCCGGCCGACGGCCCAAGCGGAAAACTCGGGCGAAAGCGTACCTCGCGGCTCGAATGAGAATTCGCCATACACCCAGCCACTTGATCGGGTCAGCCAATCAGCGAATTTTTCACTCGAACGTGTGTTTGGCGCAACCTTTCGAAAGCAACTACCGTTGGCTAACTAGGGAGAACATTTCGAGAGGGGCCGACGTGACCACCACCGCAGACAGCGCGACCATCACCGCACAGAGCCACTCCCAGAGCCGATTCGAGCATCCTCAACCGGCACGGAGCACGCCGATGGACGACGCCACGTTGGACTCCGAAGAGCAGAAGCCCGCACGATCACTACCGGGCCGGCCGCCGGGGATCCGGGCCGACAGCTCGGGGCTCACCGACCGCCAGCGCAGGGTGATCGAAGTGATCCGGGATTCGGTGCAGCGGCGCGGCTACCCGCCGTCGATGCGGGAGATCGGCCAGGCCGTCGGGCTGTCCAGCACCTCGTCCGTCGCCCACCAGCTCATGGCTCTGGAGCGCAAGGGCTTCCTCCGGCGCGACCCGCACCGCCCCCGGGCGTACGAGGTCCGTGGCTCGGACCAGACCTCCAGCGTGACCACGGAGACCGCCGGCAAGCCCGCCGCGTCCTACGTCCCGCTGGTCGGCCGGATCGCCGCCGGTGGCCCGATCCTGGCCGAGGAGTCCGTGGAGGACGTCTTCCCGCTCCCCCGCCAGCTCGTCGGCGACGGCGAGCTGTTCGTGCTGAAGGTCGTCGGTGACTCCATGATCGAGGCCGCGATCTGCGACGGCGACTGGGTCACCGTCCGCCGCCAGCCGGTCGCCGAGAACGGCGACATCGTCGCCGCGATGCTGGACGGCGAGGCCACCGTCAAGCGCTTCAAGCGCGAGGACGGCCATGTGTGGCTGCTGCCGCACAACGCCTCGTACCAGCCGATCCCCGGCGACGAGGCGACCATCCTCGGCAAGGTCGTCGCGGTACTGCGCCGGGTCTGACCCAGCCCTCACGACCGAGCCCCGGAACCACTGCGCCGGTTCCGGGGCTCTGCTTGTGCCGCTAAACCGCGGCCGCTTTCGCGGAGGTGGTTGCGGTGCGGTGGGGGTTGCTCAATTGATGGTCGCTGCACAGGCCTCCACGGCGCTGGTTACTCGTCTGCGGCCTTCGCTGCCGCGTCGATCGCGGCGAGGGAGCGGCGGACCTGATTGCGGTCAGTCGTGTACCAGAAGTCCGGCATCGACTTGCGGAGGAACGAGCCGTAGCGGGCTCGCTCCACCCTTGGGTCCAGAACCGCGACCACGCCGCGGTCGCCGGTGGCGCGGACCAGACGGCCCGCCCCCTGAGCCATCAGCAGGGCCGCATGCGTCGCGGCGACCGCCATGAAGCCATTGCCGCCGGCCTCCTCTACGGCCTTCTGCCGGGCGCTCATCAGCGGGTCGTCCGGACGCGGGAACGGCACGCGGTCCATCACCACCAGCTGGCAGTTCGCGCCCGGGACGTCGACGCCCTGCCAGAGGGACAGGGTGCCGAAGAGACACGTACGGGCATCCTCCGCGAAGGCGCGGATCAGCTCGCCGAGCGTCTCCTCGCCCTGGAGGAGGATCGGCATGTCGAGGCGACCCCGCAGCTCCTCGGCGGCTGCCTGGGCGGCACGCATGGAGGAGAAGAGACCCAGGGTGCGGCCACCCGCCTCCTCAATCAGCTCGGAGAGCTCGTCGAGCATGTCCGTACGGCTGCCTTCACGGCCGGGCTGGGCGAGGTGCTTGGCGACGTAGAGGATCCCCTGCTTCGAGTAGTCGAAGGGGGAGCCGACGTCCAGGCCCTTCCAGGGCGGCGCGGCCTCTCCTTCGGTGCCCTCGGGGGCCAGGCCCAGGGAAGCACCGACGCCGTTGAAGTCGCCGCCGAGCTTGAGGGTGGCGGAGGTCAGGACGACGGAACGGTCCTCGAAGAGCTTCTCGCGGAGGAGGCCGGAGACCGAGAGTGGCGCCACCCGGAGGGACGCACCGAAGCGGTCATGGCGCTCGTACCAGACCACGTCGAACTCGGAGCCGTTCGCGATCCGCTCGGCGACGGCATGGACGGTCTCCACCGAGGCGAGCGCCTGCTTGCGGACCGCGTCCTCGTCCTGGACCGATTTGTCGCGGGTCGAGCCGAGCGCGGAGATGACCGTACGGGCCGCGTCGCGCAGCGCCATCAGGCAGTAGCCGAGGTCCTCGGGGATCTCCTCCAGGCGGCCCGGCAGCGCCAGCTCCATCAGCCGCTCGAAGGACTCGGCGGCGGTCTGGAGCTGGTCGGCGGCCTTTTCGTTGACGAGCTTGGCAGCCCGGCGGACGGCGCGGTTGACCTGCCCCGGAGTGAGCTCGCCGGTGGCGACGCCGGTGACCCGGGAGACCAGCTCATGGGCCTCGTCGATGATCAGGACCTCGTGCTGCGGGAGGACCGGCGCGCCCTCGATGGCGTCGATCGCGAGCAGCGCGTGGTTGGTGACGACGACATCGGCCAGCTTGGCGCGCTCCCTGGCGGCCTCCGCGAAGCACTCCGCCCCGTATGCGCACTTCGACGCGCCCAGGCACTCCCGGGAGGAGACCGAGACCTGCCCCCAGGCGCGGTCGGAGACGCCGGGGGTGAGCGCGTCGCGGTCGCCGGTCTCGGTCTCGTCCGCCCAGTCACGCAGCCGCAGCAGGTCCTTGCCGAGCTTACTGGTCGGCGTCGCCTGCTCGAACGGGTCGAAGAGGCCGTCCTCCTCTTCCTGCGGGACGCCTTCGTGCAGGCGGTGCAGGCAGAGGTAATTGGAGCGGCCCTTGAGCATGGCGAACTCGGGGCGTCGGCGCAGCACCGGATGCAGCGCCTCGACCGTGCGCGGCAGGTCCCGCTCGACGAGCTGGCGCTGGAGCGCGAGGGTGGCCGTGGCGACGACGACTCTCTCGCCGTGGGCCAGCGCGGGCACCAGATAGCCGAGGGACTTTCCGGTGCCGGTGCCGGCCTGCACGAGCAGATGGGACTGGTCGTCCACGGCCTCGGCGACGGCCTCGGCCATCGCCACCTGGCCGGGGCGCTCGGTGCCGCCGACAGCGGCGACGGCGGCATGGAGCAGATCGGGGAGGGAGGGCTTTGTCATAGCGCTGCAAGCCTACGCGGGACCACTGACAGCCGGGCCGGATCACAGAGCGTGCAGCGGATTGGGCACGGTGCCGTGTACCGCCGCGTGCGGGCGGTCGCGGCGGTCCCGGTAACCGTCGACGTGCAGACGGTTGCGGTTCAGACACAGCCGCTCGATGTGCGGGGTGAGCAGGTCGAAGGTCTCGTGGCGCTCCTTGAGGCGCGGGAAGCGCTCATGGTTCCGCACGATCTCCGCCCGCACGAGTGACCAGAACTCGGCCTCGGGAACGCCGAGTTGGTCCTCGCACAGCGGCGCGAGATAGCGGAAGACACCGACGAACAGGCCGGAGTGGATGAACTGGGTGAGGAAGGCGGGCGGTTCGGTCAGCAGCACCGCCCGGACGTCTTCCGGCATCGCGTCGTGCTCGGGGAGCGACTGCGAGGTGGTGTTCACGTCGTCGACGAAGTCCTTGACCGCGAGGCGGGTGGGGATGTCGTGGTCGTCGAAGACGACGATGGCGTTCTCGCCGTGCGGGGAGAAGACCGTGCCGTACTGGTAGAGGAAGTGCAGCAGGGGCGGCAGCAGAGCGGCGAAGAGGCGGCGGAGCCAGACCTGAGGGGCGAGGCCGGAGCGGCACACCAGCTCCGCGGTCAGGGCGCGGCCGCGGGAGTCGGTCTGCAGCAGCGAGGCGAGGGTGCGGGCGCGTTCGCCGGGGTCGAGATGGCGGGCGATCGGCTCGCGCCAGATGCAGCCGAGCAGCTCCTTGAACTGGTACGGGACGCCGGGCAGCCGGTCGTAGAGGGGGTGCTCGACGGTGACCGAGGCGGTCTCGCCGAGCAGGATCACCCGGGTCTCCTCGCGCAGAAACGTGTCGTCGTCGCGCAGGCCGTGCACCCAGCGGGTGACCGCGGGAGCGGCGAGGGTGCGCTCGGTGGGCAGGCCGCGCCAGACGAGGGTGTTGAGGATGGACAGCGGCAGCTTGACCGTACGGGCCTGCGGGCGGCTGATGTTGAGGAAGGTGCGGATCGACTGCTGCGGGAGTCTGAGGTCATTGTCAGTGGGCAGCGCGATGATGGATCTGTCGGCGAGCTGCGGCGCGAAGAGCGGGGCGATGGTCTCGTCCCACTGCCAGGGGTGCACGGGGAGATAGAGGTAGTCGGCCGGGTCGCGGCCCTCGGCTGAGATGGCGCGGTCGAAGGCGGCGCGGGTGGCGGGGGTGAGTTCCTCGCTGTAGAGGCGATCGGGGGTGGCGAGGCTGGGGATGCCCCGGTAGTGGGCGAGACAGTGGTGTGCGGCGAGCCAGGGCAGCCGCTGGGGTGTACGGGCTTCTGGGGCCCAGTGCGCCGCGTCGGTGGCGGAGAAGCCGAGCCGGCCCTTGTTCGCGACGAGCCAGGGGTGGCCGGTCTGGTGCCCTTCGAGGTCGGCGTAGTCCAGGTCGGCGAGGTCGGCCGCGCTGACGGCGGTCGCGTCGAGCCGGGTGTCGGCGGCGAGGGTGGCGGTCAGCTCGCGGATGAGGTGGCCGGTGGTGTCGCCGGACAGGCCCAGGACGGTGTCGTGGGCGTGGGTGAGGAAGCGCAGCGGATCGCTGTCGGGGGTGATGGAGTCGGGATCGACGCGCCAGTGTCCGTAAGCGCCGCGGCGGGCGTGAAAGCGGTAGGTGAGGGTGTCGCCGACCGGCAGGCGGTAGCGCGGGGTGCCGTCGGGGGCGGTGCCATCGGGCTCGGGGGTGAGGATTTCCTCGTACGCGAACTCCGCCAGGGTCTTGGCGAACAGTCGGCGCGCGGCGTGCTGCCAGGCGCTGTGCGGAGGCTGGGGCGCTGGAGACAAGGCGGGACTCCTCGAAGCGGGACGGGCGCCCGGCACATGCGGAGGGACAACCGGGACGGCGGGATGGATGGGTGGGATGGGTGGACTGGGCGGGGTGGGAGAGGCGGGTGGGGACGGATGACGGGAGGGTGGGCCCAGGGGCCGGGGCGCGGGGAACCAGGGGGCTGAAGCACGCGAAGGCACCCGGAAAGCCGGCGGGGCCGTCGTCGGACGGCCCCGGGGTCAGAGCTGGTGGCGGTGGGCGCGGTCGCGGATCATCAGGGCCGCGCGTTTGTCCGGCAGCTCGATCTCTTCGGCGTAGCGGAATCCCGCGCTCAGGAAGGCCGCGACGGAGGGGGTGTTGCGCAGGTCGGGCTCGGCGATGACGCGTCCGCAGTGCGGACGGTGGTCCAGCACAAGATCGGCGGTGGCGCGCAGCAGCGTCGCGCCGAGGCCGCGCCCGCGGTCACCCGCGCCGCCGATCAGGAGGTGCACACCGGTGTCCTGGGGCCGCGCCCGGTAGTAGCGGGCCACGGGGTCCAGGTCGGCGCGGTAGATCTCCCAGTAGCTCATCGGGACGCCGTCCAGCACACCGAGGCAGGGCACGCTGCGCCCGTCGCCGTCGAGCTGGGCACGCAGATGGGCGGCGGTGCTCTCGGGCGGCCCCGCCAGCTCCCAGAAGGCCGCGACCGCCGGATCGTTCATCCAGCGGGAGATCCGGGCGAGATCGCGGTCCAGCCGGACGGGGACGAGTGCGAACGGCCCGGCAGGGGTGTCGGTCGGCGCCCAGCCCGCCGGATCACCGAGCGGCGGGCCCGCGGCCGAGACGCCGACAGGCACCGGCTCCCGGCACTCGTCGGCGAACAACATGCCTAATTCCCCCGGGAGTTGCAGGTTGAGGGTGTCCTCGGAGCTGGGGCTGAGGTCGGAGTCGGTGGGTGGCACGGCGACGCTCTCCTCTCGTGGCCGCGTGACGCGTGGCCTTGTGGGTCGCGCGGCGGCTGGGTCGGGGACCGGCTGGGGGTCGGGGACCGGCTGGGGGTCGGGGACCGGCTGGGGGTCGGGGCGGGTACGGGGACAGCGGGGGAACGGGGTCGGGGCCAGGAGGCCGGAAGGCCGGGGCTTACGTGGCCAGGGGATTGGCCACGGTGACGTAGACGGACTGAGTGTCGACCGGGCCGACGAGTTCGTCGAGGCCGTGCAGCCGGGTCGCGAGGTTGGCCTTGCAGCGCAGTGTGCGGGCGGCCAGCAGTTGCTCCGGAAGGTTCGAACGATGGGCGTCGGGGGCCGTGGCGGCGTCGGCGAGGAAGCGCCGGAAGGCGGCGAGCAGGATCTCCTCGCGGACCAGCCGCTGCGCGCCGAAAGCCCCGATGAGGCCCATGACGTTGTTGATACCGAGGTAGTACGCGAGCCGCTCGTCCGTGACGTCGTCGGCGACGAAGGTGTCGCTGGTGGCGCCGATGCCGGGCAGCCGTCGCGCCAGCTCCGCGCGCCGGGACTCGCGGAAGTAGTAGCCCTGGTTGTCGCGGTAGCGGCCGCCGGCCGGCCAGCCGTCCAGGTCCAGCAGCACGATGGTGTTCTGCTGGTGGGCCTCCAGGGCGACGCCCGCGGTGCCGTCGAGCCACAGGACGGGCCGTACGACGGCTTCGAGGTAGCGCAGGAACCACTCGGTGGCGACGGCGCCGACCGCGCGGCCCGTACGGGCGCTGAGCCCGGCGACGAGAAGGGCCAGCCGGGACCGCATTCCCGGGTGGCCGGGCCAGGTCCGCTGCGAGGTGAGGCCGGCGATGCAGACGGCGTCGTCGGTGATGCCGAAGGGGTTGTGGCGGATGACGACGTCGAGCCCCTGGACGGGCGCGCCGTCGGCGCCGTCGACGGCGAGATAGGCCGGGTCGCGGACGATGTCGAAGCCCGGGGTCCCCGGGAAGGCCGCCTGCCATTGCTTGGCCAGGCCGGTGCGCAGCAGGCGGTGGACCTCGACGCCGCGCTCCAGTTCCTTGCGGAGGTTCTCCCGGCGGGAGTTGGTGATGCGCAGGCCGAGGGAGAGCTTGAGCATAGCCTCCGCGCCGGGCCGGTAGACCGTGCGGACGGACGAGGTGGGGTGCCAGAGGGGGCCGCGGGGGCCGAGGTCGTGCAGCAGGCCGGCGTCGAGGAGCGCGGCGATGTCCGGGCGGCCGGCGAGTTCCCGGGCCTGCCAGGGGTGCAGCGGCAACGGGACGGTTCTGTCGGGGAGTTGGAGGGTGCCCTCGGCGAGGTCGGCGGCGAGCTGTTCGGCGGCGACGGGCTTGCCGCGTTCGGTCCAGGCGGAGTCGGCGGCGAGGGCAGAGCGGTGCACGGCCATCCAGTGGAGCGGGAAGGCGCCGCGCAGTTCGGGCGAATAGGCGTGGATCTCGGCGTCGGTGAGGCCCTCGCGGCTCTTGGGTGTGGGGTGTAGGGGGTGGCCGAGGAGGAGGGACTGTTCCGCTTCGAGGAAGAGCGCGCCCTGGTTGTCGGCGGGGTGGGCGCGCCGGTCGGCGATGAACAGGGCGGTGCTGCGGACGGAGTTGGCGACCCGGCCGACCAGTTCGGCGCCGTCGGCGCCCGGCGTCTGACGGAGCTCGCCCTCTGGTGCTCGGCGCTCCGCCCCGTGCGCGGCCTCCCGGCGCAGCAGCGCGGCCAGGGTGACGGCATCCAGTGGGGCGGTGCCGGCCGGGGTGCCCTCCAGGGTGGGGGCGCCGAACCGGTGCCAGCCCGTGGGCGACCAGTAGCGGACAGGGATGTGCAGAGCGCTGGCGCTGGCGTACAGCGGGATGCGCAGCCGGCCGCCGGCCGGGCGGTGGGCGCCGCTCTCGCGGATCCAGCAGCGCAGCAGGTTCTCGACACCCGCGGCGTCGGCGGCGACCGCCGGATCCGGGTGGTCCAGGGGGTCGGCGTCACCGGGGTGGGCGCGGTCGTATGCGGCGGAAACGGCCGGTGCCTGGCCTTCCGCGGGTGGTTCGTGGCGCACGTCGTCCGGGGCGCGCCGTTGCTGGCGCGGTACGGCCGACTCGATCGTCCCCGCGCCCTGGTGGTGGGCGGGGAGTCGCTCGGCGGCCTGGGTCCCGTCGGAGCCGGGGCGTTCGTTCATGGGGATGTGCCTCGCATGGTCGTGGGGGACGAGCCCGCCGGCCCGGGGGTGGTGCGGATCGCCGCGGCGATGGCGTCGGCAAGGCGGTCGAGGATCGCGTCCGCCTGTTCGTCGGTGATGGTCAGGGGTGGCAGCAGGCGGACGACGGAGGAGTGCCGGCCGCCGAGTTCGACGATCAGGCCGCGGTCCAGGCAGGCGCGCTGGACGGCGGCGGCGAGGGCGGGGGCGGCGGGCCGCGCCCCGGTGGCGTCGGCGTCGGCCTCCCGGTCGACCAGTTCGAGGCCGAGCATCAGCCCGCGGCCACGGACGTCGCCGATGGAGTCGTAGGAGGCGGCGAGCCCGCTGAGCCGGGCCAGCATCCGGGCGCCGAGCTCCCCGGCACGGCGCGCCAGCCCGTTCTCGCGGACGTAGGCGAGGGTGGCCCGGCCCGCGGCCATGGCGAGTTGGTTGCCGCGGAAGGTGCCGGCGTGGGCGCCGGGCTGCCAGGCGTCCAGCTCCTCGCGGTAGACGATCACCGCGAGCGGCAGACTGCCGCCGATCGCCTTCGACAGCACGAGCACATCGGGCACGATCCCGCTGTGCTCGACCGCCCAGAAGGTGCCGGTGCGCCCGACGCCGGTCTGTACCTCGTCGACGATCAGCGGGATCTGCCGGGCGGCGGTGATCTCCCGCATCCGGCGCAGCCAGCCGTCCGGGGCGGGGATCACGCCGCCCTCCCCCTGAACGGGTTCGACGATCATTCCGGCCGGCTGCGGCACCCCGCTCTTGTCGTCGTCGAGCAGGCTCTGCGTCCAGCGCGCGGCGAGTTCGGCGCCGCGTTCGCCGCCGGTCCCGAACGGGCAGCGGTAGTCGTACGGGTAGGGCAGCCGGGTCACGCCGGTGTGCCGGGCTCCCCCGGATGCGGCGAGCGCGTCCGCCGTCATGCCGTGGTACGCGCCGGAGAACGCCATCAGGCCGTCCCGTCCGGTCGCCGTGCGGACGAGTTTGAACGCGGCCTCGACCGCGTCCGTGCCGGCCGGTCCGCAGAACTGGATGCGCGCCTTTTCCGCCAACTTCCCGGGCAGTGTGGCAAAAAGCTCGGTGATGAAGGCGTCCTTGACGGGCGTCGCGAGGTCGAGGATGTGCAGTGGCGCGCCGGAATCCAGGACGGTGCGGATGGCTTCGAGCACCACGGGGTGGTTGTGCCCGAGCGCCAACGTGCCCGCGCCGGAAAGGCAGTCGAGATAGCGCCGGCCGTCGGCGCCCTCGATGGTCAGCCCGCGGGCGCGCACCGGGACGATGGGCAGCGAGCGCGCGTACGTACGGGCGGCGGACTCACGCAGGGACTGCCGCCGCAGGATCCCCTCGTGGGCCGACGGCACGGCCGCCGGCACGGTATCGGTCAACGCCACGGCAGTTGTGTCCTCCTGCTGTTGTGCTGCTGAATGCCGGCCCGCTGCTGCGGCGGCCCTGCGTCCCCCGTACGTACCAACGACGACGCCGACGGAGGATCACGGTTACCGGCGAGATCGGTGCTCATGGGGAAGACCGGAACCGGGGACCCGACTACCACCGTCCTCCTCGGCACCGGCATAGTGGGGTCTTGCGCTCGGATCTTGAGGTTCATGACAAAGATCGGAACGGCGCAAGTGCACCAAAGCCACACAAGCTCAGATCGAATTCACCAGGGGGAGCTCACCCATGCGATCCATACGTCGGCCAGTCCTGGCCGCGGCCGCCCTCACGGCAGTGCTGGCGATGACCGTCACCGCCTGCGGGCCCGAGGGCGACAACGCGGACGCCAAGCCGACTCAGGCGGCCGACACCACGGGCGGGGGTGACATCCAGATCCCCAAGGAGATCCAGGACAAGCTCAAGGAACACGGCTTCGACCTGGACAAGTGGAAGAACGGCGAGTGGAAGAACTGGAACAAGGACAAGTGGCTCCGGGAGGCCGGGGAGTTCATCAACCCGATCATCAAGGACTTCTGGAACCCGGACAAGATCGACAAGATCAAGCCGCCCAAGGACCCCAGCAAGCCTGAGGACATCTCCCAGGACCAGGGCAAGACCGACCCCGAGCCGGCGGCCGTCCAGGCCCAGCCCGTCAAGACGCCCTACACCTCCACCGCTCCCGGCGTCGGACTGCTGGCGTTCAGCACCCCCGAGGGCGACTCCCGCTGTTCCGCCACCGTCGTCAAGGACCCGGCGCACCCCGGCAAGTCCAACCTCGTGTGGACCGCCGCGCACTGTGTGCACGCCGGCAAGAACGGCGGCTGGTACCGCAACATGATGTTCGTGCCGAACTTCAACCGGACCGGCCAGCCCGCCAGCAAGATGAAGACCACGCCGTTCGAGGACCGGGTGCCGTCCGGCAAGTGGTGGGCGGACGACATGGCCACCTCCAGTGAGTGGATCAAGGACGGCGGCGCCGTTCCGGGCGTGCCGATGGCTCCGTACGACTTCGCGCTGATGCACGTCAAGCCGGAGACGGCCAACGGCGGTAAGTCGCTGGAGGAGATCGCCGGCGGTGCGTACGAGGTCGAGTTCAACGCCCCCGCGATGAACAAGATCCCGAGCCTGACCGCTCAGGGCTACCCGGCGGAGGCGCCGTTCGACGGTGCCATTCAGAACCAGTGCACCGACAAGCCGACCCGTCTGACGACGGAGGCGAAGATGCCGACCATGTACCGGATCGGCTGCACCATGACCGGTGGCTCCTCCGGTGGTCCCTGGTTCATCAAGGGCAAGGACGGCAAGCCGGTCCTGGTCTCCAACATGTCGATGGGGCCGCGCCCGGCCCGCTGGTCGGCCGGCCCGCACCTGGGTGCCGAGGCCAAGTCGATCTTCGACAGCATGAGCAAGAAGTGGGCCAGCAAGCAGTAATGCCGTGCTGCGGGCGGTGTCGTGCACCGGCGCCGCCCGCTCCGCCCGTCGTGAGATGACGAAGGCCCGCCCCCGGGAGACCGGGGGCGGGCCTTCGTCGTGCGCCGTCGCGCTGTGTTGTTACGCCGCCGGCACGAAGGGCTGGAATTCGGCGGCCAGCTCTTCGTGCACCCGCGCCTTGAGGACGGTGCCGTCCGCGGTGTGCTCCTCGGAGATGACCTCACCCTCGGCGTGTGCCCGGGAGACCAGGGCGCCCTGGGTGTAGGGCACCAGCGCCTCGATCTCGACCTCGGGGCGCGGCAGTTCCTCGTCGAGCAGGTCGAGCAGTTCCGTCATGCCCTGGCCCGTACGGGCCGAGACCACGAGGGCGTGCTTCTCCTGCCGCAGCAGGCGCTGGAGCACCAGCGGATCGGCCGCGTCGGCCTTGTTGACGACCACGATCTCGGGCACGTCCGTCGCGCCCACATCGCGGATCACTTCACGGACGGCGGCCAGCTGCTCCTCCGGCACCGGATGCGAGCCGTCGACCACATGCAGGATGAGATCGGCATCGCCGACCTCCTCCATCGTGGAGCGGAACGCCTCGACGAGGTGGTGCGGGAGGTGCCGGACGAATCCGACGGTGTCGGCGAGGGTGTAGAGCCGCCCGCTGGGCGTCTCGGCCCGCCGGACGGTCGGGTCCAGGGTGGCGAACAGGGCGTTCTCCACCAGGACGCCGGCGCCGGTGAGGCGGTTGAGCAGGGAGGACTTGCCGGCGTTGGTGTAGCCGGCGATGGCGACCGAGGGGACCTTGTTGCGCCGGCGTTCCTGGCGCTTGATGTCCCGGCCGGTCTTCATCTCCGCGATCTCCCGGCGCATCTTCGCCATCTTCTCGCGGATCCGCCGCCGGTCCGTCTCGATCTTGGTCTCACCGGGACCACGGGTGGCCATGCCTCCGCCGCCGCTGCTGGATCCGCCACCGCCCATCTGACGGGACAGCGACTGGCCCCAGCCACGGAGCCTGGGCAGCATGTACTGCATCTGCGCCAGGGAGACCTGCGCCTTGCCCTCCCGGGACTTGGCGTGCTGGGCGAAGATGTCGAGGATCAGGGCGGTCCGGTCGACCACCTTGACCTTGACGACGTCCTCCAGGTGGATCAGCTGGCCCGGGGAGAGCTCACCGTCGCACACCACGGTGTCCGCCCCGGATTCGAGCACGATGTCGCGCAGCTCCAGCGCCTTGCCCGAGCCGATGTACGTGGCCGGGTCCGGCTTGTCGCGGCGCTGGACGACGCCGTCGAGCACCATCGCGCCGGCGGTCTCCGCCAGCGCGGCGAGCTCGGCGAGCGAGTTCTCCGCGTCGAGCACCGTGCCCGTGGTCCATACGCCGACGAGTACCACCCGCTCCAGGCGGAGCTGCCGGTACTCGACCTCGGTGACGTCTTCGAGCTCGGTGGACAGGCCCGCCACACGGCGCAGCGCCGCCCGCGCCGAGCGGTCGTACTGGTCGCCGTCACGCTCCCCGTCGATCTCGTGGCTCCAGGCGACGTCCTCTTCCATCAGGGCGTCGGCCCGAAGGCTCTCGGGGAGGCGCTGGCGGTCCTGCGGAAGGGAAGAAGAGGAGGTCATTTGATCCTTTGTGTCGTTGGGAAGTCCTGGTGGGGACCGGGCGGTCCCGCTGGGACTGTCGATGGTGGTACGGCCTTCGCTGGTCTCAACGTCCGAGCCGCGCCGGAGATTCCCGGGCGTCCGTCGGCCGACCCGTCGATGGTCGCACGGCCCGTTGCGGGGGTCACGCGGGTTTTCCGGTGTTTCCCCGGGACGGCGGCCCGGGTGCCTCGGACCGCGGCGCCGCCCGGTGTGCCCTGGGCTGCCGGTCGTCCTTCGGCTTCCAGTCGGGGTGACCGGGCATCGGCGGGGTCTTCGTGGCGTACAGCCAGCCACGCAGGAAGCCGGAGAGGTCCTGACCTGCGGTCTCGGAGGCCAGCGCGATGAAGTCGTGGGTGCCGGCCACTCCGTCGTGGTGCCGGGCCACCCAGGCGCGTTCGAGCCGGGCGAAGGCGCCCTGGCCGATCTTCTGCCGCAGGGCGTAGAGGACCAGCGCGCTGCCGTCATAGACGATCGGCCGGAAGATGCTGATCTTCTTGCCGGCGCTGGGCGGCTTGGGCGCCGCGGGCGGGCCGTCGGCCGCGCGCCATTCGTCCGACCACTCGTACGCCCGGCGCAGCCGTGCCTCCATGGAGCCGCGGTTGCCGCCCTTCTCCTGAGCGTAGAGGGCCTCGTACCAGGTGGCGTGGGACTCGCTCAGCCAGAGGTCGGACCAGCGGCGCGGGCTGACACTGTCGCCGAACCACTGGTGGGCCAGCTCGTGCACCATCACGGACTCGATGTACGAGGCGGGCAGCCGGCCGGAGGTGAACAGGCCCTTCTCGAAGAGCGACAGGGTCTGTGTCTCCAGCTCGAAGCCGGTTCTGGCGTCCGCGATCAGCAGCCCGTACGTCTCGAAGGGGAAGCGGCCGATCTTGCGCTCCAGCCAGGCGATCTGGTCCGGCGTCTTGGCGAGCCAGGGAGCGAGGGCGGCACGGTCGGCGGTCGGTACGACATCGCGCATCGGCAGCCCGTGCGGTCCGCGGCGCCGCAGCACGCTGGACTTCCCGAAGGACACCTGCGCCAGCTCGGTGGCCATGGGGTGCGCGGTGCGGTACGTCCAGACGCGGCGCGCCCCCTGGTCGCGGCGTCCCAGGGACAGGCCGTTGGCGACCGCCGTCAGCTCCCTGGGCGCGGAGATGCGGAAGGTGAAGATCGCCTTGTCGGAGGGGTGGTCGTTGCAGGGGAAGACGCGGTGCGCGGCGTCGGCCTGGTTGGCCATCGCCAGCCCGTCGACGGTACGGATCCAGCCGCCGTCGTTCCTGTCGCGGGGATCGCTGGTGTGCCGGATGACGATCCGCAGCTCCTGGCCCGGGGTGATCGGTACGAGCGGGGTGACCACCAGGTCCTCGCCGTGCCGCGCGTGCCGGGCCGGCAGGCCGCCGACCCGGACGGACTGGACGCTGCCGCGGGCGAAGTCGAGGTTGAGGTGGTCGAGCCCGGCGGTGGCGCGGGCGGTGATCTCGGTGACGGCGTCGAGCGGCCGGTCGTTGCGACCGGGGTAGTCCAGGGAGACGTCGTAGGACAGGACGTCGTAGCCGGGGTTGCCGAGGGTGGGGAAGAGAGGGTCGCCGATACCGCGCGGCCCCGGGGACAGGGGCGCGGCCGCGCCGAGCGTGGTGAGGGCCGCCAGCCCCAGGGCGGCGGCCCGGCGGACGGCCTGGGACGGGGTCCTGTCGCGCGGGGCGCGGGGCCGGTCGCGGACGGCACGGTCGGGATCGCGGTACGGGCGGCGCAAGGGAAGCGGCATGGGCTACCGCTATCAGCGCGGCCCCCTCCCCGGTGGATGGCGCGGCATTACGGCACCCGAACGGGCGGCGGATCATACGTCCGGCTTACGGCCGCCTGACCGGGCCCCCTACGGGCGCACCGCGGCGGCCGGTCTGGGCCGGCCGGCCCGCAACACGTCGAAGACGCCCGGCACTTGGCGCATCGCCCGCATCAGGGACGGCAGCCCGTCGGCGTTGGGGAGCTGGAGGGTGTACGTGTGCCGCACCCGCTGCTCGTGCGGTGGTTCGACGGCGGCCGACACCACGGCGGCGCCCTGGGCGGCGATCGCCTCGGTGAGGTCGGCCAGGAGGTGGGGCCGGCTGAAGGCCTCGGCGAGGAGGGTCACCCGGCAGCCGTGGCCGGTCCGGCCCGCGCCCCGCCAGCGCACCCCGACCGGCTGCCGGCCCGTCGCCGCCATCCGCGCCACCACGGGGCACAGGGCGCGGTGCACGGTGACCGTGCCGCCCCGTACGGCGAACCCGGTGACGCTGTCCGGCGGCACCGGGGTGCAGCAGCCCGCCAGCCGGACCGCCGCACCGGGCAGATCCGCCATGGCAAGGACGGACGCCGGGGTGACCTCGCGGGGTTCGTGCGCGGTCACGGCGGCGGGCGGCCCGGCCGGTGCCTCTCCGGGCCCGGCGGACGGACCGCCGGCCTCCAGCGGCTCCGACAGCCTCCGGGAGATGGCGAGCCGGGCGGCCGGCGTACGGGCGTGGTCGAGCCACTCCGGGGAGGGCCCGGTCGCCGATTCCGGGGCCATCAGCAGATGCAGGCTGTCGCCGTCGTGCAGAACGGTGGCGAGCGTCGCGAGGCGGCCGTTGACGCGGGCGCCGATGCAGCAGTGTGCCGCCTCGCCGTGCCGCGCGTACGCGGCGTCCACACAACTCGCCCCGGCAGGCAGCCCGATGACGCCGCCCGTGGCACCGGACGGGCCGCCCGGGACATCCGCGGACCGGCCGTCCGGCCCGTCCGACAGCCCGTCGGCGCAGAAGACCGTGATCTCCCGGTCCTGCGCGAGATCATCCCGCAGCGACGTCCAGAACGTGTCCGGATCGGGGGTCGTCCGCTGCCATTCCAGCAGCCGCGAGAGCCATCCGGGGCGGGTGGGGTCGGCCCGCTCCCCCTCGGGTGCGTCCGCGCCGGACGCCCCGGTGCACGGTGCGTACGGATTGCCCAGCGCGATCACCCCGGCCTCCGCGACCCGGTGCATCTGGTGCGTACGGATCAGCGTCTCGGCGATCCCCCCGGCCTCGCCGGTGACCGCGGTGTGCAGCGACTGGTAGAGGTTGAACTTGGGGGACGCGATGAAGTCCTTGAACTCGGAGATGACCGGGGTGAAGCAGGTGTGCAACTCACCGAGGACCGCATAGCAGTCGGCGTCCTCCGCGACGAGGACCAGCAGCCGCCCCAGGTCCGCGCCGGTCACCTCACCGCGCCCCAGCAGCACCCGGTGCACGGACACCAAGTGCCGTGGGACGACCCGCACTTCGGCGCCGATCCCGGCCTCATCCAGGGTCGCGCGGACCCGGTCCGCGATCACGGCCAGCGGATCGGGCTGCTGCCGGCAGAGGTCGGTCCGCTCCCGCACGAGGCGGCGGGTGGTGGCGTACTCCTCCGGGTGCAGGATCGCGAAGACCAGATCCTCCAGCTCGCTCTTCAGCGCCTGGACGCCGAGGCGTTCGGCGAGCGGGATCAGCACGTCCCGGGTCACCTTGGCGATCCGGGCCTGTTTCTCGGGCCGCATCACGCCCAGGGTGCGCATGTTGTGCAGCCGGTCGGCGAGCTTGATGGACATCACCCGGACGTCGTTTCCGGTGGCGACCAGCATCTTGCGGAAGGTCTCCGGCTCGGCGGCCGCGCCGTAATCGACCTTCTCCAGCTTTGTCACACCGTCGACGAGGTAGCAGACCTCCGCGCCGAACTCCGCCCGCACCTGATCGAGCGTCACCTCCGTGTCCTCGACGGTGTCGTGGAGCAGCGAGGCGGTCAACGTCGTGGTCTCCGCGCCCAGTTCGGCGAGGATGAGGGTCACCGCGAGCGGATGGGTGATGTACGGCTCGCCGCTCTTGCGCATCTGGCCGCGGTGCGAGGACTCCGCCAGGAGGTACGCCTTGCTCAGGATGTCCAGATCGGCGTCGGGATGGTGACCGCGGTGCACCTTGGCGACATGTTCCAGGGCGTCCGGGAGGCCGTCGCGGGCGGCCGGACCGAGCAGCGCGGCGCGCCCGATCCGACGCAGCCCCCGGAGCTCCAGGCGGGGGCGGCCGCGCTTGCGGCCCGCTGCTTCAGGGTTACCAGGGTCTGTGGCCTCTGCGCTCATGGGCACCTCCGGCAGCGTCGACCGGCGGTGGACGCCGTTCAGTCGGACGTCCTGGCCGGTGCTTGATGCTATCGAGCCCATCACGCAGCGCTGTCCGGCTCTCGCCCAGAGTGAAACGGATCACCCATTCGAGCGAATCTCGGGGCCGGAGCCGTATCCCGCGCACCCCGCCAGGGGGGTACCCGTCAGGCGAGCGCCGCCGCCAGCCACGCGGGATCGAACGTGCCCTCGGCGACGATCACGGCCGGCCCGGTCATCTCCACCGTCCCGTCGGGCAGCTCGGTGATCGACAGGCTGCCGCCGAGCACATCGACGGTGTAGGTCACCGGGGTGCCGGTCACGGCCGGGTCCGCACCGTCCCTGCGAGCGGTGGCGACGGCGACCGCGCAGGCGCCGGTCCCACAGGAGCGGGTCTCCCCGGAGCCCCGCTCGTGCACCCGCATCGCCACATGGCGCGGGCCGCGGTCCACAACGAACTCGATGTTCACGCCCTCGGGATAAACCCCCGCTGGGCTGAACGGCGGCACCGCACTCAGCTCACCGGCGTGGTCCAGATCCTCGACGAACGCGACGGCATGCGGGTTGCCCATGTTCACGTTGCGGGCCGGCCAGCTGCGCCCGTCGACGGTGACGACGACGCTCTCGTCGGGAAGCTCGGCGCGCCCCATCGAGACGGTGACATCCCCGGTCTTGGCGAGGTGGACCCGCCGTACGCCGGCGCGGGTGGCGATGGCGACGTCGCCCGCCTCGACCAGCCCGGCGTGCAGCAGATAGCGCGCGAAAACGCGGACGCCGTTGCCGCACATCTCGGCGATCGAACCATCGCCGTTGCGGTAGTCCATGAACCACTCGGCCTCGTCGGCCATCGCGCGTGCCTCGGGATGCGCCGCGGACCGTACGGCACGCAACACCCCGTCGCCGCCGAGCCCGGCCCGCCGGTCACAGATCCGGGCGACCGCGGTCGCGGGCAGATCGAGGCGCCCGTCCGGGTCCGGGACGATGACGAAGTCGTTCTCGGTGCCGTGAGCCTTGAGGAAGGCGATGCGCTGAGGGTTGTTCACCCTTGAATCGTACGGGCCGGGCCCGGCGAACCGCGAAGCCGGGGCCGCGTCGGTCCGCGTACGCGCCGGGTCAGCGCAGGCGGGCCACGCGCCAGATGGCCAGGGCCGCGGGGACCGCCACCACCGCGGCGTAGATCAGCACGACCCGCCAGCCGGCACGCCGGCCGGACCCGCGGGCCGGCAGTCCCGGCCAGGTGTGCCCGACGCGGCGGGCGGCCATCATTCCCCACCCCGCCGCGCAGCAGCACAACAGCAGCCCGAGCATCGCGATCACCGCACCCCCGTCGCCGCCGAACTCGAAGGCGAGGGGGAAGGCGAACATCAGCGATCCGACTGCGGCGAGCACGACGATCGGCGCGAGCTGCCACAGTCGCAGCCGGCGCGGCGGCCGGAGCTCCCGGAAGGACTCGCCGCCCTCGGCGGGCCCGTCGGGGCCCACGTCAGGACCGTCCGAGTCGTCCAGGGTGTCGCCCAGGGCAGCCGGCTCGGCGAGCGGGGGGATGCCGTCGGCGGCGGAGGACATGGCGTCCGGGGTCTCCGGACCGTCCTGGGTCAGCGGAGCCGTGTCGGATGCGTTCGGGTCCGGTTGCTGCGCTCTGTTGCGAGGGCCGGCCTCCATTGCCACGCGCCCTCCCCACTGCAGATTGCACGCCTCGATCGAAGGTCGATGATGACACGCCCTCAGCGGCCCGGATGACGGCCGGAGCGTCCCGATGCCATGACGTGATCAGGCTGTGACCGGTCGTTCGAGCAACGCCAGCGCGAGCTGTGGGAGTTCCGCCCGGCGGTCGGCGGCACCGCTGAGCCAGTGGACCCTCGGGTCCCGGCGGAACCAGGAGTCCTGACGGCGCGCGAAGCGCTTGGTGGCGCGCACCGTCTCGTCGCGCGCCTCCTGCTCGGTGCACTCCCCCGCCAGCTGGGCGAGCACCTGCTGGTAGCCGAGCGCCCGGGACGCCGTACGCCCCTCGCGCAGCCCCTCGGCCTCCAGGCGGCGCACCTCGTCGACGAGCCCGGCTTCCCACATCCGGTCCACGCGCAGCGCGATCCGCTCGTCGAGCTCGGGGCGCTCGACGTCGACGCCGATCTGCAGGGTGTCGTAGACCGCCTCGTGCCCGGGGAGGTTCGCGGTGAAGGGGCGGCCGGTGATCTCGATGACCTCCAGGGCGCGCACGATGCGCCGGCCGTTGCTGGCCAGGATGGCGCGTCCGGCCTCGGGGTCGGCGGCGGCCAGCCGGGCGTGCAGGGCGCCGCTGCCCTGTTCTGCCAGCTCGGCCTCCAGGCGGGCGCGGACGTCCGGGTCGGTGCCGGGGAAGTCGAGGGCGTCGATGGCGCCGCGTACGTACAGTCCGGAGCCGCCGACGAGGACCGGGGTGCGGCCCTCTGCGAGCAGCCGGTCGATCTCGGCGCGGGCCAGCGTCTGGTACTCGGCGACGCTCGCCGCCCGCGTCACATCCCAGATGTCGAGCAGCCGGTGCGGGACGCCCTGCCGCTCCTCGGGGGTGAGTTTGGCGGTGCCGATGTCCATGCCGCGGTAGAGCTGCATGGAGTCGGCGTTGATGACCTCGCCGCCCAAGTGCTGCGCGAGGGCGACGCCCAGGTCTGACTTTCCGGCCGCGGTGGGGCCGACGACGGCGATGACCCGCGGAGCGGGAACGGCGATGTTCACCTCGTCAGTCTCGCAAACATCACGCCCCCATCTCGAACGAGCGACGTGACGGGCTACGGGTGGGGTCGTTGCCTGTTGCGAGATCCCGAGAGCCGGTGCATGACCGGCGCCCGCGGGCGGCGCAATGGGACGCTCCGGGCGGCAAGGGATTTCGCCCGGATGAGTAGCGTAGGAGAAGTTATGGGCGTGTTTTCGCGGTTTCGCCGTCGTAAGGATGAGGCGTCGACGGAGGAGGCGGCCGCGGCGACGTTGACGGCCGAGTCGGAGGCCGCCGAGGCCGAGGAGTCCGAGGAGGCACCTCATGAGCCGACGGCGGCCGAGGAGTCCGAGGCTTCGGAAGAGGGCGAGGCGGCGGCCGCCGAGGGCGTGGAGATTCCCCGGCAGCAGTCATCGGAGGCGGCGGCCGACAGTGAGGCGGGCGAGGGCTCCCGGAAGTAATCCATCGGCCGGTCCGTGAGCGGCGGCGGCGCCGGCCCGCTCCCCGCCCGGCCGTGGCATACGGCAGCGGCCGCGAGGTGAGGGAACCCCCCGCCGGGGCCCGGCCGGAGGGGGGGGGGCGGTCGGGGGGCCCGGCCCCGGCCCGGACCCCCCATG
>NZ_JBFAIP010000029.1:0-88288 GCF_040654775.1 Streptomyces sp. NPDC050636
AGCACCGGGGCCGGCAATACCCGGAGCTGACCCCCACCATGCCGCCCCCCACCCCGAGAGGGGCCTTCGCCGCGCACGTGCGCCGGGCCGCCCCCGCCACTGCACCGCGGGGCCGGCCCGAGCACCTCAGTCTTCGGTCCCTACTCGATGACGAGCTCGACATCGATGTTGCCGCGGGTGGCCTTCGAGTACGGGCAGTACGCGTGGGTCGCCTCGACCAGCTGACGGCCGGTCTCGCCGGCCAGGGCGTCCGGCAGCTCCACCCGCATGATCACGGCCAGACCGAAGCCCGTGTCGTCCTTCCCGATGGAGACCTCGGCGGTCACCGAGACATCCTTGGTGTCGACCTTCATCTGGCGTCCGACATTGCCCATCGCACTGGCGAAGCAAGCCGCGTACCCGGCCGCGAAGAGCTGCTCCGGGTTGGTGCCCGCGCCGTTGCCCCCGAGCGCCGGCGGCATCGCCAGGGCGAGATCGATCTGGCCGTCGGAGCTGACGGCCCGGCCCTCGCGGCCGTTGGCGGTGGCGACAGCGGTGTACAGCGCGTCCATCTCGGTTCCCTTCGATAGCTCGGCGGCCGTTCCCGGGCCGCCCGATGTCCATAACCATTACACACATTTAAATTGCACGCAACTCAGTTGTGCACAACTAAATAATCCACGGCGGGCTAACCTGGGTCCATGACCTCCCCGACCAGCCCTCCGGTCCCCGACGCCGAACTGCTCCGCCTCGACCACCAGGTCTGCTTCTCACTGCACGCCGCCTCACGCGCCTTCGGCAGCGTCTACCGGGACGCCCTCAAGGACCTCGGCCTGACCTACCCCCAGTACCTGGTCATGCTGGTCCTCTGGGAGCACGGCCCCCAGCCCGTCAAGACCATCGGCGAGCAGCTCCGACTGGACTCCGGCACCCTCTCCCCGCTCCTCAAGCGACTGGAGACGGCCGGCCTGGTACGCCGCGAGCGCAGCGCCGAGGACGAGCGGTCCGTCACCATCCACCTCACCACCGCCGGCGAGGACCTGCGCGAACAGGCCCTGCCGGTGCCCCGCCGGATGCTGGCCGCGACCGGCCTCACGGTCGACGAACTCCGTACACTCCGCGGCCTGCTGGGTCGCGTGACCAGCGCGCTCGACCAGGCCTGAGCACGGGCAGGCAAGCGCAGCAGGGCGCCCACGACAGGCCAGGACACCCAGGCCGCGAGCGGACATCCGCCGATAAGCCTCTCGGGGACAACTGGCAATAAACCAACGCTAGTCCGTTGGTGTGCGCCTCCGCACCTTCCATCGACCCGTTGCGTTAGGACAAGAAGGTGCCCTGCGCGGTGCGCGCTCCCATGCGGTGCGCCCCTCCCACCCACCCCGCCACGCTCATCACCCCATTGAGCGACCAAGGTTGGGGAGTTTTCGGGACAAATCGCGTATAAAGGGTGCCCGTGACCAGCCGGAGTCGCCGGCAAAACCGTCAGAACGCGGTTGGCGGCATCGCCTACGAACAGCGGAGGAGCACCACGTGAATGCGGCAGAAGTTGTCAACAGCTTGCTGGTCCAGCGATTCGGAATCCCTTCGGCCCGCCTCAACTCCGAGGCCCCGCTGAGCACTCTGCGGTTGGACTCGCTGGCCCTCGAAGAGCTCCGCGTACTGATCGAGGAACAGCTGGACATCGACCTCGACGAGGTGTCGCTGACGCCGCGCAACACCGTGGGCCAGCTGGTGGCGGCCGTCGACGGCGTCGCCGCGTGACGGCCCGCCGGACGCCGTTCCACGCGGCGGTGACCGGGCTGGGACTGGTGACCGCCGCGGGCGTGGGCGCGAAGGCGACCTGGCACACCGTCACCGAGGACACCGTGCCGAGCGGCGTACGGCGCCAAGCGGAACTCGCCGATCTGCCCTGCGACTTCGTGTACGCCATCGACGGTCTGGACACCGCCGAGGTGCTGGGCATCGCCACCCAGCGGCTGATGGACCGCTTCTCACAGCTCGCGGTGATCGCCGCACGGGAGGCCATCGCCGACGCCAAGCTGGACACCTCGACCTGGGACGCCGCCCGCGTCGCCGTCGTCATCGGCTGCGCACACGGCGGGCTGCCCTTCTACGACGCGCAGTATGCCGCCATGGCCGCGCGCGGCCCGCGGCGGGTCTCCCCCAAGCTCGCCTCGCTGACCGCGGTCAACAGCGCCGCAAGCAGCATCTCCATGGACCTCGGCGCACAGGGCCCCAGCATGACCGTGGCGACCGCCTGCTCCTCCGGCAGCGTCGCCGTGGGCACCGCGCACCAGTTGCTGCGCACCGGGGCGTGCGATATCGCCATCGCCGGCGGCGCGGAGTCCGTCCTCAGCCGGCTGCTTATCGCCAGCGTCTGCAAGATGAAGGCGCTCTCCACCCGCCGCGAGAACCCGTCCGCGGCCTGCCGCCCGTTCGACGCGGAGCGGGACGGTTTCGTCATGGGCGAAGGCGCCGGGCTCCTCGTGATGGAACGGCCCGAGCACGCCAGGGCCCGGCGGGCCACCGTCCGCGCTCAGGTCTCCGGATACGGCGCATCCAGCGACGCCTACGCGGCCGTGGCACCGGACCCCGACGGCAACGGCATCGAGCGGGCGCTGCGCACCGCCATGGCGGACGCCGACGTACAGGCCCGCGACGTCGGCCATGTCAACGCGCACGGCACCTCGACCGTCCTCAATGACGTCATCGAGGCCAACATGCTGCACCGGGTGCTCGGGGACCATCCCCTGGTCACCTCCACAAAGGGGATGACCGGGCACACGCTGGGTGCGGCCGGCGGCATCGAGACCGCGCTCACCGTGCTCGCCCTGGAGCAGCAGCTGGTGCCGCCGACCGCCAATCTCGAAGTGCCCGATCCGCGGCTCCCGATCGAGATCGTGCGCAAGGCGGCCCGACCGGGGGCGTTTGACTGCGCGGTCAAGATGTCGCTCGGCATCGGCGGGCACAACGCCGCGCTCGTACTGACCCGCGGTTGAGGCGTCGCCCATGGATCAGCCCGGATCCCCCCTCGTACCGCCCCCGTCCAGGCCCTCGCACGCAGCCCGTTCCCGCAGGTCTCCGCGAAAAGGAAACAGCCATGTCAGAGGAATCGATCCGTTCGTTGTCGGTGAGCGGGGTGCCTTATTCCTACCGGGTGGCGCGGCAGCCCGACCGGAGTATCGAACCCGTCGTGGCTCTGGGAGGCGCTATGCAGGGATTGCACGGCTGGCCGCCGATGGAGGACCGTCTGGGGCCGTTGGCGGATGTGGTGACCGCCGACCTGCCCGGCATGGGGAGCGCGGGACCGCTGCCCCCGGGGCCGTCCCTCGACCTCCTGTGCAGGGCAGTCGAGGGCATCGTGGACGACCTGGGCGACCCACAGATCAATCTCTTCGGTTATTCGCACGGGGCCAGCGTCGCCTACGCCTTCGCCCAGCGCTTCCCCCGGCGCATCGCACGGCTCGTCCTCGGCGGCCCACCGGTATACATCAGCCCCGCACTGCAGGCCCCGTTCCACCAGGCCAGCGACGCCCTGGACAAGGGCGACTTCGAAACCTTCGCAACCATGACCGCCAAAGCTCTGATGTGTTTTGACGAGGACCGGCATGTGGTACGGCGGGAGCTCACCTATCGCTACGTCCGGCGCTCGCTGCTGCACACCTCCCGGAGCACACCGCACGCCGCCACCTTCGTGCGCCGCGCGCTGTCGAACCCACCGGAGTTCTCCGGCGGCCTGACCGGCGTACCGACGCTGGTGTTCAACGGCGAGCACGACACATTGACCACCGCGGCCCGGCAACGCGATTTTGCGGCCAGCATTCAGGGCAGCCGGCTGGTGACCATTCCCGATTCCGACCACTGGGTGATCCTCGAACGCGCCCAGGACGTGGCCGACTTGGCGGCCCGCTTCTTCACGGACGCGCCCCTGAGCTCGGCTCCCTGCCTCGTACCGGTCGCGCGTGAGGAGCTGTCGGCGGCCGGCCCGGCGTTTGTGTGACGCCGGACCAGCCGTACCGGGCCCTTTCGCGAGCCGGTGGAATGTCGACATCCAGCACTGGGCGTCCAGCACTCTCCCCTGAAAGATTCCCTTGCGGTTATATAACCAGGGAGGGATGCTGGAGGTATGCCCATACCGTTCGACGTACTCGCGGAGCCGAGCCGACGCAAGATCCTCGACCTGCTCCTGGAGCGCCCTCATCTGGTCGGTGAGCTCACCGACCACCTCGGGCTGAGCCAGCCCGGCACCTCCAAGCATCTGCGGGTGCTGCGCGAGGCCGGGCTCGTCCGGGTCCGGCAGGACGCGCAGCGCCGCTGGTACGAGCTGCGGCCCGAGCCCCTGGCGGAGCTGGACGCCTGGCTCGCGCACTACCGGCACCTGTGGACCGGGAGCCTCGACGCCCTCGAACGGCACCTCGACGCCATGGAGGACGAACCGCGATGAACCCGCACTCCGACACCCTCACCACCGCCGATGGCCGGACCGCGCTGCGCATGGAGCGCCGGCTCGCCCATCCGCCCCGCAAGGTCTGGTCCGCGATCACCGATCCGGCGCAGATCGGACGGTGGTTCCCGTCCGAGGTCACCGTGGAACTCGTACCGGGAGGGGCGATGACCTTTTCGATGCCGGGTGCCGGCGGCCCCCCGATGACCGGCACGGTCACCGACGCCGACGAGCCCCGGCTGTTCGCGTTCACCTGGGGCGACGACCATCTGAGCTGGGAGATCACCCCCGATGGGGAGGGCTCGCTGCTGACCTTGGTGCACACCTTCGGCGACCGCTTCGGCGGCGCCAGCTTCGCTTCCGGGTGGCATCTGTGCATCACCGCGCTGTCGCAGCTGCTCGACGGTGAGTCCACCGCCGTGACCCCCGATACCGGCGAGCTGCACGAGGCGTACCTCGAACAGTTCGACCTCGGTCACGGCGCCGTCGAGGACACCGCGGACGGTCTGCGGATCCGGTTCGAGCGGCAGCTCGTACGGCCCGCGGACGCCGTCTGGGCCGAGCTGACCAAGGGGGACGAGCCGCTGCCGGGCACGCCCGCCCCGGAAGGCTTCACCGCGGAGAAGATCCCGAACGGGCCGGTCACCGAGGTGCGGGCACCGACGGCGCTCGCATACCGCTGGCATCCGGAAGGAACGGTCCGCTGGGAGCTGGGACAGGGCACCGGCCACGGCGCTCGCCTCGTGCTCACCCAGACCGGCCCGCAGGAGTTCGACACGGAGACCGCCCTTGCCGCCTGGCACTCCCGTATCGAGCACCTCGCGGCGCGGCTGCTGGAGAACTGAAGACCCCGGACACCGAGAACGAGAGCCGAGGCGGAGGAGGAGGAAGAGGAGGAGGAGCGTCTCCGCCTCGGTGAATCCCCCGACGCTTTCTTGCGCCCTCTACGCATCCCGTAGGGGGCGCAGCTATATGGCGTGCCGCGATGACGTTCCCGACGTCCATGTTCCGGGTGCCCGCTGTTCGTGGCAGGGCCTGCGGCTGAACGGGCGGGGAAATGCCTTTACCGCGGTGTGGCGCAGGCAACTTCATGGCGCGCGGGGACAGCCTTTGAGGGCGGTCTCGGGTGATGCCGGGCACAGGGCGTACATCACGTACGAAGGTGCCTAGTCGATGCCATTCCGGGCCCACGCCGTGAAGAACGGGCAGAACAGTGACAAGGCGGAGCATCTCTCCCTTTCTCACGAAGATGGGTAGTACAGGGCATCTTTGCCTTCATCCAGGGCCGGCGCTAACCATGTTTCCGGTAGCACCGAGAACGAGCCTGCGACCTCAGCCAGAGGGCTAACGCGGCCATGACCCTCGGTCGATACGCGCCACCGAAGGCCACCTCCCCGCCGTCCAGTCCCTGGAAGAGGTCACTCCGCATGCCCAGCTTCACCCTGCCCAGCACCGCCCGCATCACCCGCACGCACAAGGTTTCCGCGGCGCTGGTGGCCACCGCGAGCTGCGCGGCCGTCGTTGCGCTCTCCGCGGGGCCGAGCAATGCGGAGGCCTCCGCCGGCCACGCGCCGACCGCGGTGAAGCCCGTCAGCGCCAATGGCCTGCCCGCCACCGCGAAGGCCAAGGCCGACGACGCCAAGACCGACGGCGAGGTCCTCGCCTCCGTCGCCGACCGCATCAAGGTCACCGCCGTCGCCGAGCAGGGGCACACCGCCAAGCAGGCCGCCAACCGCTCCACCGAGCGCAAGGCCCTGGTGACGAAGAAGGCCACGCCGAAGGCCGCCCCCAAGGCCGCGCCGAAGGCCGCGCCGAAGCAGTACGCGAACAACCTCGACGGCTGGATCCGTGAGGCCCTCGACATCATGGACGCCAAGGGCATCCCCGGCAGCTACGAAGGCCTCCACCGCAACATCATGCGAGAGTCCAGCGGCAACCCCAACGCCGTCAACGACTGGGACATCAACGCCATCAACGGCATCCCCTCCAAGGGCCTCCTCCAGGTGATCCAGCCCACCTTCGACACCTACCACGTCGCCGGCACCCCCCATAACCTCACCGACCCGGTCGCCAACATCACCGCCGCCGCCAACTACGCGGCCGACCGCTACGGCTCCATCGACAACGTCAACTCCGCGTACTGAGCCGGAACGACCGAAACAGCAATTGCCCTGCCCGCATCGCGCGGGCAGGGCAATTGCCATGGGTGTCACCAAGCGGGCGTCAGTAGGTCCGACCTCCCAGCACACCGTTCAGCAAGTCGGCGAGCGAGCCGGGGTAGATGCGCTCGCCGACCTTTCCCGGAGAGGCGGCCTTCTGGTCCTTGGAGGAGTTGGAGGAGCTGTAGGGGGACGAGTCCTCCGGGTCGTATCTATCGGCGGTGGCCGCGGTGGCGGCCCCGGAGGCGAGGAAACCTGAGACGACAAGGCCGCTGAGAATGACGGCTGTACGACGGAGCATGAGCTTTCCCTTACGGTGAGTGATTGCCTTGTGCGCTTTCACCTTCCGGGACGCTCGGGCGCGTCGCCATTCGAAAGCCCCGACGCTGCTGCGAACGGACGAGAGGCACCGTCGTGTCGCCGCAGCGGAACTCACGAACGGCCGATCGGAGCCGCCCCGCGCCCCATTCACCTGTCACGGGGCGGGAATTGGCGCCCGTCCCCGATTCCACTGGAAGTGACCCGGGTCACTTCCGGGAGCCCAGGGGGGACACGGCGAGCACGCGGGGTGCACCCCCGAAAACACAGCGGAGGCTTGCCGGGAGTGGCCTGCGCCACTTTCGGAGAATTTCGGTCTCCCCCTGAGGCATTTCCCAGGCGCTCCCGTGCACCCCCGGGCAGATCTCGATCTTTCCCGCGGGCCGTTTCCGGGCACCGAGCAGGGCCATAGGCAGGTAATTCGGGTGTGAGCCACACCACTTCGAAGGGCCTCTGGAGGGGGCGTTGCGGCGCCTCCCGGGTGATGCGGGGCACAGGACGCACATCACGTACGAACGCGCTTAGTTCCCTTACTCAGGCTGTATAGCCCGAGAAATTCGCATAGCTTCGGACATTTCCATCCATCT
Organism: Streptomyces sp. NPDC050636; assembly: GCF_040654775.1. Taxonomy (NCBI): domain Bacteria; kingdom Bacillati; phylum Actinomycetota; class Actinomycetes; order Kitasatosporales; family Streptomycetaceae; genus Streptomyces; species Streptomyces sp. NPDC050636. The sequence continues at coordinate 7,488 of NZ_JBFAIP010000029.1, forward strand.
GACGAAGATGGGTAGTACATAGCACCATTGCCACGATTAAGGGCCGTCGCTAAACATGGTTCAGGCAGCACCGAGAACGAGCCAGCGACTTCGGCCCTCACGGCGAACGCGGCCATACACCTCGGACCTGACGCGCCACCGAAGGCCGCTGCCCCGTCCCCAGCACCCCCTGGAAGAGGTCACTCCCGCATGCCCAGCTTCACCCTGCCCCGCACTGCCCGCACCGCCCGCATCACCGGCACCCACAAGGTCGCCACCGCCTTTCTCCTCGCCGTAGGCGCCACCACCGCAGTGGCCGCCACCGCGACCCCCAGCACCGCTCAGACCGCTTCCGCGCACGGCTCGATCGCGGTGAAGCCGGTCAGCGCCAATGGCCTGCCCGCCACCGCGAAGGCCAAGGCGGACGGCGCCAAGACCCACATCGAGGCCGCCAAGTCCGTGACCGACCGCATCAAGGTCACCGCGGTCGCCGAGCAGGACCACACCGCCAAGCAGGCCGCCAACCGCTCCACCGAGCGCAAGGCCGTCACGCCGAAGCAGTACGCGAACAACCTCGACGGCTGGATCCGTGAGGCCCTCGACATCATGGACGCCAAGGGCATCCCCGGCAGCTACGAAGGCCTCCACCGCAACATCATGCGAGAGTCCAGCGGCAACCCCAACGCCGTCAACGACTGGGACATCAACGCCATCAACGGCATCCCCTCCAAGGGCCTCCTCCAGGTGATCCAGCCCACCTTCGACACCTACCACGTCGCCGGCACCCCCCATAACCTCACCGACCCGGTCGCCAACATCACCGCCGCCGCCAACTACGCGGCCGACCGCTACGGCTCCATCGACAACGTCAACTCCGCGTACTGAGCCGGATGCAGCAGTGGGCATGAACAACGAGACGAATAGGCCGACCGAGTCGGCGTAGGCAGTAGCGAAGCGGCGGAATGGCGCGTTCGCCGCTGCGCAACAGAGCGGGTCACGGCACTGCCGGGGCCCGCTTTCGCGTTGGTGCGGCAGGCTCCCGCAGGCGACGGCCAGTCGAGTGAGATGGCCCTGTCGGTCAGCGGCCTGACGGCTTGTTGGGGAACGGGCGCGATCAGTTCAGCGTATAAATCTTCTTATCAGCAGGAATCTGCTCAAAATCTGCTGAAACTGACCCAACCGAAGGCCCTCGGAGGCTCGCGATGCCCTTGCGCAGATCCGGTCCGGCCCGCCGCCCACTCTCCATTGCGGCCGGAACTCTCGTTTCTCTCCTCTCCGTGCTTGTTCTGCCCCTCGCGCTGTCCGGCTCCGCTGGTGCGTCGTCGGATGCGGGAAAGAGACCCGCCCACCCCGAGCGGGACTGGATGGGGTCGACCATCGCCGCCCACGAGGGCGACGACCGCGCCGGCGGCTCCGAGCCTCGGGGAACCGCCAAGACCGTGCCCGGCGTCGACGTCTCCAGCCACAACGGCCATGTCGGCTGGCCGGCGCTGTACAAGAGCGGAGTGCGCTGGGCCTACGTGAAGGCCACGGAGGGGACCAACTACAAGAACCCGTACTTCACGCAGCAGTACAAGGGCGCGTACGACGCCCACATGATCCATGGCGCGTACCACTTCGCGCTGCCGGATCACTCCAGCGGCGCCGCGCAGGCGAAGTATTTCGCGACCCATGGAGGCGCCTGGTCCCGGGACGGCCGGACGCTGCCCGGTGCGCTCGACATGGAGTACAACCCCTACGGGGCCAGTTGTTACGGCAAGAGCCCTTCGGCGATGGTCAGTTGGATCGCGGACTTCTTCCGGGCCTACCGGGCGAAGACCGGCCGGGACGCGGTCATCTACACCTCGACCAACTGGTGGAAGGCGTGCACCGGAAACTCGAACCGGTTCGGCAGGACGAACCCGCTGTGGATCCCGCGCTACGGCACCGCCGTCGGGCCGCTGCCGTCCGGCTGGAGGTTCCAGACCATCTGGCAGCACACGTCCTCGGGTAAGCCGATCGGTGACCGCAACCGCTTCAATGGCGCATACAGCCGGCTCAAGGCCCTCGCAACCGGCTGATTTCCGTGGACACGGCCGGCTCCCGACGCTGACAGAGGCGCCGGGGCCGGCTGTTTTCGTGAGCGGGACCGTCCGTTTTCGGTCGGCCCAAGGGCCCGCCGCCCGTGCCCGATTTCATCATCATCTCCGCGCTCTTCGCCAACTCCGTTCGAACTGCGGCGAATTCGCGAAGAGGCGTACAACCATCCCCGTCCGCCCGGTGTCTAACGCTTCGAAATGACCACCCGAGGCACACCACCCAAGGAAGAATCACCTGACGGGGGTATTCCCATGAAGCGTTCACATGCCATCGTAGGATCCGCGGTTCTCGCCGTGGCCGGAATCGCCACGATGGCAACGGCCACCACCGCATCGGCCGCTCCGGCGGGCGCCACGGCCACGTACAACGGAGCCTGCGGAAGCGGCTACAGCGTAGTGAATTCCGTGCCGCTGACCGGAAAGGGAACCGTCTATCTCACGTACAGCGCAAAGACCGGAAAGAACTGTGTCGTGACAGTGCGGAACAGTCCCGGTAAGCCGGTGTACATGTACACCTATCTCGGCCCGACCGATGCGAGTTCCGACCCGGTTTTCGACAGTGGTGAATACACCTCCTACGCGGGTCCGGTGTATCTCCAGGCGAAGGGCCTGTGTGTGGACTGGGGCGGCACGATCGAGACCGTCAGTGTCAGCGTCTCCGGCTCGAACTGCGGCCGGATGGCGGCCGGTGTCGTGACGCACCACTGAATGATCCCGACGGGGGCACTCACCCCGCCCCCTCACCCCATCCCCAACGCACGCAACGCGGACTTGGCGGCATTGTGACCGCTCATACCGTGGGCGCCGGCGCCCGGTGGGGTGGCCGCCGAGCAGAGGAACACGCCCGGTACGCCCGTGCTGTACGGGTCGAGGGCGACCCGTGGCCGCATCGTCAGCCGCAGCGGAGTGTTGGCACCGCCGATGATGTCACCACCGACGAAGTTGGCGTTGCCGCGTTCGAAATCCGCAGTGGAAGTGGCGGTGGCGGCGACGATGCGGTCGCGGGTCCCCGGTGCGAAGCGCTCGAACTGCGCGAGCATCGCCTCGGTGGCGTCGCCACCGTAGCCGTGCGGCACATGCGCGTACGCGGAGACGGGGTGGATGTCGCCGGCGGAGCGGTCCGGGTCGGCGAGATACTGCTGGGAGACGAGCGTGAAAGGCCGCTCGGGCATCCGCCCCCGGTACACCTCCCGCTCCGCGTACGCCATCTCCTCGAAACTGCCGCCGAGGTGCACGGTCCCGGCCCGGCGGCAGGCCTCGGCGCGCCAGGGCACACCGCCCTCGACCGCCAGGTCGAGCTTGAACGCACCGGGGGCGTGCCGGTAGCAGGTGTAGGCGCGGCGTACCCGGGGCGGCAGCCGGTCGCCGATCACAGTGGCGGCCGCAGCCGGGGCCAGATCCAACAAAACCGTTGCGGCTGGCGGGAGTTGGTCGAGCGAACGGACCCGTACGCCGGTCTCGATCCGCCCGCCGGCTTCGGCGAGCAGCGCGGCCAGCGCGTCGGTGATGGCGCGGGAGCCGCCCCGGGCCACCGGCCAGCCGTACCGGTGTCCGGCCGCGATGATCATGAGTCCGACGGATGCGCCGAACGGCTGCGTCAGCGGTCCGAAGAGATGGGCCGCCACCCCGCCGAAGAGACCCCGCCCCGCCTCCGTCCGGAAGCGGCGCGCGACGAGGGTGGCGGGCTGCACGGCGCGCAGGCCGAAGCGGGCGAGCCGGAGTGGATGCCGGGGCACATGCGCCATCGGCCGCATGACCTCTTCGGTCAGCGCCTGGGCGTCGGCGGCCAGCGGCCCGAACAGCCGCCGCCAGGCGGGCCCGTCGGCGCCGAGCTCCACGGCCGTCCGCTCGACCGACCGGTAGAGCGCCCCGGCGCCGCCCGAGTCCACCGGATGAGCCAGATCGATCTCGGGCCAGAGCCATTCCAGCCCGTACGCCGCGAGATCGAGCGTGCGCAGGAACGGCGAGCCGGCGCCCATCACATGCGCCGAGGAGCAGTGGTCGAACAGGACGCCCGGCACGTCCAGTTCACCGCTTCTGGTGCCGCCGCCGATCTCGTCCGCCGCCTCGAACACGGTCACCCGGAGCCCGCTCCGGGCCAACGTGACCGCCGCCGCGAGCCCGTTCGGCCCGGCCCCCACCACTACCGCCGTATCGCGCTCGGCCTGTTTCGTCATCCCTCCAGGATGCCAATGGGCTCCCGGGGCGCACCCGCAGGGCCCGGTCGTGAGGTCCTCGGTGAGCCGGTCGGTGCCCTCGTCAGCCCAGCGTCTTGAGGATCTCGACGGCGAGCGGGGCGGCGGAGGCCGGGTTCTGACCGGTGACCAGGCTGCGGTCGACGACCACGTTCGGGGCCCAGGGCTCGCCCTCCTGGAAGTCGGCGCCGAGCTCCACGAGCCGGTCCTGGAGCAGCCACTTCGCCTTGTCGGCGAAGCCGGCCTGGGCCTCCTCGGCGTTGGTGAAGCCGGTCAGCCGGTAGCCCGCGAAGGCATTGGTCCCGTCGGCCTTGGCCGCGGCCAGCAGCGCGGCCGGGCCATGGCAGACCACACCGAGTGGCTTGCCCGACTCCAGGGCCAGGGTCAGCAGCCTGCCGGAGTCGGCGTTGACCGACAGGTCCTCCATGGGGCCGTGGCCGCCGGGGTAGAAGACGGCGGCGTAGTCGGCCAGGTCCACCTCGTCCAGCTTCAGCGGCCTGCGCAGCTCCGTGATGGACGTGAGGATGTTCGCGATCTTGTCGGCGCCGTCCGGGCCCCCATTGACCTCGGGAGCAAGGCTCGCTTGATCGACGGTCGGCACGACGCCGCCCGGTGTCGCGACCACGATCTCGTGCCCCGCCGCCGTGAACGCCTCGTACGGGGCGACGGCCTCCTCGGCCCAGAAACCGGTCGGGTGCCGGGTTCCGTCGGCCAGCGTCCACTGGTCGGCGCCGGTCATCACGAAAAGGATCTTTGCCATGTCGCATTCTCCGGGGGTTCGGGCCGTCTCCGGCCTGGAAGTGATCCGTGGTTTCGAAGGTAGGCCGCCCTTCCATAAGAATCCAATAGGACATCCACTGGCAGCTATCGGAAATCCAATGGATCTACTGGGCGCTAACCCATAAGGACCTCGTAGAATTCCCCCTATGAGGCATAGGGATTCCGATGAGTCTGATGCGCCCGTCAGGCCTGACGGTCCGGTCGAGTCTCATGCGCTTGTCGAGTCTGATGCACCGGTCGAGTCTCATGAATCCGGTGAGTTCGATGCGTCCGGCGGGTCCAAGGGCCGCGGCGTCCGGCGGGCGGCCACCGCAGCACCGCTGGATCTCCATCAGCTGCGAACCTTCCTTGCCGTATACCGCGCCGGGTCCTTCACCGCCGCCGCGCACCTGCTGGGGCTTTCGCAGCCCACCGTGACCACCCAGATCCGCGCCTTGGAGCGGCAGCTGGGGCGCGAGCTGTTCGCACGGCTGCCGCGCGGCGTCGCGCCGTCGCCCTACGCGGACGAACTCGCGGCGCGGGCGGTCGCGCCGCTGGACGCGCTCGCCGCCATCACGGGACATGGCGGCCCCGAAGACGGCCCCGCCGAACCCGTCCATCTGGCCGGCCCCGCCGAGCTGCTGTGTGTACGGGCACTGCCCGCCCTCGCGCCTCTCGTCGAGGACGGGGTGCGCCTACGCGTGACCACCGGCCTCACCGACCCACTCCTCGACGAACTGCGCGCCGGACGCCATGACCTGGTCATCGCCACCACCCGCCCCCGCGGCCGGTCGCTGACCTCCGTGCCGTTGATGGACGAGGAGTTCGTACTGGTCGCCGCGCCCGCCTGGGCCGAGCGGCTGGGAGGTGCGCAGCGGATCGCCGCCGACGGCCCCGCGGCGCTGCACGGCGTCCCGCTCGTCACCTACGCCGAGGACCTGCCCATCGCCCGCCGCTACTGGCGGCACGTCTTCGGAAAGCGCCTCACCTGCCAGGCTGCGGTCACCGTCCCCGATCTGCGCGGCGTACTGTCCGCGGTCACGGCGGGCGCCGGCTTCACCGTGCTGCCCCGATACCTGTGCCTCGCGGAACTCGCCTCGGGCGCCCTCGTCCCCCTCCACGCCCCGGAAGACCCGCCGATCAACACCGGCTACCTCGTCCAGCGCCCCGGTTCCGCCGGCAATCCGCACGTCGTCCTCGTCCGCGACCGGCTGCTTCAGGCCGCTCGTACGTGGTAGCGGGTGGCGAGTCATTCGCTTATTCGTTGGCGAGCGGTGCCGACAGCCGTGAGGATCGCATCATGCCCTTCTTCCTGGAGACTGAACGGCTGATGCTCCGGTCGTTCACTGAGGCCGATGTAGACCACCTGGTGGACCTGGACGGCGATCCCGAGGTCATGCGTTTCATCAACGGAGGTCGGCCGACCGCCCGTGAGACGGTCCGGACCTGGCTCCTGCCACGGCTTCTCCACCGCTATCCGTGCATCGGAACGTTCGGCTTCTGGGCCGCCGAAGACAGGCTCACCCGAAGGTTTCTGGGCTGGTTCGAGTTCCGGCCGGTGGAGGGCCACAGCTCGGCAGTGGTCGAGCTGGGCTACCGGCTGCGCAAGGACGCGTGGGGCACCGGCTATGCCACCGAAGGTTCACGCGCCCTGATCCGCAGGGGTTTCACCGACCTCGGTGTTCAACGGGTGACCGCGAACACGATGGCGGTCAATATCCGTTCACGAAGCGTCATGGAGAAGGCGGGGCTGGCATATGTCCGCACCTACTTCGGGAACTGGCCGGAAGCCATCGAGGGCTCCGAGCATGGCGAAGTCGAGTACGCCCTGACGAGAACCGACTGGGAACGCCAAGGAACCACAGCCACCAGCTGAGACAACCATTCGTCGAGATCACTACGGGGGCCAGGCATGGGCAGGAAACCGGCACCGCAGGCCGATGTGGAGGACGATCGACCGGCTTCCGCTTCCGAGCGGTTACTGTTCGGCGGCCGGCTGCGCGACGACTTCGCCTGGTCACGACACAACGGTGCGTTCCTCCAACTCGGCTTGCGCACCATGGTGTTACGTCTTCCCCATCTGCTGGCGCTGACCGCCCGGCTCGCGCACCGCGCCGATGCGCGTGCGCTGCGCATGGTGATCGGTGCCGAGACGGGCCGGGGCGTCGCACAGGCCATCGCGATGGTGAAGATCAACAGCGTTCTCGCGGCGCTGCTCAGCGCCGGGGCGACCACCGAACGGTTACGGGACGCCGTACCGGCCCTACTCGTCGTGGGGCTCCTCGCGATCGCCGGGACGGCCTTGAAGTCCCTGTCGACGATGGGTACGGGCCGGCTGGAGCCGAAGGTCGAGCGGGTGGCCACCGAGCTGTATCTGGAGGCGGCGCAGAAGGTGGAAATGGCCACCGTCGAGGACGCGGAGTTCCACAAGCGGCTGGAGAGCGCCCGGTTCGGGGCGTCGGCGGCGCGTCGAATGGTCCAGTACAGCGCGTCGGTGATCAACGCACTGCTGTCGCTGACCGCCGCGGTGGGTGTGCTGACGGTGCTGCACCCGGCGCTGCTCCCGCTGATCGTCATGATGACGCTGCCCAGCGCCTGGGCGGCACTGTCGGTCGCCCGCCGGCACTACGTCTCGCACACGGCGTGGATGCAACATGCCCGCGCCGGGCGGATGTTGAGCGATCTGCTGACGTCCGCGCAGGCCGCGGCCGAGATCCGGGTGCACGGCATCGGCGGGTTCCTGCTGCGGCATTTCCGGCTGATGGCCGAGGATTCCGAGCGGGAGCAGACCCGCCTCGCCCGACTGGCGGCCCGTACCGGCCTGATCGCCGCGCTGTGGAGCGGCGCCGCGACCCTGGCCACCTTCGGGACCCTCGGGTGGCTGCTGTGGAGCGGGGCGGTGGCGCTGTCGGTGGGCGGTACGGCGGTGATCGCCATCCGTACGGGCGCCGGCGCGCTGGACACCCTGGTGCGGCAGATCAACTACCTGCACGAGGAAGCCCTGTTCGTCGGCGACCTGGAACACGTCCAGGCCGAGGCCGAGGCGCGTGCGATCCCCACCGACGGGCTCCCGCTCCCGGACCGTCTCGACGAGATCCGTTTCGAGAAGGTCACCTTCACCTATCCGGGCAACGACTCCCCCGCGCTGTGCGAGCTGGACCTGGTCGTCCCGGCCGGGAAGATCGTCGCGCTGGTGGGCAACAACGGCTCGGGAAAGACGACCGCCGTCAAACTGCTGTCCGGCCTCTACACCCCTGATGAGGGGCGCGTCCTGGTGGCCGGGGTACCCACCGACCGGGTCGACCGGCAGGCGCTGTTCTCCCGGATCTCCACCGTCGGCCAGGACTACTTCCGCTGGCCGTTCACGGCACGGGCGAACATCGCCATCGGGCGGGCCGATGCGTCGCTGACGGACGCACGGATGGACGGCGCGGTGCAGTACGCGGACGCCCAGGACGTGATCCGGGAGATGCCCCGCGGCCTGGACACGCTGCTCGCCCGCGGCTACAAGGACGGCCACAATCTGTCCGGCGGGCAGTGGCAGAAGCTGGCCATCGCCCGTGCGCGGTACCGGGACGGGGAGATCCTCGTGGTGGACGAGCCCACCGCGGCACTGGACGCGGAGGCCGAGCAAGAGGTCTTCGCCAAGATCCGTAACCTCGCCGCGGACGGCCAGACGATCGTCCTGATCACGCACCGGCTCCATTCGGTCCGGCACGCCGACCTCATCTATCTCATGGACCGCGGCCGGATCGTCGAACGCGGCACGTTCCAGGAGCTGATGGCCGCCACCGCGCCGGGTGGTTTCCGGGCGATGTACGAACTCCAGCGCAGCCAGTTCCAGGCTGATGCGGAGCGTGTCGAGCATGCGGAGCGGCCGCCGCTTCCGGGGCAGAACGGGCATGCGGAGCAAGGGAGTTCACGTTAGTGGGGTGGGTGGAGCTGGGCGGGGCGCGCCCTATGGCGTAGGCGGCGCTCCGGTGCTTTCCCGGGCCTCCAGATGCGGCAGTTCGCCCTGTACGGTGCGCAGCGGTCCGCCGTCGAGTACGGCGAGGAGTTCCTGGGCGGCGAGCCGTCCGAAGCCGGGGGTGTCGCGGACGAGGGCGGTCAGCCGGGGGTGGGTGACGCGGCAGAGCGCCGAGTCGTCCCAGGCCACGATCGACAGCTGCCCCGGTACGGGGATGCCGCGCCCGGCGGCGACCGAGGCGCCGGCCACGGCCATCACGTCGTTGTCGTAGATGATCGCCGTGGGCGGTTCGGGGGTGTCGAGGATGCGCCGGGTGGCTTCGGCGCCTTCGGCATCCGAGTAGTCGGTGGTCACCGAGCGGACCTGCCGCTCGTCGAGGCCCCGCTGGTCCGCTTCGGCGCGCAGTGAGCGGATCCGACGGTCGGTGTGGGCGAGGCCCGACATTCCGGCGATATGCGCGATCCTGCGGTGCCCAAGGGCATAGAGGTGATCGAGGACGCGGGCCATGGCCTTGGAGTCGTCGGCCCAGACGGTGGGAAGTTGTGGGTGCGCGGCCCGCGGGGGGTCGTCCGGCCGCTCGGTGGCGAGTCCGCCGACGACGACCGCGGGCAGGCCGAGGGAGGCGAGGAGCTCCGGCCGCGGGTCTTCGGTGCGCGGGTCGACGACGAGGACGCCGTCCACCCGCCCTTCGGCCCACCAGCGGCGGTAGAGCGCGCATTCGGTGTCGAGGTCTTCCACGACCTGGAAGAGGAGCGCGATCTTCCGCGCGGAGAGCACTTCTTGGATGCCGGAGACAAGCTGAAGGAAGAACGACTCCACGCCCAGCGTCTGCGCGGGGCGGGCGAGCACCAGGCCCGCGCAGCCGACGCGTTCCCCGGACAGCGCGCGGGCGGCGCTGCTGGCCTGCCAGCCGAGCTCCTCCGCTACCCGGCGTACCCGGGCGCGAGTGTCCTGGGAGACGCCCGGCCGGTCGTTGAGCGCGAAGGAGACGGCGCTCTCCGACACGCCGGCCCGGCGTGCGATGTCCTTGATCGTCGGCCGGCGCGCCGGCTTACGGCGGGCGGCCTCACCGGGCGCTGTCATGACGGGCTCTCCTCGTGCGGATACGGCTCCGGCGGCCGTGACCTAAACCGCATTAGTGCGCCCAGTCTGATCAGGGGTACTCGGCATGTCAAACGTACCAGGGTATTGACACTAGCTAAAGCGCATTAGTACGGTCTGCCGCATCGTCATCCGAGGGTTCGCAGAAATGATCCCGCCCGCCCGGCCGGTGACGGGCCTGGCTCATCTCTCGTTCTTTATGCGGTCCGCGAGCAGATCGCGCAGATCGCGCAGTCCGAACAGATCCAGAAGATCAAGAAAATATAGCGATTCGCCGTGCGTGTGCGCGGATTCGTGGGCGCCCAAACAAATTCGACATGTTTCTGGTCCGAGCGAAGGAGCCGCCAGCCATGTGTATGTCCCGCAGAGCAGTCGCCGCCACCGCAGTCCTGGTTGCCTCGGCGCTCGCCCTGACCGCGTGCGGGGCCCCGGACGGCTCCGGCGGCGCCGACGGTGCGTCGGGGAAGGTCGAGGGCCAGGTGACCTTCCAGACCTGGAATCTCAAGGCAAATTTCAAGGACTACTTCGAGGGTGTTATCGCGGACTTCGAGAAGAAGTATCCGGACGCGAAGGTGAAGTGGGTGGACCAGCCCGCCGAGGGATATCCGGAAAAACTGAGCGCCGATGCCGCCGGCGGCACGCTCCCCGATGTTGTCAACGTGTCGCCGGATCTTGCGTATCCACTGGCCAAGGCCGGGATGGCGCTGGATCTGGAAAAGTCCGCCGGGAAATACCGTGGGGAGTATCTCGACGGGGCCTGGAAGAGCAATGAGATGCCGGGAATGAAGGGTGTCTATGCCTTTCCCTGGTATCTGAACACCGGGCCGATGTTCTACAACAAGGACCTCTTCAAGAAAGCCGGTCTCGATCCGGAGAAGCCGCCGACCACATATGGCCAGCTCTTCAAGGACGCCGCGTCGATGGCGAGGAAGAGCGGTCGGGAGATAGCGATGCTCGCGAGCACGCCGTCGATCGAGGACTTCGGGCGCTATGGCGTCCGGCTGATGAACGCGCAGGGTACGGAGTTCACCTTCAACGAGCCCAAGGGGGTCGAACTACTCCGACATTACAAGGAGTTGTACGCCGCCGGGGCTCTGGACTCGCAGGCGCTCACCGCGAAGGCCGAGTCCTCCGGACGTAAATTCCAGCAGCAGTCGGTCGCCATGAACCCGGGCAGCGCGCTTGATCTTGAAACGTTCAAGAAGGAGGCACCGAGCCTCTACAAGAACATCGGCATCACGGACACGGTCAACAACACCGGCAAGGCCAATATGTACGTCCAGGGCCTGATGGTGAATGCGCAGAGCAAGGTCAAGCCGGCGGCCGTCGCGTTCGCGCATTTCGTCACTGGAAAGAAGAACCAGATGGCCTTCGCCAAGGAGGTCACGATCTTCCCGAGCACCAAGGGCTCGCTGGATGATCCGTACTTCACCAAGGAGGACGGCACCGATGCGACCCGCGTGCGGGTGGCGTCAGCCAAGTCCCTCAAGAACGCGGTGAATTACACGCCGGTGCTGCTCAGCGACCAGATGAAGACCCTGCTGCGGAATGCCGTCGCCAAGGCCGTGCAGGGCAAGCAGTCGCCCAAGGCGGCGCTGGACGGCGCGGTCGCCGACTGCAACCGCCTGCTCAAGACCGGCTGAGGCCGAGGCTGATCGTGATGATCCGTGGAACCCGTGGAATCCGTGGAATCCGTTCGCATCGTCCGTCCAGCCCCTGGCTCTTCCTCGCTCCCGGTCTGCTGATCGTCGCCGGATTCAGCCTCCATCCGTTCCTGAGCACCGTGGGGAACTCCTTCACCGACGCGCGCACCCTCACCGAGGGGCAGTTCGTCGGCGGCGCCAACTACCAGGAGCTGATCCATGACGCGATGTTCTGGACGGGGCTGCGCAACAGCCTGCTGTACGTCCTGGGGGCCGTACCGCTGCTGGTGATTCTGCCGCTGCTGCTGGCCATGCTCGTACAGCGGCACATCCCCGGGATCACCTTCTTCCGGGCCGCGTTCTACACCCCGGTGGTCGCCTCCGTGGTCGTGGTGGGGCTCATCTGGGTCTGGCTGCTGGACGACCGCGGGCTGATCAACGCGCTGCTGGAAACCGTCGGCTTCGGCAGGGTCGGCTTTCTCAGCGATCCATGGCTGCTGCTGCTCAGCGCGATGGCGGTCACGGTCTGGAAGGGCCTCGGCTACTACATGATCATTTATCTGGCGGCGCTGGCCAACGTCCCCAGGGAACTGCACGAGGCATGCGCGGTCGACGGAGCGGGCGCGGTGCGCCGTTTTCTGACCGTCACCGTGCCGGCGGTGCGCTCCACGATGGTGTTGGTGGCCGCGCTCTCCTCGGTCGGCGCGTTCAAGGTGTTCTCCGAGGTCTATCTGATGGCCGGACCCACCGGCGGCCCCGGTGGCGAGGACACCACGCTGGTGATGCTCGTCCAGCAGGTCGGTACGGGCCTCAGCGGCCGGGTCGGCTATGCCTCGGCGCTTTCCGTCGTGGTCTTCGTCATCACGCTCGGCCTGATGCTGCTGGTGCTGCGCGCCAACCGCAAGGAGGACGCATGAGTGAGCGCAGCGAGCGAATCAATGGCACCACCAGACCACGGCAGGAGCGTGCCGAGCAGCGGCGGATGCCGTGGTGGCAACTGCTGCTCCGCTATCTGCTGCTGCTCGCTGTGCTGGCGCTGACAGTCGGCCCGTTCCTGTGGCAGCTGTCCACGTCCCTCAAAGGTCCCGGCGAGGACATCTACCGGTATCCGCCGAGCCTGATCCCCCATCACTTCACCCTCGGCAACTACGCCGGCGTCGCGGAGATCATTCCGGTCTGGGACTTCGCGCTGAACTCCCTCAAGGTCGCCGCCGCGAATGTGCTCACCAACTGCGTGGGCGCAGCGCTGGCGGGCTACGCCCTGGCCCGGATGCGGTTCAAGGGTCGTAAGACCGCGCTCGTCGTCTTCATCATGGCGATGCTGGTACCGGTCGAGAGCATCATGATCGCCCAGTTTGTGACGATGCGGGAACTCCAGCTCAACAACACCCTGATCGGGGTGCTGCTGCCCGGCTGCATCGGCGCGATGAACGTGCTGCTGATGCGCAACGCCTTCGCCGGGCTGCCGTACGAGGTCGAGGAGGCCGCGTTCGTCGACGGCGCCAACGCCTGGCAGCGGTTCGTACGGATCGCGCTGCCGTCGGTCAAGGGCACCCTCGCCGTTGTCGCGATCTTCGCGTTCATGGGTGCCTGGGACGACTTCCTGTGGCCGTTGATCGTGCTGAGCGACCAGTCGAAGTTCACCTTGACCATCGGGCTGAACTTCCTGCACGGCACATTCGCCGACAACCAGCGGCTGGTCGCGGCCGGCACCATCATCGCCGTGCTGCCGCTGATCGTGATGTTCGCCTGCCTCCAGCGTTACTTCTTCCGGGGCGTGGGCGAAGGAGCCGTCAAGGGCTGACCGCCCAGCCCAGCCACTCCCCACCCCTGCCCCCGTACTCACAGGAAGCCCCATGCCTATGCAGGAACCTGCCCCCCACCAGAAGCACCAGCCGCGGTTCGGCGCCAACTACACCCCCACCGAAGGCTGGTTCCACCACTGGCTCGACTTCGATCTGGACGCCGTACGCGCCGACCTCGACTCCATCGCCGCCCTCGGCCTGGACCACATCCGGGTCTTCCCCCTCTGGCCGCTCTTCCAGCCCAATCGCACCCTGATCCGGCCGCGCGCCGTGGAGCAGTTGGTGCAGTTGGCGGACGCCGCCGCCGAGCGCGGGCTCGACGTCAACGTCGACGGGCTGCAAGGCCATCTGTCGAGTTTCGACTTCCTGCCCGCCTGGACGCAGACCTGGCACCGCCGCAACATCTTCACCGACGCCGCTGTGCTCGCGGGCCAGGAGGACTATCTGCGGACGCTGGCGGCCGCGCTGGCCGACCGGCCCAATTTCCTCGGGATGACGCTCGGCAACGAGATCAACCAGTTCTCCGACGGCCCGCACCCGGATCCGGACCGCATCACCGACGAGCAGGCCACCGCCTGGCTGGAGCGGATGCTGGCGGCCTGCGAACGGGGCGCGCCGGGCCGGACGCATCTGCACGCCGAGTACGACGCCGCCTGGTACCGCGACGGCCACCCGTTCACCCCCGCCCAGGCCGCCCGGCTCGGCGCCATGACGGCCGTGCACTCCTGGGTGTTCAACGGCACCGCGCAGCGGCACGGCCCGTCCGGCACCGCCACCGAGCACCACGCCGCGTATCTGATCGAGCTGTCCAAGGCTTGGGCCGTCGACCCGCACCGCCCGGTGTGGGTCCAGGAGGTCGGCGCGCCCGCTCCGCACATTCCCGAGGACCGAGCGGCTCACTTCACCAAGGCGACGGTCGTCAACGCCCTTGATTGCACTGGCATTTGGGGTATCACCTGGTGGTGTTCGCATGATGTGTCGCGGTCGCTGGCGGACTTCCCCGAGCTGGAGTACGGCCTGGGCCTGCTCGGCAACGACCGTACGGCCAAGCCCGCGGGCAAGGCCGTCGCCGCACTGGTCAAGGAGTGGCGCGGCCGCGAGCACCGGCCTCCGGTACGCACCACCGCGCTGGTCGTCGACGTCGGCGGGGGCGAGGATGCGCCGCGCCGCTCGGTGTGCGCGCCGGGCGGCCCCGTCTTCGAGGCATGGGCAGAGCTCACCGCTCAAGGCGTCCGGCCGGCCCTCGTGTTGGCCGAACTGGCATCAGACAGCGCACATTTGACGTCCCGTGGGATTACCGAGGTCTGCACACCGGAAGAGGTCCGCCAGGGCCTGTCCGACCCTGACCCATCGGACAGGCCCTAAGGCACGACCGCCGCCCACGCCGACCACCGGCCCGTTCCACCCGCCGTTCCGCCCCGCCCGCCACCGGAGGAGCACACCATGACCCAGCGACCCTTCCCGTTCTCCCGCCGCCGAGTGGTGCTGGCCGGGGCGGGTGCCGCGGCCGCCCTGCTCGGACCGTCCTTCGGAGGCGGCACGGCGCTGGCCGCCGGCCGCCTCGGAGCCCGCCCCCGCGCCGCGGACACCTTGCAGCCCTACGCGTCGTACTGGTTCCCCGACTCGCTGCCTTCGGGCACGCCCGGCGACGGCATCACCTGGACGAGCCTGGCGAACTGGACGCCGGAGGGTGACCGGGATCTGCCGTTCAACACGGCCACGGTGCCGCTCGCCGAACGGTTCAGCCCGGTCCCCGCGAACACCACGGCCCGCTCCGACCAGGCCAGGATCAGCGCGCTCGCGGCCTTCGACCACACCGCGGGCAACCCGTCACAGGGCTCGGCCACCGCCGACTACTACGCGCCGACGCACTGGGCGTACATCGACGAGCTGATCTTCTGGGGCGGGTCCTCCGGCGAGGGCCTGGTGCTGGCGCCGAACGCCCCTGTCGTCGATGCCGCGCACCGCAACGGCGTCCCCGTACTGGGCACCGTCTTCCTGCCGCCGGCCGCCTTCGGCGGGGATCTGCGCTGGACCCGTGACCTGGTGCGGAAGGACTCGGCGGGGCGTTTCCCGCTCGCCGCGAAGCTGGTGCAGGTCGCCACCGCGTACGGGTTCGACGGCTGGTTCATCAACGCCGAAACCGACGGCGGGGACGCCGCGCTGGCCGCGGACATGCAGGCATTCCTGCGCGCGCTGCGGGCCGCGGGAGCCGGTCACGGGCTGCGTATCACCTGGTATGACGCGATGAACGTGACCGGGCAGGTCGGCTGGCAGGGCGCGCTCAACGACCGTAATCAGCCGTTCTTCCAGGACGACGCGGGCCCGGTCGCGGATTCGATGTTCGTGGACTTCCGCTGGACGGCCCAACGGCTCGCCGACTCGGGGAAACTGGCCGACCAACTGGGCCGTAGCCGCTACGAGTTGTGGGCCGGGGTCGATGTCGAGTCGGCGGGCTGGGACACCGCCACGGACTGGGACGCCATCATCCCCAACAGGCGCGACCATGTGGTCTCGTACGGCTTCTACCGTCCCGAGTGGACCCTCCACCACCTCCCCGAGGGGCGCACTCCTGGCCAGTTCCACGCCGCGGACGACCGCTTCTGGTCCGGCGAGGGGCTCGATCCGACCCGGCCTGGCGGCACCGGCAAGGGCTGGCGGGCGCCCGCCACCGCCGTATCCGACCGTTCGACGATCTCCGCGCTGCCGTTCGCGACCACCTTCAACACCGGTCACGGCCTGCGCTGGTACGAGGACGGCGCGGCGACCTCCGACGCCCCGTGGAACCATCTCGGCCTGCAGGACCGGCTGCCGCCCCGGCGATGGGCGGTACGGACGGAAGGCCAACGCCCGGACATTTCCCTGGACTTCGCGGATGCCTGGCGCGGCGGCGGCAGTCTGCTGGTGCGCGGCGCGCTCGATGCCCCCGTCACCGTCGAGCTGTTCCCCACCCGGTTGCCGTCCGGCGCCGCCACGGTGCTCGATATCGCTCACCGTACGGATGCGGCTTCGGGTCCGGTGACCGTTGAAGTGGCCGTCGCGCTCCAGGAACCACCGGCACCGGGTGCGCCCACTCCGTACGCGTATCTGCCCGCCGGGAGCATCGAGCCGGGCGGCGGCTGGCGCACCGCCTCCGTACGGCTCGACTCCCTCGGCTCCGGCACCGTTCACGCCCTGGGCATACGGCTGACCGGCCGCGATGGCGCCGCGGTGGCATGGCGGCTGGGCTCCCTCGCGGTCCGCGAGGGCACCGGGCAGCCGGGAGCTCCCGGCGGACTCACGGTCGGCGACGCCGCCACCGTGAACGGGACGACTTCGCTGCGGCTGCACTGGCAGCGCGCCACCGGGCCGGTACGCCACTACGAACTGCATCGCCGGCTCCCGGACGGAACACGGCGTTTCCTGGGCGGTACGTGCGGCGCGGCCTTCTACGTCCCCGGCCTGCGTCGTGAGCAGAACGAGCGGGCCGTACTGCTCGAAATCCGCGCCGTGGGCGAACTGTTCACGGAATCGGCGCCCGCCAAGGCCCAACACCCTTGGTAAAGATGGACTGTTGGGAATTCGCATCGCCCGCCACCCCTCCCCGACTCTACGGAGCCACCTCCCATGCATGACGATCGCGCACTGGTCGAAGCCCGTCTCAAGCGTGTGCTGAACGAGCGCATCCGACCCGCCCTGTATCCGGAATCGGTCCCCCTTGAGGTCGCGGCATGGGTCGCGCCGGGCGAGCCCGTGCCCGTCGCCGAGGGCCTGTCCGCCGCACATACACCTGTGAGCGTGGGTGAGATGTGGGGCGCGCCCTGGGCCACGACCTGGTTCAGGGTTCACGGCGAGGTGCCGGAGAACTGGGCCGGCCGCACCGTCGAGGCGGTACTCGACCTCGGGTTCGACGAGCGGATGCCGGGCTTCCAGTGCGAGGCGCTCGTCTACACGCCCGACGGCAGCCCGGTGAAGGCCATCAATCCGCGGAATCAGTGGGTACGAGTCGGCGCGCCGGTACAGGGCGGCGAGCGCGTCGAATGGCATCTGGAGGCCGCGTCCAATCCGGTCATCCTCGACGTCCCGCCGTTCCAGCCCACCCGGTTGGGCGACCGGGAGACGGCGGGCAGCGAGCCGCAGTACCGGCTGACCCGGATGGATCTGGCGGTGTTCGACACCACGGTGTGGGAGCTGATCCAGGACCTGGAGGTGCTGGGCGAGCTGATGGCGGAGCTCGCGGTGGACAGCCCGCGGCGCTGGGAGGTCCTGCGCTCGGTGGGCCGGGCGCTGGATGCGGTCGATCTGCAGGACGTCAACGGCACTGCGGACGCGGCGCGTTCGGAATTGCGGGAGGTCCTGGCGGCGCCCGCGGGAGCGTCCGCGCACCGGATCAGCGCGGTGGGGCATGCGCATATCGATTCGGCGTGGCTGTGGCCGCTGCGCGAGACGGTCCGCAAGGTGGCCAGGACGGCCTCGAACATGACGGCTTTGCTGGAGGACGAGCCGGAGTTCGTCTACGCCATGTCGCAGGCCCAGCAGTACGCCTGGATCAAGGAGCACCGGCCCGAGGTCTACGCCAAGGTCAAGAAGGCGGTCGCGGACGGACGGTTCGTGCCGGCGGGCGGTATGTGGGTGGAGTCGGACACCAATATGCCGGGCTCGGAGGCGATGGCCCGGCAGTTCGTGCACGGCAAGCGGTTCTTCATGGAGGAATTCGGTGTCGAGAACGACGAGGCGTGGCTACCGGACACCTTCGGCTTTGCCGCGGGACTGCCGCAGATCATCAAAGCGGCGGGCGCGAAATGGCTGCTGACCCAGAAGATCTCCTGGAGCCAGATCAACGCCTTCCCGCATCACACCTTCCGCTGGGAGGGCATCGACGGCACCCGGATCTTCACCCACTTCCCTCCGGTGGACACGTACAACTGCCAGATGGCGGGCAGTGAAATCGCCCATGCGGCAAGGAACTTCAGGGACAAGGGGGTGGCACGGCACTCGCTCGCGCCCACCGGTTGGGGTGACGGCGGTGGTGGTACGACCCGCGAGATGATCGCCAAGGCGCGCAGGCTGCGCAATCTGGACGGCTCACCGGTGGTGGAGTGGGAGAAGCCCGCCGACTTCTTCGCGAAGGCGGAGGCGGAATGCCCCCAAGCACCCGTGTGGGTAGGCGAGTTGTATCTGGAACTGCACCGCGCGACGCTCACCAGCCAGGCGCGGACCAAGCGCGGCAACCGACGCAGCGAACAGCTGCTGCGCGAGGCCGAACTATGGTCGGCGACGGCGGCCGTTGCGGCCGAACACCCCTATCCATACGCCGAGTTGGACCGCATCTGGAAGACGGTGCTGCTGCACCAGTTCCACGACATCCTGCCCGGCTCGTCCATCGCCTGGGTGCACCGCGAGGCGGAGAAGACCTACGCCGCGGTCGCCGCAGAGCTCGAAGACGTCATCGCTGCCGCACTGTCGGCGCTGACCGGTTCCGGGAACGCCGACCTGGTGGTGAATTCGGCGCCGCACTCCCGCGGCGGGGTCGCGGCCGGGGCCATCGCGCCCGCGGTGGCCGACGGAGGTGAAGGAGACGAGGGAGGCAAGGGCGGCGAGGGAGGCGCGGTGCGCGCCGAGCCCCGTGACGGCGGCGGATTCGTGCTCGACAACGGCCTGTTGCGCATCGGAATCGACGACCGCGGCCTGATCGTCTCCGCATGCGACATCGCGGCCGAACGCGAGACCGTCGCGCCGGGCCACACGGCGAACCTGCTCCAGATCCACCCGGACTTCCCGAACATGTGGGACGCCTGGGACGTGGACGCCTTCTACCGCAATGTCGTCACCGATCTGACGGAGGCGGACGAGGTGGCGCTCGGCGAGGTGTCGACGGACGCCGCGACCGTCCACGTCTCCCGTTCCTTCGGTGATTCACATGTGGTGCAGGCGCTGACGCTGGCGCGCGGGCAGCGGCGCCTGGACATCGACACCGAGGTCGAATGGCACGAGACGGAGAAGTTCCTCAAGGCCGCCTTTCCCCTGGACATCCACGCCGATCGCTACGCCGCGGAAACCCAGTTCGGGCATCTGTACCGGCCCACCCACACCAACACCAGCTGGGAGGCCGCCAAGTTCGAGGCTTGCGCGCACCGTTTCGTGCATGTCGAGGAACCGGGGTGGGGCGTCGCACTAGTCAATGACGCGACATACGGCCATGACGTCACCCGCACCGTTCGGGACGACGGCGATTGCGGCACCACCACGACCGTACGGCTCTCCCTCCTGCGCGCCCCGCGCTTCCCCGACCCGGAGACCGACCAGGGCCTGCACCACTTCCGCTACGCGCTCGCGCCCGGCGCGGCGATCGGCGACGCCGTACGCGAGGGCCACCGCATCAACCTCCCCGAACGCCGGATCACCGGTGCCGGCCCGGTGGCGCCCCTGGTCACGGTCGACAATGACGCGACGGTCGTCACCGCGGTCAAGCTCGCCGACGACGCGAGCGGCGATGTGGTCGTACGCCTCCACGAAGCGCACGGCGGACGCGCCAGGACGACCCTGACCACGGCTTTCGACCTGGCTGACGCCGTCCCGACCGACCTTCTCGAACGGCCGACGGACGACGGTCCGGCCATCGAGCGGGAGGGGAACTCGGTGCGGATGTCGCTCCGGCCGTTCCAGATCGTCACGCTGCGGTTGAGGGGGGCGGGGGGCCGGGCGGACGGCTAGGGCCTGTCCGATGGGTCATGGCCGGGCCCGCGGCGTCTGGCCCGGCGCGCTTCACGGCCGGCGCCGCGCCCGGTGTCGTGACCCACGTATCGCACCGTGGCCACGCCCCGGCTCGCGACCGCGCGCCGCCTCATTGCCGTAAGGCGGGTCATGGTTGCGAGCCGCTTCATGGGGCGGGTCGTGGCACGGGTCCAGGTCCAGCATGTCCATCAGCAGGGAAAGGTCGGCCGCGTCCCGCGCGCGGTCGGCCAGCGCCCGCCTGGCGCGTCGTCGCTCCTCGTCGGCGGTCATGGGGCGAGGCGCGGTGTCATCGGCACTGTGGTGTTCATCGCTCACCGCTGCATTCTCGGCCGGATGGCGGCGCCGTGCCCGTCGAGCGAGCGGGCGAACGCTCGGGCGGAACCTCCGGGGCCGCGTTGGGCCGATCGGGTGTCCAGCGCCATGACGGCCCCGGGTGGCCCCGTACGACCGGGCACCCCCGGGGGCGGCCCGTAACGACACCCACGCCCCGGCACAACGCCGCACGATCCACCACGCCCGGGCATGATCCGGCACGATCCGGCACGACCCGATTGCCGGCAACGGAACCTCCGGCGTCGCTTTTCCCTCTTTATGGGCACTTGATCGCCCAGCCCGCGGAGTCACCGTTGAAACACCGTTACGCCGTCGCACTCGCCGCCGTGCTCGCCGCTTCCTCCGCGCTGCTCACCGGCTGCTCGGAGACCGGAGAGCAGATCGACTTCAACGCCGGCGCCAAGGATGGCGGCTCCGCGCAAGGCAAACCGGCCGACCGCGACACCTTGATGCCGACCGGCCCCAAGAGCGACTTCCGGATCACCCGGACACTGGACGACGGCACGCATATCGGCCGGGCAACGCTGAAGGGCGCGAAGTCCGGGGTCACCGGAAGTGTATGGGTCTGGGCGCCGAAGGAATACAACGACCCCAAATACGCCAAGAGCGGATTTCCGGTGCTGATAGCCCTGCCGGGCGGCCTGGGCAGCCCGAAGGAAGAGGGCGGCGTCACGAATTACTGGGTGGGCGGCGACATCAAGCTGCAGGAGAACATCACCAAGTGGACCGAGGAGGGCAAGAGCCTCCCGTTCATTGTCGTGATGCCGATGCTCAATCCGGATAACCAGTACCACGACGGCAGCGACATCCCCGGTCAGCAGAAGATGGGGACCTGGCTGACGGAGGACGTCGTGAACCTCACGAAGGCCAACTTCCGGACGTTCAAGTCCCGTGACGGCTGGGCCTTCATGGGGTCGTCCTCGGGTGGTTTCGTGGGCCTGAAGTCGGTGCTGAAGTTCCCGGAGAAGTTCAAGGCGGCGATAGCCAGCGGCCCGGACATCGTGCCGGACTCGCCGCTGTGGGCGGGGCACCAGGCGGAGAAGGACGCCAACAACCCGGAGAAGCTGGCCCAGCGCCTGCTGCAGAAGGGCGGCCCGGACGTCTACCTCGCCTTCCAGGCCGGCACCAAGGAACCGGCCAGCGTCACCTCCCGGATCAACGCGTTCCGGCAGACGTACGGCAAGGGACCGGTCCACACCGCATTGCAGATCATCCCCGGCGGCCGGCACAACGCCTGGGACTACCAGAACGGCATGGAAACCAGCTCCATCAAATTCATCAGCGATCACCTCAAGGCCCCGGTCCCCAGCGGTTCTTGAGCCGGGATCGGTCCTCCTTGAACACCGTGCAGGGGCTCCTCGACGGGAGCCCCTGCACGGAGATGCAGATCGTCCGTCCGGGGGTGATGCTGGATTCGTGCGGAAATCTGTCGAGGAGGATCACGTATGTCCATGAAAGACAAGATCAAGCACATGCTGAAAGGCCGCGAAGAGCAGGCCGACAAGGGCATCGACAAGGCCGGCGACTTCGTCGACGAGAAGACCCAGGGCAAGTACAGAGGCCAGGTCGACACGGCCCAGGAAAAGCTCAAGGAACAGCTCGGAACGGACCAGGAACGGAGCCAGGACAAGGGCCAGGGGGGACCGCCGCAGCCCTGAGACATCCGGGAGCCGCACCAGAGCACAGCGACGCCCCTGGCCCGCCCGAGCAACCGGATGATGACTTTCGGTCGCGCGAATTTCCGTACACGCGACAACTGTGACGGTGGGGATATCCGGGCATTTCCGAGGTGTATGCCGGGAGGTCGTGCGGAGATTTCGCCGCCAGGGAGCCCATTCAGCGATATCCCGAAGAAACCCCTCAATGATCCGCTGGGTCCCAGATCACGCTCTGCCCCTTCCGCAGCGCCGACGTCGGCCACTGGATCGACGCGGACCACGTGGGCCACCGCCTCCAGAAGATCCTCGACGACCGCAACCCGTGAGCGACGCCGGAGGGACTCCGCGAACCCTGTGCGCCGGTCCACGGCCGATCGGGTGATCCGCCCGCACACACGACGGCGCCCACCCCCACCGGGAGCGGGCGCCGTGTGAGCAGCGAGTGACTACGCCAGGCGGATCTGCTCCGCCTGGGGGCCCTTCTGGCCCTGGGTGACCTCGAAGGTCACCTTCTGGCCTTCCTGCAGCTCGCGGAACCCCTGGGCATCAATGTTCGAGTAGTGCGCGAAAACGTCGGCGCCGCCGCCGTCCTGTGCGATGAAACCAAATCCCTTTTCCGAGTTGAACCACTTCACCGTGCCGGAAGCCATACCTGTTTCCTTCGTTCATTGGACTCGAATCGGCTTCCGCATGCTGCGGAACCCGGAGGTGATCGCCCTGGTCCGGAGGCGCACCACACAACAAGAACGCCCGTGAATGCGACACGGGCGCCCGGCACTTCGGAACCACGACAGCTGTTCAGGACGCTACACCGACCAACGCCCGGCAGTCACGACAACCGTGGCAGACGCGTTACCCTTCACCGACAAGGGCATATCGGGTCATCCAGATCCACGACCGATCGGGCGAATGTACGACGATCGCCGGCCCCGCACGCGGAGCCCCGCCGCCGTACTGTGCCCGACGGCGGCGCCCCGGATCAGTCGTGTGCTTACCAGATCTCGTTGACCCACTCGGGGTGATCGATGAACGGGTTCCGGTTGTGCTGGTACTTGTCGAATATCACCTGGTTGCGGTGCTGTTCGAAGGTGTCCGGCGGGTCCTGCTGGCTCCACTGCTTCAGGACGGAGATCCGGCCGATGTTGGGCTTGGAGCCGTTGTCGACGCTGTTGTTGGGCTCCAGGTCGGGGAAGCCGTCGTCACCGTCGTAGCGGACGGCCATATAGAGGATCATGCGGGCGACATCGCCCTTGTCCGCGTCGCGCGGCTCGAAGGAGTCGTCGTCGGTGTAATTGCCCGGCGCCTCGCCGACCTCCGTACCGCCCTTGTCGAAGTCCTTGTTGCCGCGCGTGCTGTTGACGGACACATCCGTCGGACGCAGGTGGTGGATGTCGGTTCCGGGTCCGGTGGCGGTACCGAAATCACCGTGGGACTTCGCCCAGACGTGTTCGCGGTTCCAGTCGTCCGGATCTCCGCCGTTGGAGTTCTTGCTCTGCGAGGTGCCGGAGTACAGCAGAATCACATTCGCGCTGTTTTTCGGGTCCTCGTCGGTGTCCTTGAGGGCGTCCCAGACCTGGTCATACGTCAGTTTTCCGGTCTGGGTGCTGCTGATGATCTGGTGCAGCGAATCCTTGAGGTCCTGGCCGGTCTTTCCTATGGCGTCTTCGTAGTACGAGTCGTCATACGCGCCGACGGATATGGACGAGCGCTGGCCGACGGCCGTGGCACCGGATCCGGCATGGTCAGCCGGGGTGGCCGTAGCCATGGCCGGTATCTGTGCGCCCACCGCCACCAGTACGGTGCCGGCGGCTACGGTCAGTGCGATGCGGCCACGACGGGTCACGCGGAAGTTGTCCACGGATGGTGTCCTCTCCCCGAAATCTGGCACCGAGCCGCGAGATGTGGGGCACGGTCGGCGCCGGCCGTTGGGTATACGGCCGCAGGCAGCTTTCCACCGCAGTAATCACCACAGTGTGAACACCAGGAGAGAGTTGTGTGATCAGCCCGTGGTGACCACCGAATCCCCGCCGAAAGGCCCCATCCTTCACTGTCCATTGCCCTGATCTTTCATCTGTTCCAGGGCTAAGCAGCGAGAATTTGCATGATGGGCAGGCATAGTCGGTGATATTTCGTCAGAGCCTGACTGATAATGCCGACTCAGTCTAAAAGCAGGCAATACGGGATTCGCGGAGGCGGGACCGCGGCCCGGCACCGAGGGGGCGGCGCCGGACTGATTCCTCGTCATGGGCGGGCCGCGCACACCTCTCTCGGCTCTGCCGCCTGCGCGGCGGCCGGGACGGGGGCGTCGGGCGCGGACTTCGGGGCGGTCGCGGAGCGGCGCAGAAGGTCGGGGACGAGAGTGCCGAGCCCGGCCAGGGCGAGGACGGCGCCGAGCCACAACGGGGCCCGCAGCCCATAGGAGTTGATGACCAGGCCGCCGACCGACGAGCCGACGATGACGCCGAGCGTGATGAAGGACGAATGGACGGTGTTGACCAACGGCCTTGCGTTGCCGGTGCGTTGGACGCGGGTCGCCATCGCCGGGTTCATCGTGACGCCGACGAGTCCGATGCCCATCATCAGCGCCACGGCCGGGAGAGGAAGGTGCGCGAACAGCGCGAATCCGACGAGAAAGAGGAAGTTCAGGGCCAGACCGGCCAGTTGGACGCCGACGGCGTGCCGGTCGGCCAGCCGTCCGACGACGGTGTTGCCGACGACGGTCGCGGCACCGTAGGCGATGAGGAGCAGCGGAACGGTGCCGGTGCTGAATCCGGTGACCTCGGTGAGGATCGGGTTGAAGTAGCTGAACGCGGCGAAGGTCGCGCCGATGATCAGGGTGGAGGTGGAGAGCACCAGCCACAGCCGGGGATTCCGGAAGGCGACGAGCTCCTGCCGGACGTTCCCGCCGCCCTCCGCACGTCCCAGCCGAGGCACTCCGATGACGGTGGCGAGCGCGGCGACCACCGTGATGCCCGAGATGACCCAGAACGCCGCGCGCCAGCCGAGGCGTTCGCCGACCACCGTGGACAGCGGAAGTCCCAGCAGCGTGCCGAGCATCAGCCCGTTCATGGCCAGGGCGATGGCGCGGCCGCGGACCTCCGGGCGGGCCAGCTGGACGCAGAGCGAGATCGAGACGCCGAAGAACGCCTGCGAGGCCACGCCGGTGATGATCCGCGCCACCAGCATCACGCCGTAGTCGGGAGCGACGGCGGCCAGCACATTGCCCGCCAGGAATATCCCGAACAGCAGCATCAGAGAGCTTTTTTGACGGATCCTCAGTACAGCCATGGTCAGGAACGGCCCGCCGGCCGACATCGCCACGGCGAAGGCAGTGATGAGATAGCCGATCTGCGGGATACCGACGCCCAGCCCGACGGCCATCTGCGGCATCAGACCGGCTACCGCGAATTCACTGGTCACCATGGCGAAAATCCCCATGGCCAGCACATATACGGCGCGCGGCACGGTCAGCCCTCCCTCTTCTGAGGCGAACGTGACCAACGCGACCAACGCGACGACCCCGACAACCCCGACGCATACGACGACAGCGCTGCGGCCGTGCCCTTGTCCCGCCCGCCCGACGGACCCGTCATGACGCGAAACGCCATGTCGACACCAACTTTCCCAACCGATCGTTCCAATAAGTGAGCATGCGAAAGCCCCGGGTCGACAGGGCGATGAAGGCGAGAGAGCGCCTCGCCCGCCCCCACGCCGAGGACTGTACTCATACTGGATCGATCGGTCCAAAAATCAAAAACGGGAAGCTGAGGGTCCTTCAGATCAGCTACCCGTCTTGTCCCACACCACGGAGTCACGCCAGAGCAGATAACGGCGGAAACGGCTGCCCGGCAGCGGTTCACGGCGGCTTGCCGCACGTCGCCCTCACAGACCGGTGCTCCCATCGGGTGAACCCCCGCGGCCCGCGCAACCGAACCGGGGCGGCGCGGCCTCCGAAGAGCTGACACCTACTTCCGATCGCGAGCCGTGGAGGCCCTTGATGTACCTGTACTGCGAACAGACCCTGATGGACACGACGGAGCAGCTCTACCCGCCCACGTACCCGAAGGATCTCCACCTCCCGCCACCCCGCCCGGAGGACCGGCTCTGCCCACCACCCCGCCCCGAGGACCGGATCGTGTTCCCGCTTCCCTCGACGGACGGCCACCGGCTCCCACAGCCCCAGGGCCTTACGGACCCCCAAGGCCCCCAGCTCCAGCCCCCGTACTGCGACGAACCGCTGCCCGCTCCCCCGCGCGCCGAGGACCGGCTGCAGTACTCCGTGGCCACGCCCGACCGCCGGCGGCTCGACATCCAGGCCGCGCTCACCAAGGCCGGTGTCGCTCCGGCAGCCGGGGACGCGGCCGCCGTCCGGGCGATCGCGGGTCTGGACGACGCCACCGTCGCCGCCGTCATCGGCTGGATCGGCGCCGCCGCACAGGGAGCCTCGTAGGTCCCGTCCGGACTCACCGCAAGCCGGGCAGGCTGCGCAGTTCCCCGATCTTCAAGATGCGCGCCAGGCCCAGGAAGATCAGGGCCATCGTGGCCGTACCGGCGGCCAGCGCCAGGACCGGGGTCCAGCCCGCCGAGGTGGGGACGCCGGAGCAGGCGCGCGCCGCGAGCCAGCCGAACGCTCCGGCCGCGGCGGCGGACGCGGTCAGCCTGCCGTAGGTGCGGACCAACCGCCGCCCGTCGAGCCGGCCGGCGAGCCGTCGGCGCAGCAGCAGCGCGGTGGCGAGCAGCCCGAAGCCGTACGCGACGGTGTACGCGAGGGCCATGCCGGTGACCGACCAGCGAGCCGGCAGCCACAGGTGGCAGGCGGTGGCCAGGGCGATATTGACGCCACTGATCCAGACCGCCATCCAGAACGGCGTGCGGGTGTCCTCGAAGGCGTAGAAGCCACGCAGCAACAGGTACTGGGCGGAGTACGGGATCAGGCCGAGGCCGAAAGCCTGGAGCATGTGCCCGGCGGGCGCGGCCGAGGCGGCGTCCGCCGTGCCGTGGGCGAACAGCAGTTGTGCCGTCTGCGGGCCGAAGGCGAGGAAGAAGAAGGCGGCCGGGACGATGATGACGCCGCTGACGCGCAGTGCGCGGGAGAGGTCGCCGCGCAGGTCGTCCAGGCGGTGTTCGGTGACCGCCCGGCTCATCCGCGGCAACAGCGCCGTCACGAGTGAGACGGTGATGATCGACTGCGGCAGCATCCAGATGTTCTGCGCCAAGGAGTAGGCGCTGTATCCGACGCCCGCGGTGGGGAGTTGGTGGTCCGCGGCGTCGGCGAAACGCGTGACGACGGTCATCGCGGCCACGTTGGCGAGCACGAAGAGCAGCGTCCAGCGGGCGGCCACGATGCTCTTGCGTAGGCCGGTGCCGCGCCAGTCGAAGCGCGGTCGGAAGCGGAAGCCCGCGGCACGGACGAAGGGGATCAGGGCCAGGCCCTGGACGGCTATACCTCCGGTGGTGGCGAAGCCCAGGAGGTCGATCTGGCTACTGGTGATGTCCTCGACGCGATCGGATCCGGCCATTACTCCGATGTAGATACCGAACATCGCGATCAGGACAATGTTGTTGAGGACAGGCGTCCACATCATGGCGCCGAACTTGCTCCGGGCGTTGAGGACTTGCCCGAGGATGAAGAACAGGCCGTAGAAGAAGATCTGCGGGAGGAGGAAGCGGGCGAAGAGGACGGTGAGCTCGAAGGCCGCGTGGGTCTTGGGCGTATCGGGCGTGAAGATGGTGACGATCTGCGGCGCGGCCCACACGGCGAGCGCGGTGCCGACGCCGAGCACGGTGAGGACGAGGGTGACCAGGCGCTGTTCGTAGGCGCGGCCGCCGTCGGCGTGCTCGACCCTGGCGCGTACGAGCTGCGGCACGAGTACCGAGTTGAGGGCGCCGCCGATCAGCAGGGTGTAGATGCTCATCGGGACCATGTTGGCGATGCTGTACGTGCTGGCGAGCAGGCCGGTGCCCAGCGCGCCGGCCTGCAGCACCATCCGGATCAGCCCGGTTGCCCGGGATACCACCGTCCCCGCCGCCATCAGCAGCGACGAGCGCGCCAGGCCGCCCTTGGCGCCCTTGGCATCCTCAGCGCTCTTGTCGCCCATCTCCCCCTCGCCGCCGGCTGTCTGCCACCCCGGCGATCGCAGCTGCATTGTGTCGTCCGATGTCCCGTCGATCATGGTGGTCAATCTATGCGGAGGCCCGGACGGGCCCCGGCACGACGACGCATTCCGGCACGATGACGTATTCCGACACGATGCCGATCCCGTCACGACGGGGGCTTCGGGAGCGGGGCGGCTCTGTTGAGGTCGAGGAGCGGGCCGAGCAGATCCCCGTGGCGCTCGCGGCGGGCCGCGATATCGCTGAAGAGGAACGAGAGTTGCTCCGGTGCGGTGCAGGCGGCGATCTCGTCCCAGGTGACGGGGGTGGACACGGTGGGGGTGGCGCGGGCGCGCAGCGTGTAGGCGACGGCGGTGGTCTTGGCGGCGGCGTTCTGGGAGAAGTCGATGAAGACCTTGCCGGGGCGCAGCGCCTTGGTCATCCGGTGCACGACGAGATCGGGGAGCGCCGCTCGGGCCTCGACGGCGAGGGCTCTGGCGTAGGCAGTGGCCCGTTCCGAGGGTGTGTGCTCGATGGGCACGATCAGGTGCAGGCCCTTGGAGCCGCTGGTCTTGGCATGGACATCGAGGCCGTCGGCCGCCAGCCGGCCGTGCAGCCACTGGGCGGCGGCGCAGCACTCCACGATCGTGGCGGGTTCGCCGGGGTCCAGATCGAAGACGAGGCGGTCGGCGGAGCCGGGTGCGTCACCGGTCCACTGCGGGGCGTGCAGCTCGACGACCAGATTCGCGGCCCAGACCAGCGAGGACAGGTCCTGGATCAGGACCTGCCGGGTGGCTTCGCCACTCGTATGGGGCACCTCGCAGGTCTTCACCCAGGAGGGCGTGCCGGGCGGCACGTTCTTGGTGAAGAAGCGCTGGCCGTCGGGACCGTCGGGATAGCGGAGGAAGGAAACCGGCCGGTCGTGGAGGTGGGCGAGGAGCGCGTCCGCCGTGGTGGTGCAGTAGTGCAGCACCTCGCCTTTGGTGGTGCCGGTCTCGGGATAGAGGACCTTGTCCAGGTTGGTCAGCGAGAGGCGCCGCCCCTCCACGATGGTGATCGGCGACATACGATGAGAATCCCACACAGAAATCCCACACAAGGGATGGAACATGCGATCTGTATGGAATGGGTCTATTTCATTTGGCCTGGTCAACATCCCCGTGAAGACGTACAGCGCCACCGACCGCACCTCGTCGGTCTCGTTCGTACGCATTCATGAGAAGGACGGCGCGCAGATCCAGTACCGGAAGGTCTGCGAGCTGGACGGGGAGGAAGTGCCGAACGAGGAGGTCGGCAAGGGTTACCAGGCGCCGGACGCGGAAGCCATCGTGCCGATCACCGACGACGACCTGTCGCGGCTGCCGATGCCGACCGCGAAGACGCTGGCGATCCTCTCGTTCGTCGACGCCGCCGAGATCGATCCGCTCCAGCTGGACAAGGCCTACTACCTGGGCCCCAACGGTCTCTCCGCCACGAAGCCGTACGCGGTGCTGCGGGAAGCGCTGGAACACCACCAGAAGGTCGCGATCGGCAAGGTGGCAATGCGCGGCCGGGAGACGCTGGCGATGCTGCGCGCGTACGACGGGGCGATCGTGATGCACTCGCTGCTGTGGCCGGACCAGATCCGGCCCGCGACCGGTGTGGCGCCCGAGAACGTGGAGATCCGCGAGAACGAGCTCAAGCTCGCCGAGACGCTGATGGACTCACTGGGCGAGCTGGACCCCGCCGAACTCCACGACGACTACCGCGAGGCCGTCGAGCAGCTGGTCGCCGCGAAGCTGGAGGGCGAGGAGCCGGTCGCCGCCGATACAGGAACGTCAGGGGCGCAGGTCATCGACCTGATGGCCGCGCTGGAGAAGAGTGTGCGGGCGGCACAGGGGGCCGGGGCCGAGGCCGGGGCGGAGTCGGCGACCGTAACGCCGATACGGGGCCGGAAGTCGGCGAAGAAGACCGCGGAGGATACGGGGAAGACCCCGGCGAAGAAGACGGCTGCGAAGAAGTCCGCCGGCAAGAAGACTGCCGCTACCGCCGGCGCCAAGAAAAGCACCACCAAAACCACAGCGAAAAAGCCCGCCGCGAAACAGCCCGCCGCGAAGAAGACGAGCAAGAAGTCCCCCGCCTAGCACCCGTGCCCGCCCCCCTCGTCCTAGAGTCGTGGCATGGCTTCAAACGAGGGGAACGAGGGGACCACCCGCATCGACAGCTGGATCTGGTCCGTGCGGCTCACCAAGACACGTTCGATGGCGGCCGCGGCTTGCCGCGCGGGGCACGTACGCGTCAACGGCGAACGCGTGAAGCCGGCCCACGGTGTGCGCAACGGCGACGAGGTGCGACTGCGGCACGCCGGCCGGGAGCGGATCGTGGTCGTCACGCGACTGGTGCGCAAGCGAGTGGGCGCGGCCATCGCGGCCGAGTGCTTCATCGACAACAGCCCGCCGGCGCCGCCGCGCGAGGAGGCCACGGTCATCGCGCTCCGCGACCGCGGCACCGGCCGTCCCACCAAGCGCGACCGCCGCGAGATCGAGCAGCTGCGCGGCCACTGACGGCGCGACGCCGGCCCGGGCACCGGGCCGGCAACGAGCGTCTGTGCCGAATCCCGAGCCTCACGCCGAAGGCAGCGCGTCCACGTACACCCACTGGCCCGCCTCGCGGACGAAGCGGCTGTTCTCGTGCTGACTGTCGGCGTGCCCGCGCAGTGTGTAGTGCGCGCGGAATTCCACGGTGCCGTCGGCGTG
The DNA here is from genome assembly GCF_040654775.1 of Streptomyces sp. NPDC050636. Lineage (NCBI taxonomy): Bacteria > Bacillati > Actinomycetota > Actinomycetes > Kitasatosporales > Streptomycetaceae > Streptomyces > Streptomyces sp. NPDC050636. Next base: position 38,548 of record NZ_JBFAIP010000029.1, read on the forward strand.
GAAGGCGCTGCCCCCGGTCGTACCGAGAATTTCCAGCCCGGTCCACCGCTGCGCCGAATCGAATTCGAGGCCGTCGGGCCGGGTCGTCGAATGCCAAGTACGCAGCAGATATGCGGCGTCACCGACGGCGAAGGCGCTGTAGCGAGAGCGCATCAGCCGCTCAGCGGTCGGGGCGGCGGTTCGCCCCTGGTGGAAGGCGGCGCAGCAGTCGCTGTAGGTCGCGTCGCGCCCGCAGGGGCAGGGTGCGCCAGGGGTGATGGCGGCCGGGCCGCCCGTTTTGCTCTGCGGTTTCTTCGGCTTCTTCGGCTTCAGCGACGTCTTCGGCTTCTTCGACACCCGACGATTCTGCCGGACATCCGAGGACACCCCCACAGGCTACGACCGTTTGAGGGGTTTCAACGATAAATCGCCCATTTGCATCTTTTGACGGCTTGATACTTGCGGTGAGGCTGGAAGAACTCATGGTGACCGTCCCCACCACCCAGGAGAGAACCCATGATTCTGTCCGTTTCCGGCGTCATCCTGCTCGGCGTCGTCGTCTTCCTCTTTTTCCGAAAAGACGGCCTCAAGGTGTCCCACGCCTTGGTCTGCGCGCTCTTCGGTTTCTATCTGGCGGGCTCCGCCATCGCGCCCAGTATCAAGGCCGGCGGCGCCAGCCTGGCCAACCTCCTTGGAGGGCTCAAGATTTAGACCCTCCCCACCCCCGGCTCGCCTCCCACGCCGAGCCGTTCACGACCACCGCACAAGCAACAGGAGACAGATGTGGCCCGGCGCCCCCTGCCCCGCATCCTGACCGACAGCGCACGCATCGCGCGCAGCCGCGCATTCGCACGCACCGCCGCCGACGGCGCCTTCGACGTACTCCATCCGCTGATCACCATCAGCCGTGGACTGCGCCGACTGGTCGCCACCGGCCGGGAGCGCTGGTCCGAGACGCCCAAGGAGCGTCGTGGTCCGCTGTTCTTCTTCGTCGCCGCATGCGTCCTGGTCGTAGCGCTGATCCCGTACGGGCCGCTGCTCGCGCTCATCTCGGTGATGGGAGCGGCGGCCTGGGCGGGACGGGACCGGGCCCCGGTGGAGACCGGGCCCAGCGAGGCGGAGACCGCACGGTTGCAGTCGCTGTACGAGGCGCTGGTGCCGTACTTCTCCGCCGACGGCGATCCCAGCCCGCTCTACGCCCATGACGGCGACTGGGAGAACGCCTTCACCGAGTACGCCTTCGACGACAGCGGGCGACTGGAGCGCCTGCAGCTGAAGTACCCGCCCTTTTTCACCGATGGCGAGCCCCAGTCCCGGGCCCGTATCGAGCAGCTGCTGCACGTCAAGTGCGGCCGAGGGCGGGAGTACCACTTCGTCTGGGAGGAGGAGACCAACGAGCTGGTCCTGAGCGTCCTGGGCGCGCTGCCCACCGATATCGCGGCGCAGCGCTTCATCATCTCGCCGGGCGAGACGGTGCTCGGGTTCACCGACCCGGACGCCGTCCGGCGGACCCTGCCGGTCGCCCACGGCGACGACGAGACGCGCGATGCGTCGCCCGTGATGTGGCGCACCGGCATCCGGTCCACCGAGCCGCATCTGCTCGCCCTGGGGCAGCCGGGTACGGGGGCCACGACACTGCTGCGCTCCATCGCGCTGCAGGCTCTGTACGACGGCGATGTGCTGGTCATCGACGGTGGCGGCGCCGGCGAGTTCGCGTGCCTGTCCGGTCGCAGTGGCGTGATGGGGGTGGAGAGCGGGCTCTCGGGGGCGCTGGCGACGCTGGAGTGGGCCTCGCGCGAGACCGAGCGGCGGCTGATCGCGGCGAACCGGGCGCGGCAGTTCGGCCGGCCCGCGCCCGAGGACACCCGTCGGCCGCTGTGGATCATCGCGGACCGCCCGACGGCACTGGCCCATGTCGCGGCCGCGGAGGGCCGGGAAGATCCGCAGCGGCTGCTTCAGGTGCCGCTGCGGCACGGCCGGGCGGTCAATGTCACGGTGGTCGTGGCCGATCAGTTCGAGACCGCCGGAATGCTCAGCGACGCGGTACGGGCGCACACCAAGGCGCGGGTCGTGCTCGGTCCCGCCACAGCAGAGGAGGTGCAGGCGGTGCTCGGCGCGCCGCCGCGCACCACGCCGACGGCGGATGTGCCGCCCGGGCGCGGCTACGCGCGTCTGGGGACCCGACCGGTCCTGCGGCTCCAAGTGCCGGCCACACCCGATCCGTTCGACGACGGCACGAGCGAGGAACATCGGGAGGCCGTCCTGGAGCTGCTGCCCGAGCACACGGTTCCGGCCGGTGAGGCGGCGCCCGGCAAACCGTTGACCGCCGTCCCGCCGTTGAGCGTGGTCCAGCCCGCGGCTGCCTCCGCGACACTGCTGCCCTATGAGCAGGACGCCGACGACGAGATGACCGCGGACGGGGAGGCACCGGCCGACGCGGAGCCGCTGAGCGCGACCACCCGGATGATGACCGTCCGGACCGGTGACCCCCTCGCGGCCAACGGGCCGGCGGAGGCGGCGGAGGCGGCAGCGCACGCCGAGGGCCGCGCGATCCCGTTCCACTGGTAAGACGCGTCAGGACGTCAAAGCGCGTCAGGTCCAACCGGCCGGTACCTGCCCTCTCCCGACAAGTTCCCTTTCCGGCCAGGCGCCTGAATACCCGTCAGGAACAAGAAGCCAGAAGCCTCATCAGGCCACAAACACCTGCCGCGTCTCCGTCTCGACCGGGGCTCCGGTCGCGACCAGCCGCGCGGCGCCCGCCAGCCGTACGGCGGCCTCGTCGGCGACCGCTCCACTGACCGTGAACGGCAGCCGCACAAAGCCCTCGAAGGCCCCGTCGACACCGAACCGCGGGCCGGAGGGGACCCGCACCCCGAGCCGCTCCCCCGCCTCGGCGATGCGGGAACCGGAGAGTCCGCCCGTACGGGCCCAGAGGGTGAGGCCGCCGCGCGGGACGCTGAACTCCCAGTCGGGGACGTGCCGGCGCAGGGCGTCGACGATCGCATCGCGGTTCTCGCGGGCCTGCTCGCGGCGGATCCCGACGGCCGACTCCCACCCGCCGGTCTCCAGGAGCGAGGCGATGGCGAGCTGTTCGAGGACCGGTGAGCCGAGGTCGGAGTAGGCACGGGCGGCGACGAGGCTGCGGATGATGTCCGGCGCGGCCCGCACCCAGCCGATCCGCATCCCGGCCCAGAACGCCTTGCTGGCCGAGCCGACGGTGATGACGGCGCTGCCCGCGGGATCGAACGCGCAGACCGGGCGGGGTGGTTCGGCGTCCTCGTCCAGCTGGAGTTCGGTCATCGTCTCGTCGACGACGAGCAGCGTGCCGGCCGACCGCGCGGCATCGACGAGGCGACGGCGCTGCTCCTCGGTGGCGAGGGTGCCGGTGGGATTGTGGAAGTCGGCGACGACGTATGCCATACGGGGCGCCGCGTCACGCATCACCTGGCGCCAGACGGGGATGTCCCAGCCCGCCAGCCGCTCGCCGAGGGCGACCGGGACGAGCCGGGCGCCGGCGTCCCGCATCAGCTGGAGGATGTTGGCGTAGGACGGGGAGTCGACGGCCACCCGCTCGCCGGGGCTGGTACAGAGCCGGCAGATCGCGGCGACGGCGCCCATCGCGCCGGTCGTCACCATGATCTGTTCGGGCATGGTGGGGATGCCGTGGGCGGTGTAGCGGTCGGCGAGGGCCTGGCGCAGGACGGGGAGGCCCGCCGGGTAGTCGCCGTGGGTGTGGGCGTAGAGCGGGAGGTCGGCCATGGCGCCCTGGACGGCGCGGGTCAGCCAGGGTTCGGGGGCCGGGAGGGCGGCGCAGCCGAGGTCGATCATGGAGCCGGCGGCCTCCGGAGGGAGGGGCTCCAGGCCGCGGGTGGGCAGGGGGTTGCCGGCCGGGACGGCGGTCCAGCTGCCGGAGCCGCGCCGGGACTCCAGGAATCCTTCGGCGCGCAGCGCTTCGTAGGCGGCGGCGACGGTGGTGCGACTGACGCCGAACGCGGCGGCCAGTTCGCGTTCGGCGGGCAGCCGGGCGGCGACCGGTACCCGGCCTTCCAGTACGAGGAGGCGTACACCGTCGGCGAGGCTGCGGTAGGCGGGCAACTTGCGGCCGCCTACGGCGAGTTCGGCGGCTCGCGGGTCCTGCGACCGGAGCAGTCGGGCGAGTTGGGGCGCGCCTACCGCCGAAGTCCACTGAGCCATACAGATCAGTCCACCTTCCCCGGATTGGCTCTTCTTGCGAAGCCCGTACATGCCACATGGTCGCACGTGCCAGTCCAATCTTGCCAGGAGGGGGAAGAGTCGTGTCCATCACCGAGGAATCCGGCGCCCGGAGGGCGCTGCTGCCACGCCGGCTGATCCAGCTCTATGCGGGGCTCGTTCTGTACGGCGTGAGCATGGGGCTGATGCTGCGTGCCGGGCTCGGCCTGGAGCCGTGGAGCGTGCTGAACCAGGGCATATCCCTGCACACGGGTCTGTCGATCGGCACTGTGACCATCGTGTCCGGCGCGCTGATCCTGCTGCTGTGGATTCCGTTGCGGCAGCGCCCGGGACTGGGGACGGTGTCGAACGTCGTGATCCTCGGGCTGGTGATGGACGGAACGCTGGCGCTGGTGCCCGAGACCGGCGCGCTCGGCGTCCGTATCCCGCTGCTGGCCTTCGCCGTCGTCCTCAACGGCGCCGCGACCGGCCTCTATATCTCCGCCCGCTTCGGGCCCGGTCCGCGCGACGGGCTGATGACCGGGCTGCACCGGCGGACCGGCCGGCCGCTGCGGCTGGTGCGGACCGGCATCGAGGTGACCGTCCTCGCGGTCGGTTTTCTGCTCGGCGGTTCGGTGGGGGTGGGCACGGTCGGCTACGCACTGGCCATCGGGCCGCTGGCGCAGTTCTTCATCCGCCGCTTCGCGATCAAGGGCCTGCCCGAGCGGCCGTCGCCCGTGGTGGCCCGCGGAGTGCCGCAACCCGAGCCCGCCATACTGCCCGAGTGACTTCAGCGATACGACTGCGCCACCCCTACCTCGACCACCCCGCCCCGCTCCCTTTCGCCCACAGGGGCGGGGCGGCGGACGGCCTGGAGAACACCGCCGCCGCCTTCCGGTGCGCGGTGGAAAGCGGCTACCGCTATCTGGAGACCGATGTGCATGCCACGTCGGACGGAAAGCTCGTCGCGTTCCACGATGCGACGCTGGACCGGGTGACGGACACCCGCGGCGCCATCGGCGCGCTCCCCTGGCGGGCGGTGCGCCGGGCCCGGGTCGGCGGCCGGGAACCGCTGCCGCTGTTCGAGGACCTCCTGGAGGAGTTCCCGCAGGCCCGCTGGAACGTCGACATCAAGGCGGAGGCCGCCCTGACACCACTGCTGGATCTGCTGCGCCGGACCGACGCCTGGGACCGGGTGTGCGTCGGTTCGTTCTCGGAGGCCCGGGTCGCCAGGGCGCAGCGACTGGCGGGCACGCGGATGGCGACCTCGCTCGGCACCCGGGGCGTGGTGGGCCTGCGGATGCGCTCGTACGGCCGTGGGGTGCTGCCGTTGGACCGGCTGCTGGGCGCGGCGGTGCGGCGCAGCGCCGTCTGCGTACAGGTCCCCGAGCGTCAGTTCGGTATCCCCGTGGTCGATCCGCTTTTCCTGCGTGCCGCGCATGCGCTCGGTATGCAGGTCCATGTCTGGACGGTGAACGACGCCGAGCGGATGGCAACTCTGTTGGATCTTGGGGTGGATGGCATCATGACCGATCACATCGGGACGCTGCGTGCGGTGCTGACCGAGCGCGGCTCCTGGGTCTGAGCTTGATTCCCAAGGTCCGTCCCGGCGGCCGTGCACAGCGCTGACGGGGGCAGAAAGACGGGGGTGGGCTCGGTGAGCGCACAGGTCGTGACCGGGAGTGTGGCCGAGGCGGACGCCAGACGTCGCGAGCAGCGCGGCTGGTACTGGTACGACTGGGCCAACAGCGTTTACTCGACGAGCGTGTTGACGGTGTTCCTCGGGCCGTATCTGACGTCGGTGGCGAAGGCCGCGGCGGATGCGGAGGGCTTCGTTCATCCCCTGGGCATTCCGGTGCGCGCAGGGTCCTTCTTCGCCTACTCCGTCTCGGCCTCGCTGCTGCTGTCGGTGCTGGCGATGCCGGTCGCGGGGGCGCTGGCCGACCGTACCGGCCGTAAGAAACCGCTGCTGGGCGGCTGTGCGTACGCCGGTGCCGCCGCGACGGCCGGGATGTTCTTCCTGGCCGGCGACCGCTATCTGCTGGGCGGGGCGCTGCTGATCATCGCGAACGTGTCCTTCGTCGTGTCGATGATGCTCTACAACTCCTTCCTGCCGCAGATCGCCGAGCCGGACGAACGGGATGCGGTGTCCTCCCGGGGATGGGCGTTCGGCTATGCGTCCGGGGCCCTGGTCCTGCTCGCCGATCTGGCGCTCTACGCCGGACACGACTCCTTCGGCGTCAGTGAAGGCACCGCGGTGCGGATCTGCCTGGCGTCGGCGGGGCTGTGGTGGGGCGCCTTCACCCTGATCCCGCTGAGCCGGCTGCGCGACCGACGGGCGGCGGCCGCCGGCGGCACCCAGGGTCCGGCGCCCGGCGCAGCGCTGGGCCAGGGCCGGCGCCGGCTGCGGGAGACGCTGCGCGATATGCGCCGCCATCCGCTCACCCTCGCCTTCCTCCTGGCGTATCTCGTCTACAACGACGGCGTGCAGACGGTGATCACCCAGGCGTCCGTGTACGGCTCCGAGGAGCTGAAGCTGGATCAGACGACACTGATCGTGGCGATCCTGCTGGTGCAGGTGCTGGCCGCGGCGGGCGCGCTGCTGATGGGGCGGCTGGCCCGGCGGTATGGCGCACAGCGGACGATCCTCGGTTCGCTGGTGGCCTGGGCGCTGATGATCGCGGTGGGCTGTGTCCTGCCGGCGAAGGCGCCGGTGTGGTTCTTCGGCCTGGCCGCCGGGATCGGCCTGGTCCTGGGCGGCAGCCAGGCCCTCTCCCGTTCGCTGTTCTCGCATCTGGTGCCGCGCGGCAAGGAGGCGGAGTACTTCTCCGCGTATGAGATGAGCGACCGGGGAGTGAGCTGGCTGGGGCCGCTGGTCTTCGGGGTGGCCTACCAGCTGACCGGCAGCTACCGGGACGCGATCGTGTCCCTGGCGGCGTTCTTTGTGGCCGGTTTCATACTGCTCGCGAGGGTGCCGGTGCGGCAGGCGATCACAGCGGCCGGAAATCCCGTACCCGACCGGATTTAGTCGTGGAGCACGCGGGCCGGTAGTGTACGCCTTTGGCTCACCAGGCGGACCGTTACTGCGCGCTCAAGCATGGAAAGCGCTGGGTGACATCTGCTGCCAGATGTGACAAACCGGGCGTTGGTGGGTACAACAAGGGGCGGCACGAAGGAAGGCAGCGGCGCACGGCGCCTCCGTCAAGGGCGGTGGTGGGCGACGGGTGGGCGCATATCCCGATTACGGGAATCTTCACCGCCGACCGGACGTTGACCGGATGACGACGACAGCGACACCTGTCCTGTGGGCGACAAGCCCGGGAGGCACGATTCATGAGTGAGCGAGCTCTCCGCGGTACGCGACTCGTGGTGACCAGCTACGAGACCGACCGCGGCATCGACCTGGCCCCGCGCCAGGCGGTGGAGTACGCATGCCAGAACGGACATCGATTTGAGATGCCGTTCTCGGTTGAGGCCGAGATTCCGCCGGAGTGGGAGTGCAAGGTTTGCGGTGCACCCTCTCTTCTGGTGGATGGCGACGGCCCTGAGGAGAAGAAGGGGAAGCCCGCGCGTACGCATTGGGACATGCTCATGGAGCGGCGCACCCGCGAGGAGCTTGAGGAGGTGCTGGCCGAACGGCTGGCCGTCCTGCGCTCCGGCACCATGAACATTGCCGTGCATCCGCGCGACAGCAACCGCAAGTCCGCCTGACAACCGGACTGCGCAGTACAGCAAGCACAAGGGCCGGGGCCACTGCACTTCGCAGTGGCCCCGGCCCTTGTTGCGTTCGTGGTGATCTCAGCGGGTCAGCGGCGGGTCCTGGCGGTCCTCGCGGGGCGCCGGAGGCGTGTCGTCCCGGATGACCTCGCCCTGGACGACCTTGCCGTCCGGCTTGTGCATGCGGGCCTGCTGGAAGGCGTCACCGAGCGACCCCGTGGGGTAGGACGCCCGCCGGGTCAGCAGCTTCTCGGCGCGGCGGCCGATCAGCTTCGCGGCCGGCGGGAAGAGGCAGAGCAGCCCCAAGGCGTCGGAGATCAGCCCGGGCAGCATCAGCAGCAGGCCACCGATCATCGGGAGCGTATTGCCGCTGCCCGCGGAGGCGGGCGCCTTGGGCGCCGTGGGGTCGGCGCCGGCCTGCAGCGTGTCGGTGAGGTTCCGCCACGCACGGCGGCCGGCCCGCTTGATCACATACCCGCCGGCGATCACGCCCCCGAGCAGCAGCAGAACGACCGTCAGACCGTTCGTGGCACCGGCGACGACGATCAGCAGCCAGACCTCCAGCACCATCCAGGCGGCCACACCCAACGGAACGAACCGGCGGGCGCGCGAGCGCGTGGGCGGGCGGGGACTCGGCGATGGCATGGCTCCGAACGTCATGCCTCAAGTGTGCCTGGCCCGCCCGGCAGCGCCCCCTAAGGGTCGCCGTATTGATCGCTCTCGGATCGCCGGGCGGTGGCGGAGCCGGGAATCAGACCGGCTCTCACCGGCCGCGGATCTTGCCCAGCTTGGAGCTGACACCCCAGGCCGTGATCCGCCACAGCGCCTCCACGACGATGTCGCGGCTCATCTTGCTGTCGCCGAATTCCCGGTCGACGAAGGTGATCGGGACCTCGACGACGTGATAGCCGGCCTGCACGGCGCGGCGGGCGAGGTCGACCTGGAAGCAGTAGCCCGCCGAGGCCACCTCGTCCAGCCCGAGGCCCGCGAGGGTCTCCGTGCGGAAAGCCCGGTAGCCGCCCGTGACATCGCGGATCGGGACGTCCAGCAGGATGCGGGAGTAGGTGCTGCCGCCACGGGAGAGCAGCTCGCGGTACTTGGGCCAGTTCACCACCCGGCCGCCGGGCACCCAGCGCGAACCGAGCACGAGGTCGGCGCCCTTGAGGGCGGTCAGCAGCCGCGGCAGCTCCTCGGGCCGGTGCGAGCCGTCGGCGTCCATTTCGACCAGCACGCCGAAGTCGTTGTCGATGCCCCACTGGAAGCCGGCGAGGTAGGCGGCGCCGAGCCCTTCCTTGCCCTTGCGGTGCAGGACGTGGACCTGCTCGTCCTCGGCGACCAGCTCATCGGCGAGCTTGCCGGTGCCATCGGGACTGTTGTCGTCCGCGATCAGCACATGCGCCTCGGGCACGGCGGACCGCACCCGCGAGACGATCGGCTTGATGTTCTCCGCCTCGTTGTACGTCGGGATAATCACCAACGTGGTGCCGAGCGGACCGTATTGCCGCTGACCGCCGTCTGTCACTGCTGCCCCTTCTCGTCTTTCGTACGCCCACGCCGGCCCATGACTGCGGCGGCGGCACAGGAGAAAAGCCCCACGATAGCGAGCACCCACTCGGGAGCCGAACCGACGCGGTCAGCCAGCGTCGTTTCGTCGCGGAGCGGGATCCGCGCGGAGACGACTCCCTGGGTGAACTCCGGGATCTGGTGGGTGACCGTGCCGTCCGGGGCGACGACGGCGCTGATGCCACTGGTGGCGGCGGTGACCACGGCCCGGCCGTGTTCGACGGCGCGCAGCTTGGACATGGCCAGCTGCTGTTCGGGCTGGCCGGTGCGGCCGTAGGTGGCGTTGTTGGTCTGGATGACCAGGGCGCGGGCGCCGGCACCGACGGTCTCGTGCACGATCTCGTCGTAGGCGACCTCGAAGCAGATGACATCGCCGAGCTTGGCGGGGCCGACCTGCAGCACGCCGGTGTGGTCGCCCGGGTAGAAGTCCCGGGGCACCCGCTGGAAGCGGGTGATGATCTTGCTGAGCTGCTCCCGGAACGGCACATACTCACCGAACGGCACCGGGTGCTGCTTGGTGTACGAGGCGCCGGGCCCCTTCTTCGGGTCCCAGACGATGCCCTCGTTGAAGACATAGCCCTGCTTGGAGGGGTGGTCGACGAGAGCACCGACGAGCACCGGGACGCCGATGGCCTTCACCGCCTCGTCGATCCGGTCGTAGGCCTGCGGGTACTGGAACGGGTCGAGGTCGGAGGAGTTCTCCGGCCAGATGACCAGATCGGGCTTCTCGGCCTTGCCCGCCTTGATGTCGGCGGCGAGCTTCTCGGTGGCCGTGGCGTGGTTGTCGAGGATCCTCATCGGGCGGCCCAGGAAGTCCATACCGGGCTGCTGGACGTTGCCCTGGACGACAGCGATGTCAACGGTGTCGTCGGCCTTCGTGGGGACGGGTACGGCCGCGCCGGCCACGGTGAGGGCGGCGGCGAGTCCGAACGCCTCGACGGCGGGGATCGCGCGGCGCAGGGTGCCGGAGTCGCGCAGGCCCCAGAGGGTGACGGCGCACACGGCCAGCAGCGCGCCGGTGAGGGCGACGGCGAAGGTCACCAGCGGGGCGCCGCCGAGCGCGGCGAGCGGGGTGAACGTCGAGCCGGTGTTGGCGAAGGCGAGCCGGCCCCAAGGGAAGCCGCCGAACGGAAGGCGGTCGCGGGCCCATTCCTCCGCGACCCACAGACAGGCCGTCCACAGTGGCCAGGCCGGCAGCCGGGAGGTGCCGGCCAGCGCCCCGCCCAGCACCGTCATGAAGAGCGCCTCGGCGACCGAGAGTCCGGCCACCGCGTCCCAGCCGACGACGTGCAGCCACTTGAGCAGGATCAGGAAGAACGGCACGCCGAAGGCGAAGCCGGTCCAGGCGCCCTGCCGGACGGTCCGGCCGCGGGTGAGCAGCGAGAGCGCGGCGACGCCGAGGAGGGACAACGGCCACAGGTCGTACGGCGGGAAGGCGAGCGCCAGCGCGATGCCGGAGACGACCGCGAGACCGGTACGCGGCGCCTCGCGGCGGACCAGCGCGGCGAACCGCCGGGCGCGGCCGGGGCGGCGCGGCACGGCGGCGGAACCCGCCTCGGCGGCCGGGCCCGTCGCAGCGCGCGGCACCGGACCGTCGGGCGAGGTGCCGCTGACGGCTTCAGCTGTGGTGTCGGAACCCGATGGCACGGTCGCGGCCTTCCTGCAGGTCGTGCGGTGGTGAGCTGACCGTACATCGGGTAGCCGCGATCGCGGGTGCGGGGTGCGTGAGGCGGAGATGCACCTGAGCGGTGCGGGCGGGCCGCAGTGTGGTGCGGATCGGGGCCCGGCGCCCTTCGGGCCGACCTGGGGCCCGCTGGCTGCGGGTCGACCGAGAGCCGTTGTCTACTGAGCATCCGGGCCCCACCCGGGTCGCACCGTCCCCCAAGCTCTCAAGGAGCAGGGAGGGACCCCCATCCGGTCGAAACTTTCCGTCGCGCCGTGCCTCTGGTCCTGGACCTGGCTCCCAGTGGCGGTGTGCCGGTGTGGCGCACCGCCCCATGGCCCAGCTGCGTTCGACGACTGCGCGGAGGTCTCCCGATCGGACGTCCTGCGGTGGACTCGGCCGAACCTACCGGCCGTCGACCGCCTGCTGTCAACAGGTGCTCCGCCTGCGTCGATTTCGCGTCGTCCCAGGTCAGCGGCGAGCCTTCGCAGGTGGGGCGAGTAGCGGCAAGCACGCCCTCCGGGTGGCACCTGACGCACGATGTCACTCGATCGGCCGCCGGAAGACGGTGCGTCCGCCGACGACGGTGCGCAGGCATACCGGGAGGTCGTTGCCGGGGGTGAGATCGGGCAGGCCGGGGGTACCGGAGCGGGGGTCGGTGGACCACCGTTCCACGCGCTCGTCGGGAGCCTGGACGATCAGGTCCCCGGTGCGCCAGACCGCATAGTCGGCGGGGGCTCCGGGGACCAGGACACCCGCGTCATCCCGGCCGATGGCGCGCCAGCCGCCGCGGGTGTGGGCGGTGAACGCGGCGCGGGCGGAAATGCCGTGGGCGCGGGTGCGGTGGAAGACGGCGGCGCGCAGGGTGCCCCAGGGGTCGAGCGCGGTGACCGGGCTGTCGGAGCCGAGGGCGAGCGGGACTCCGGCCTTGAGCAGGGCGGCGTACGGGTTGAGGGTGCGGGCCCGGTCTGCGCCGAGGCGGGCGGCGTACATACCGTCCGCGCCGCCCCAGGCCGCGTCGAAGGCGGGCTGGACGGAGGCGGTCAGGGCCAGGTCGGCGAATCCGGCGACGGTGCTGTCGGTGAGCATTTCGGCGTGTTCGACGCGGTGCCGGGCGGCGCGGATGCGGTCGAGGCCGACGCGGTCGGCGGCGGCGCGTACGCCGTCGACGACGGTGGTCAGGGCGGCGTCGCCGATGGCGTGGAAACCTGCCTGAAGGCCGGCCTCGGTGCAGGCGGCGACGTGGGCGGCGACGGCCGGGGCGTCGAGGTGACCGGCGCCGGTGTGGTCGGCGTCCGCGTACGGGGCGTGGAGGTGGGCGGTGTGCGAACCGAGCGACCCGTCGACGAAGAGATCGCCGGCCGCGCCGATGGCACCGAGCTCACGCACCCGCTCCGCATCCTTTGCGGATGCGATCAGCTCGGCCCAGTAGCCGACGACCCTCGGACCGTCCGCTTCGGCCGCCAGGGCGAGCAGCCCCCTGAAGTCGTCCTCCCCGGAGATCTCCGGGCCCGCGCACTCATGGATGCTGCCGATGCCGAGGGAGGCGGCGCGAGCGAGGGCCGCGGCCTGGGCGTCGGCGCGCTGGGCGGGGGTGATCGTGGCGTGCGCGGCCTGCCGTACTGCGTGGTGGGCGTCGCCGGTCAGCGGCGCGTCGGAGTGGAATCCGGCCAGCTCGCGGACGCCGACGACGAGGTCCAGCAGAGCCGTGGTGACGACGGCGGAGTGCACATCGACGCGGGTGAGATAAAGGGGACGGCCGCCGGTGGCGTCGTCGAGTTCGGCGCGGGACGGCGGGCGCCCCTCGGGCCAGGCGCTGGCGTCCCAGCCGTGCCCGAGCAGGATCCTGTCCGCCGGGCGGGAGGTTGCGTATGCGCGGATCCGGGCCAGCGCGTCGGGGAGCGTGGCCGCGGCGGACAGATCGAGCCCGGTGAGCGCGAGGCCGGTCGCCGTGGTGTGCACATGTGCGTCCGTGAACGCCGGCGTGACGAGTGCGCCATCGAGGTGGATGATCTCGTCGACGCCGTCGGCGAAGGAGTCGGCGGCACCTTCCTCGCCGACCCAGGCGATGCTGCCGCCCTCCACGACCATGGCGGTGGCGAAAGGGTCCGCGGGGCTGTGCACCTCACCGCCTCGCAGCAGGACGGTGCGGGGATTGGCCGGATCGGGGATGCGCTCGCTCATACCGGACAGTTTGGCCCCTGCGCGCGGGCGGGCCGCGCGCGGGGTCCGATGCCTGGTCAGATGCGCGGCGGCCGGGCCTCGTACGGGGTCGAGAGGACGACCGTGGTGCGGGTGGAGACGCCGGCCAGGGTGCGGATGCGGGTGAGCAGGTGCTCCAGCTCCAGAGGGGTGGCGACCCGGACCTTGAGGATGTAGTTCTCGTCGCCGGCGACGCTGTGGCAGGCCTCCAGCTCGGGTACCTCGGCGAGCCGCTCGGCGATGTCGTCGGGCGCGCTGGGGTCGAAGGGCTTGACCGAGATGAAGGCGGTGAGCGGCAGACCGACCGCCTCGGGGTCCACGATCGCCGCGTAGCCCCGTATGACACCGCGCTGCTCAAGACGGCGCACGCGCTGATGCACCGCCGAGGTGGACAGGCCGGTGGCCTTGCCCAGGTCGGTGTAGCTCATCCGCCCGTCCTTGACGAGCAGATCCACGATTTGTCGGTCCAACTCCTCCACCCGCTCAACCTACTGTGCTCGGGCGCATATGCGCAGCGCGCGCCGGATCGTGGACACCCTGCGCCGGGCAATGTGATGAATGCCACACGCGTGAACCGGTGTCCGACGGGCCGCCGAGATTATGCGCCCGGCATGAAGGGAATTGCTGGTGGTGGCCGGGACCGCCCGTCACAGGAAGTCGGCGGTCCGGTGGGGCCCACCCGAGGGGGATGGACATCATGCGACGCCTGAAGCAGGAATCCGCTGCGGCGAACGTCGGCGCCCAGGAGGGCGACAGTCTCGGTTTCTCCGGCGACGACGGTGCGGACGAGGCTTTCGAGACCTTTGACATCTACCGTGTGACCTGCCCGGACTGCGGGCAGCCGATCGCACTGCTGGCGGACGAGGACACACTTCCGGAGCACGCGCTGTGCCCCTCCCCGTGGAACCCGTTCGGTCTGACGGTGTGCCAGGGCTCGGGCCGAACGGTGGCCGACGCCCCGTCGACCGACGACACCCTGGACACCCAGGAGCAGGACGCGGCGATGCTGCTGACGCTCCCGGAAAGCCTGGACTGGCGCCGCCAGCCCTTCTCGCACATCGGCGGGCCCGGCTCGCGGACGGTCCGGGTTCCCCGGATGCGTCGCGGGGCCGCCTGAGCACCCGGCCTCAGGGCCACGCAGAGGGTGTGGACCCGCGTTCAATGAGCGGAGAGCGCGGGCGTACCTCAACTACCCGCCCTTATGGGTGCGTTGAGCTTCACATGCCGGTGCAGCGCATTCCCGGCCCCAGCAGTCCGAGGAAATCCGCCTCCTCGCCGGGGACTTGGCCCTGGAGGCAGGCAAGGACAGACCGGCATTGCACTCCGGGCGGCCCTGCGAACCACCGACCCTTCAGCGGAAGTTGACGCTACGTCACCTGAAGATGGCGGACCGCACCCGCGAAGGAAGCCAGAAGTGGAAGGCGGGAGGCAGGAGGCGGAAAGCGGGAGCCGGTGCCTAGGAATACGCAGGAGCATGTAGGGACCAGTACCCAGTTGCGCCTGTTACTGTCGCGGAGTCAGTCGACGAACCGACCTTGGGAGCGACGGTGACCTCACCCTCTCTGCACTGCCTGCGCTGCGGCCGCACGGCGGAGGGCTTCGACGGCTGCCGGGCCTGCGCGAGCGAGGGCATCGGCGTCAACACGCCGCCGCCGCTCGCGGATCTGACCGGGCTGGAGCTCGCGTCGTACACCGGCGGGCCGTGGGGCTGGCCGACGGCCCTGTCGGTGCCCGGTCCGCCGGTCACGCTCGGCGAGGGAAACACCCCGAACATCCTGCTGCGCACGGATGCGGATGATGCCCAACAGCCGCCTGACACCGCCGAGTTGTGGGTCAAATACGAGGGCGGGAACCCGACCGGATCGCACAAGGACCGGGCGATGGCCGTCGGGCTCGCCGCGGCGGTGGCGGCCGGCGCGGACACGGTCGTCGCGGCGTCCTCCGGCAACGCGGGCGCGGCGGCCGCGGCGTATGCGGCGCGGGCCGGGCTGCGGTGCGTGGTGTTCACCAACGAGGGGGTACCGGCGGGGCTGCGGGCGCAGATCGATGCGCTGGGAGCCGAGCGGGTGGTGCACCGCGGCACGATGGCCGAGCGGAACGCGGCGATGGCGCAGGCCGTCGAGGAACGCGGCTGGTACCCGCTGACCAGCTTCTCCTCGCCGTCGCCCGGCGGGAACCCGTACGCCAACGAGGGCTACAAGTCGGTCGCGTACGAGCTGGCAAGGGACTTCGCGGGGCGGCGGATCGACGCGGTCGTGGCCCCCACCAGCCGGGCCGATCTGCTGGCCGGAATCGGCCGCGGATTCCGGGAGTTGACGGCCGCGGGGCTGCTGACGGAAGTGCCTCGACTGGTGGCCGCGGAACCGGCGCCGTCGGCTCCGTTCACCGCCGCGCTGAGCCACGCGGACCGGGCGACCCAGGAGCGTACAAGGGTGGTGAACGGCCCCACGGTGGCGTTCTCACTGGGCGAGGAGCGCCCGTGCTGGCAGGGGCTGGACGCCTTGTGGCGCACCGGCGGCGCGGCGGTCGCGGTGTCGGACGAGGCAACCATGGCGGAACACCGCAGGCTGGCGGCCGAGGGACTGATCATGGAACCGTCGTCCGCGGTCGGCGTCGCGGTGGCGCGTGACCTGGTGACGGCGCCGGACTCGCTGGTGATCGCGATCGGGACGGCTACGGGGTTGAAGGGGCTGGGCGGCTGAGCGGCCGAGCGGCCGGGGCTGGGTACCTTGTCCGCCATGGAACGGTCCGAGTGGGAGCGGGCGGCGTTCGACAAGGTGGCGAGGCGGCTCGCGCGTACCGCCCCCCGGCGTCGAGAGCCTGTGCATCAGCGAAGACGGTCTGCCCGCCCTGCCCGACGAACTGTGGCGGCTCGACCGGCTGCGCCGGCTCTCCGAGGCGAGAGCGACAGCGCGGAAGGGTTGAGGGGGCGGGCGGGACCGAACCCGGCCCCGCCCGCCCCTCCCCCGCTCAGCGCGACTCGGGCCCCGCCAGATGCCGGGCGATGACGATCCGCTGGATCTGGTTGGTGCCCTCGACGATCTGGAGGACCTTGGCCTCGCGCATGTAGCGCTCGGCCGGGAAGTCCTGGGTGTAGCCGTAGCCGCCCAGGAGCTGGACGGCGTCCGTGGTGACTCGCATCGCGGTGTCCGTGCAGAAGAGCTTGGCCATCGCCGCTTCCTTGGAGAACGGCAGACCGGCGTCGCGCAGCCGGGCGGCGGTGAGGTAGAGGGCGCGACCGGCCTCGATCTGGGTGGCCATGTCGGCCAGCATGAAGCGCAGCCCCTGGAAGTCGGCGATCGGGCGGCCGAACTGATGGCGCTCGGCGGTGTACGAGAGCGCCTCGTCCAGCGCCGCCTGGGCGACTCCGATGGCGCAGGACGCGATGCCGAGGCGGCCGGAGTCCAGGGCGGAGAGGGCGATCGCGAAGCCCTGGCCCTCGTCGCCGAGGCGGCGGGAGTCGGGGATGCGGACGCCGTCGAAGTGCAGCTGGGCCGTCGGGGAGCCCTTCATGCCCATCTTGCGCTCGGGCTGTGCGGCGCTCAGGCCCTCGGCGTCGCCGGGGACGAGGAAGGCCGTGACGCCGCGGGGGCCGCTGCCGCCGGTGCGTGCCAGGACGGTATAGAAATCGGCCACGCCGCCGTGGGTGATCCACGCCTTGGTGCCGTTGATCGTCCAGGTTCCCCCGTCCTCGCGGGTGGCGCGGGTGGTCAGGGAGGCCGCGTCGGAGCCGGAGGAGGGTTCGGAGAGGCAGTACGCGCCGAGGAGCCCGCCGCCGAGCATGGCCGGCAGGTTTTCGGCGCGCTGTTCCTTGGTGCCGTATCCGGCGAGCGCGTGGCAGGCCAGGGTGTGCACGCTGACTCCGAGGCCGACGGTGAGCCGGGCGGCCGCGAGCTCTTCCAGAACCTGGAGGTAGACCTCGTAGGGCTGGTTGCCGCCGCCGAATTCCTCGGAGTACGGGAGGGAGAGCAGCCCGGCTTCGGACAGCAGGGTGAAGGTCTCGCGCGGGAAGTGGCCGGCGGCCTCTTCTTCGGCGGCCGTGGGCCTTATCTCACGCTCGACCAGCTCTCGTACGAGCGTCATCAGGTCGCGGGCTTCCTCCGTGGGCAGCCTGCGATCCACCGGCTGGGGGCCGTACTCGGTCATGCGGCGCTCTCCTCCCTGTCGGGCGCTGCGGCGACGCGCGCGCGGGGTGAGAGCGGCGGCGCCGGTTTCCGTAAGTGCCAAGCCGATGATCGCCTTCCGGGTCTCGGACAGGGCATGACCTGCAGCTGTGGCGCTAGGAGTATGCCCGATCGGAGGCCCCGCGTCACGGGTTGATCATCACTGGTCGGGAAGATCCGGACAGCGCCCCGCCGGTCACGAAATTGGTCCGAACCATTGACCTCACTGGTCTAGTCCTTCTACCTTCTCCTCCAACGTTCAACGCGTTCATGCCAATTCGGGACGCAGGTCAGGCTCTACCGCTGGGCGGTATCCGCAAAGTCCCGTCGTCCGCCCGAAGGGCGGGCCGCGGGCCAGGCAGGACTTTGCAGACACCCACCGGCGCCCCCCTCCGAGGAGATGACATGCTCAGACCGCACCGGAAGCGATCGCCGCGCAGGCTGATCGCCGCCGCCACCGCGCTGTGTACGGCGGCGCTGGCCGGCACCCTGCTCGCACAGTCGGCCACCGCCAACCCGGCGGACGCCCCCGGCTCGAAGCCCCCGTCGACGGTCGCCAAGACCGCCGCCGCGGGCGACAAGGTCGTCGGATACTTCACCAACTGGGGTGTCTACGACCGCAATTACCACGTCAAGAACATCGAGACGTCGGGGTCAGCGGACAAGCTCACCCACATCAACTACGCCTTCGGCAACGTCCAGGGCGGCAAATGCGCCATCGGTGACTCGTACGCCGACTACGACAAGGCGTACACCGCGGACCAGAGCGTCGACGGCAAGGCGGACGGCTGGGAGGACGGCGCGCTGCGCGGCAACTTCAACCAGTTGCGCAAGCTCAAGAAGCTGCACCCCGACCTCAAGGTGATCTGGTCGTTCGGCGGCTGGACCTGGTCGGGCGGCTTCACCGAGGCCGCCAAGAACCCGGACGCGTTCGCACAGTCCTGCCTCGACCTGGTCGAGGACAAGCGCTGGGCGGATGTCTTCGACGGGATCGACGTCGACTGGGAGTACCCCAACGCCTGCGGCCTGACCTGTGACACCAGTGGTAAGGAGGCGTTTACCAATGTCATGAAGGCGCTCCGGTCGAAGTTCGGACAGGACAACCTGGTAACCGCGGCGATCACCGCGGACGCCTCGGAGGGCGGCAAGATCGACGCCGCCGACTACGCGGGCGCAGCCCAGTACGTCGACTGGTACAACCCGATGACGTACGACTACTTCGGCGCGTGGGACGCCAAGGGCCCGACGGCGCCGCACTCCCCGCTCGCGTCGTACGACGGCATTCCCAAGGCCGGGTTCAACGCCACAGACACCACCAAGAAGCTCAAGGACCTGGGCATCCCGGCCGAAAAGCTGCTGCTGGGCATCGGCTTCTACGGCCGCGGCTGGACGGGCGTCACCCAGGACGCGCCGGGCGGTACGGCGACCGGCGCGGCGCCCGGCAAGTACGAGGCGGGCATCGACGACTACAAGGAGATCAAGGGCCGCTGCCCGGCCACCGGCAAGGTGGGCGGTACCGCCTACGCCAAGTGCGGTGACCAGTGGTGGAGTTACGACACCCCCGAGACCATCGGCACGAAGATGGCCTTCAAGGACGCGCAGGGCATGGGCGGCACGTTCTTCTGGGAGCTGAGTGGTGACACCGCCGACGGCGAGCTGATCAAGTCGATCAAGTAGCCGTAGCGGCACGGGAGTTCACAGCGCTAAGGGAGCGGTGAGGGCGGGAGGCTTCGGCGGCCTCCCGCCCTTGCGTGTTCGTGCGGCAGGCGCCGTCGACGGCCGACGGGTGCCTCAGACAGGTGGCCGGGACGGCGCCGGGCAGCTCGGTTCGTGCTCCTCGATCAGCCGGAGCGTGTCGCCCAGGCCGCGCACCAGCAGTGCGACGACCGTCTCGCGCGGCACCTCCTGCTCCGCGATCCAGTCGAGGGTGACGCCCTCGACGCTGGAGAGCCAGCCGATCAGCGCGGTGCGGGCCAGCCCCGGGATGTCCGCCCGCCCCCAGACGCCGAGGGCGAGGGTGCCCAGCAACCGGGCGCGGACGGCGTCCCGGATCGCCAGCACCTCGGCGTCGAAGCCGACGCCGCCGGTCACAATGGCGCGGTAGGCGGCCTGGTTGTGCTGGGCGTAGCGCAGATAGCCGTCGACGGTGCGCTGGACGCGTTCGACGGGCGGGAGGTCATGGGTGGCGGCCGCGCGCTCGACGAGCTCGGCCACCGCGTCCTCGATGATGGCGAGGTAATAGCCGCGCTTGTTCGTGAAGTAGTAGTAGATCAAGCCCTTGGCGACTCCTGCGTGGCGGGCGATGTCGTCCATGGACAGTGCGTCGTAAGAGACGTCGGCGAACAACTTCCGTCCGGTGGCTATCAGTCCGGCACGACGCGCCTGGGAGCGTGCGGTGGCGCGGGCGGCCGGCGGAGCGGTCCGTGCACGCTGTTGACTATTATTCAAATTCGGCCCTAGTCTCCAACTACCAAGAGTTTTGCGCAGTATGACAGACCGTCATGACCTGCGGACCGGACGAGCAAGTCCTCCGCAGGGGCTCGACGAAGCACTTCCCTCGCGCACACGACCGCAGCCCCGGGGAGGACGCAGTGAGCTCAACGATCGGTACATCTGACACACCGCCCGAGGGGCGGACCTCCTGGAAGAAGACCGCCGTGGTCGCCCTGCCCGCCGTGCTCGCCGTCGGCGCGCTGGCCACGGTGATGGCCCAGGGCGCACTGGCCGCGTCCTTTGCCGTGTCCGGCACCAACTTCCAGGTTTCCTCAGGCAAGTTGACCAGTAAGGGCCTGTCCTCTTACGTCCATACCGACCGCGACACCGACGGCCGTGGCCATCCCGTCGCGCTGCTCGGTATCGGCAAGGCCTCGCTCACCGACATCTGCCAGTCGGCCCAAGTGAAGACTCCGGTAGGCACGGTCGTGTTCAAACTGACCGCGGGCGGCAAGGCCGGCGCGGTGTCCGCCGACAGCCTGGTCATCGACGGCGAGGACCTGGTCGGCGACGCCCGCTTCGGCACCGCCCAGATCGGCCGCGACGCCGCCACGCTCGACGCCGTACCAGGGGTCCACGGCCCGAAGGGGAAGTTCGGTCTGCAGGCCGGGGACATCGAGGTCGCCGGGGTGAAATCGCATGCCTGGTCGGCCACCGGTGGCAATTTCCGCCTCAAGGGGCTGCGGGTGAGCGTGAGCCTGGACGGCGCGAAGTGCTTCTGAGTGCGGGCCGGGCCCGCCGGGCCGCCTGGCTCGACCGGAAGCTGCCGTGGCCCGAGCGACGGGCGACGCTCCGGCACTGGCGGCGCACCCGGCCGTTCTGGGCCGGGCTGCTGCTTCTGCTCGGCGGCGCCGAACTGCTGCTGGTCCCGCTGTCGCCGCTGACCGTACTGGTCAGCTTAGGACTCGGCGGACTGGCCGCCCTGGGCATCGGCCTGGCGCTGATGGTGGCGGGACTGTTCCTGTGGTGCGCACCGGCCGCACACCACTACGTCAGCATCAACGCGCTGATCCTGTCCGTCCTCTCCTTCGCCGCGACGAACCTCGGCGGCTTCCTGGTGGGCATGGGGCTGGGGATCGCGGGCAGCGCGATGGGATTCGGGTGGACGGCGCCGGCGCGGGACCCCGGTGGGACGACGGCCCCGGACGGGACCTCGCCCCCGGCGCGCGTGCCACCGGCCCGCACCACGACGCGCGGCAAGGCGCTCGCCGCAGGGCTGCCGATCGTGCTCCTGACGGCCATCGGGGGCCCGGCCCAGAAGGCCGACGCGGCCCCCGTCCCGGCGCCGCCCAACCCGCCTACCGTGACCACGACCAGGTTCGCACCGAAGGGCTTCACGCTCGCCGGGGTCACCGAGGTGCCCACCGCCGACGGGCCGGTCAAAGCGATGGTCCTGAAGATGAAGGCCGCCTCGCTCACCGACTACCACCTCACCACCCGCGACGGCGGTCCCGAACTCAGCCTGACAGCAGACTCGTTGGACCTCAGCGGCGAGGTGACCCTCTACCTCACCAGGTTCAGCGGCTGCTTGGAGGGCCTGGTCTGCCTCACCTTCACCCCTGACACCCTGCCGGTGCCGCCGGTCGTCCCGCCCTTCGTCTTCATGACGGACGTGGACGCCGAGCAGGCGCTGGTCACCTCGGACCTGATCACCGCGGACGGGCTGCGGCTGCGGGCGGGCGGCAGCCGGGAAGCCGGTGGCTGACGCGTCTCCCACCGCGGGGTTTACGACCCTGCCCCGTACCAGCACCATCAGGCGTACGGGGCAGGAGCCGCATCGAGAGGTGACACGTGGGCAACCCTTGGCTGGCGATGGAGTCGGGCGCCGACCCGGTCGAACGCACCCGCACGGTACGCCGTGCCCACGAGGCGTTTCTGGCCGGTGGGACGGTGGCACCGCCGGTCCGCCGGGTGGTCGCCGAATCCTGGCGCCGCTCGGCCGCCGCGCGGGCCGCGTCCGACGGGGCCGCCCCGATCGAGCTGGACGGGGCCGCGCTGCACGCCTACCGGGACGGGCATCCGCTCGCCCGCGCGATGCCCGTCTTCCGGGAGCTGCTGGGCACCATCGCGCAGGACGGGGCCCATCTGATGGCCGTCTGCGATCCGCAGGGGCGGATGCTGTGGATCGAGGGGCACCCCGGGGTACGGCGCAGCGCGGAGCGGATGAACTTCGTCGTCGGGGCCCGCTGGGACGAGCGGCACGCCGGCACCAACGCGCCGGGCACCGCACTCGCCGCCGACCACGCCGTACAGATCTTCGCAGCGGAGCACTACAACCGGCAGGTGCAGCGCTGGACGTGCGCCGCGGCCCCGCTGCACGATCTGCGGACCGGGCGGCTGCTGGGGGCGGTCGACATCACCGGCGGCGACCATCTGGCGAACCCGCACAGCCTGGCTCTGGTGCAGGCCACCGCCCGCGCGGCAGAGGCCCATCTCGCCACGCGGACATGGCAGTCGGGGGTGGTCCTGACGACGCTGGGCCGCGATGAGGCACTGCTGGTGACGGACGGAAGGCGGCTGCGGCTCGGCCGCCGGCACAGCGAGATCATGGTGCTGCTGGCCCAGCATCCCGAAGGACTGACCGGTGACCGGTTATCGGTCCTGCTGTACGGCGAGCGCGAGATGCGTCCGGTGACGCTGCGGGCCGAGATGTTCCGGCTGCGGCAGCTCGTCGGCACGCTGCTCCACTCCCGCCCGTACCGCCTCGCCCGGCCGGTGGAGACCGATCTCGCCACGGTCGAGGCGGACTTGACCACTGGTGAGCTGACCACCGCACTGGACACCTACCGCGGTCCGCTACTGCCACTGTCCGAGGCGCCGGGTATACGGCGGTTGCGCACCGCGCTTGAGGACCGGATGCGGCGCGCGCTCCTGGGCTCGCGGGACCCCGACCAGCTGCGCCAGTGGTCGCAAACGGCCTGGGGCGAGGACGACCTGGAGATCTGGGAGGCCCTGGTGGACGCCCTGCCGGAGCGCTCCCCCGCGCGCACCGCCCCCAGAGCCGCCGCCGACCGCCTACGCGCCGCGTACGGACTGGCAGGAGGCTCCCCGTCCACTGGATGAGCCCCATCCGGCGACTCCGCGGACGCCCCTTTCCACCGCGCAACGTTGCCGCAACCTTCGCCGCCCTAGCCTGCGCGCAACGCCCACCCACGGGAGCGGTGGGTACCGCGCCGACAGCGATTGGGAGGCCGCCCCATGGCCCGTTACGCCAGCCCGGGTTCCGCCGATGCCGTCATGTCCTACCAGCCCCGCTACGACCACTGGATCGGCGGCGAGTTCGTGGCGCCGGCACTGGGCCGGTATTTCGAGAACCCAACTCCGGTCAACGGTCAGCCGTTCACCGAGATCGCGCGCGGCACGGCCGAGGACGTGGAGCGCGCGCTGGACGCGGCCCATGCCGCAGCCCCCGCCTGGGGCCGTACCGCCCCGGCCGAACGGGCCCAGATCCTCAACCGGATCGCCGACCGGATGGAGGAGAACCTCCAGGGCCTGGCAGTCGCCGAGAGCTGGGAGAACGGCAAGCCCATCCGGGAGGCCCTGGCCGCCGACATCCCGCTCGCCATCGACCACTTCCGTTACTTCGCGGGCGCGATCAGGGCGCAGGAAGGCTCGCTCTCCCAGATCGACGACGACACCGTCGCGTACCACTTCCAGGAACCGCTCGGCGTCATCGCCCAGATCATCCCCTGGAACTTCCCCCTGCTGATGGCGGCCTGGAAGCTGGCACCGGCCCTGGCGGCAGGCAACACCGCCGTCCTCAAGCCGGCCGAGCAGACCCCCGCCTCGATCCACTACTGGATGAGCCTGATCGCCGACCTGCTGCCGCCGGGCGTGGTCAACATCGTCAACGGGTTCGGGGCGGAGGCCGGCAAACCGCTGGCGTCCAGCCCGCGCGTCGCGAAGATCTCCTTCACCGGCGAGACCACGACCGGGCGCCTGATCATGCAGTACGCCTCGGAGAACCTGAAGCCGGTCACCCTCGAACTGGGCGGCAAGAGCCCCAACCTCTTCTTCGACGACGTCTCGTCCGCCGACGACGACTTCTACGACAAGGCCCTTGAGGGCTTCACCCTCTTCGCACTCAACCAGGGCGAGGTGTGCACCTGCCCGTCCCGCGCACTCATCCAGCGCGGCCACTACCGCGACTTCCTGGAGGCCGGGGTGGCCCGTACGGAGAAGATCGTGCAGGGGCACCCGCTGGACACCGACACGATGATCGGCGCCCAGGCATCCAACGACCAGCTGGAGAAGATCCTCTCCTACCTGGACATCGGCCAGAAGGAAGGCGCCCGCGTCCGCACCGGCGGCAACCGCGCCGAACTCGGCGGAGAGCTGGAGGGCGGCTACTACGTCCAGCCGACGATCTTCGAAGGCAGCAACGACATGCGCGTCTTCCAGGAGGAGATCTTCGGGCCCGTGGTCGCCGTCGCACCGTTCACCGACTTCGACGACGCCATCACCATCGCCAACGACACGCTGTACGGCCTGGGCGCGGGCGTATGGACCCGAGACGGCAACACCGCGTACCGCGCGGGACGCGCCATCCAGGCGGGGCGGGTCTGGACGAACTGCTACCACGCCTACCCGGCACACGCCGCTTTCGGCGGCTACAAGCAGTCCGGCATCGGCCGCGAAACCCACAAGATGATGCTCGATCACTATCAGCAGACGAAAAACCTGCTGGTGAGCTACTCGGCGAAGAAGCTGGGCTTCTTCTAAGGACACGAGGAAAGGCGCCTGGCCTGGTCTTTCATCCGTCAGGCGCCTTTCGCTCGGCCCGCTCAGAGCAGGGCCAGGCTTACCTCGTAACTCCCACTTCCCCCCACCCGTATCCCGCTCCTGACCGGCGCTTCCGGACCAGTCACGGACCAAAACCCCAAGTCACCCGGCAGGCTCCGCACCTTGGCTGACACGGTCCCACTCCTGCATGGACTGCTCGATGAGGCGGTTGGCCTGCTCCCGGACGCGACCAGGAACTTGGCGGTGCGCGGTCCCCGGCGCGACGCCTCAGTTCAGCTGCCGGAACAACTCCGCGCAGACGAGCCAGCAGGCCACCACGCCCGCCAGCGCCACACAAGCCCGGCGGAACCGGTCCTGCCAGTTCCGGACGATGACAAAGAGCCCCGCATACGTACCGAGCAGAGTCAGCACCGGGATCCACCACAGCCCCGGATTCCTTCTCGCCGCAACCCAGAGGAAGACCCATGGGGCGCCCAGGCCAAGGATCACCATTGCCCGCTGATAGAAGCGGACCTTCCAGTCCGGAAGCCCGTCCCGTGGCAAGGGGTCTCCCATATCGGGGAGTTCTGGTTGGGTCACGCCGTTCCCTTCTCGTTGCTACACGGCCCGGTTGTCGTACCCCGAGCCTCCGGGTACCGGGAATTCATTTACGGTGTTGAGCGCCACGCCGAGACTGCCCCGAATCGCGCCGGTTGCGGCGGCGGCGATCTTCGTTGCCTTGGCGAGATTCGCCGTCGTATCCGCCCATCTGTCCATCACCCGTACGACCTGGAGCACGGACAGGGCGTAAAAAGGTGCGGCCGCGGCGGCGCCAACGCCCGTGCTCAGCGCCCTGTTGCCGGCGATCCAGTTGAGCAGCGCCTTGAGGCCGAGGTCAAGCACGTCCACGATCATGCCTTTGTAGAATTCAGTGAAGGCGTAGATGGCGGCGGAGACCTCGGAATAGTTGTCCTTGAGTGAGTCGAAGGTTTCCTGGAGCGTGAGCAGCTTGCTGGTGCGCCGCCCGACACCCCGAGGACCTGACGGCCGAGCTCTGGGCGACCGCCGTGGGCCTCGGCGACGTGGACCCCACCTGCACCATCGCGGGCGGGGTGGTGGCGGCCGTACGGGAACGGGCGGGCTGCCCGAGGAGTGGGCGCGACGCCGCTAACCGCTGCCGCGCTGAGGCGGTCAGCGCGTGTCCCTAGCGCCGACCCGACCGAGCCATCCAGCGTCCCTCGTGCCGGGACACCTCGATCGGCCGGCCGAAGCACGCCGTCATCCGCTCCCCTGTCAGCACCTCGGCCACCGGGCCGTGCGCCTGCACCCGCCCGTCGCGCAACAGCAGCGCGTGGCCGATGGCCGGGGAGAGCTCCTCCAGGTGGTGCGTCACCGTCACGGTCGCCAACTCCGGCCGAACCAGGGCGAGTCGGTGCAGCGCATCGATCAGATCCTCGCGGGAGGGCAGGTCGAGCCGTATGGGGGCACCTCCCATGCCCGTTCAGGGCTATGGGGGAGGCTCGTCGAGCAGCAGCAGCGCGGGATCGCCACGCACTCCACGCGATGCATCATCCACATCGGTCCCCGCACTTCAGGCACAGCCGTGGGTCTCCTCCTTCACCGAAAGCGGGACTGCCAACCCTCTGGGGACGAGTCTCCGCGGCCGACTGGAGCGCGCCCGCCCCGGGTGTGACGGAGGTCGTAGGTTCGCTTGGCCAGCCAGGAGGCGAGTTCCGTGCGGGTCAGGACGGTCGTCCGTGCCCGCGCCCATGTCGTGCCGTACGCGGCAGCATCCACGTGGTTGCCTACCTGGTTCCGGAACAGCCGGCCGTCCGGCGCCACGCCGAACCGTTCGATGTGTGCACGGAAGACGCGTACGAACTGCGGCGGGATGGGCACAGGCCGGGGCGCGGTAGCCGCCCCGCGCCCTGTGCGCCCTCTGGTGACGTTGTTGCGACCGAACGTCCCCTCGGAGCGCTTGGGCCAAGCCGGTCGAATCCGGACTGCGGCCCGGGGACGGTGCGGATATCCTGGAACAGATGGATCAACGAGCTTCGGGGATCTTCGCGCGGTGTCGAATCGACTCGTCGCGTACTTCTACCTCCCGGACGCCCGACGCATCGCCTGCCGGCCAGCCGGCAGATCCCGGCCGGGAGTCAGCAGGAGCGGTTCGTGGCGCCGGACATCATCGCCCATGAGCGGCGCGTGCGCTTGGAGTTCTACGAGACAAAGCCCAACTCCGGCTCCGTGATGCCCTGAGTCCGGCAGGAATGGCAGACGGGGTTCACCGCCTTCGTCCAGCAGTACCTGCAGGACGTCCGCGACAACGTCTTTAGGAAACGTGCAGGAGCGATGCGATGAACCTGTTGCCGGTCGAGATCAAGGTCAACATCGAGGGCGACGTGGAGGCGGCGCTGTCGGCCCTCGGCGGGTCGCGCGGCGCGATGACGAGGCGTCGCATCTGGTTCGCCGAGAACCGGGACGGCGTCGCCGAGGGGCGGGTGCCTCTTCTGGACGGCGGCGTGATCGTACGGTTCAGGATCGGTGGCGGTCCGGACGACCTGACCGTCAAGTTGCGTCCGTGCACACGGGAGCAGCTGGTCGGCCGGTTCTCCGCCCCGTTCGACGCGGAGCACGTCACCTACAAGATCGAGGAGGACTGGTCGGGCAGCCGCCGCATGCTGGCCGCCTCGCTGGTGCACAATCACCCGTCGGGGGTGCTCTCGGGCGCGGTGGCGCCCGGGGCCGATCCCGCCGCGCCGATCGACGCGGTGCAGGACCAGTTCCTGCATGCCTGCGCACCCGCCGTCCAGCCCGACGGGCTGGTCGTGCTGGGGCCGATCCTCTCGACGAAGGTCGACGACGTGCCGCTCGACGACCTGGAGGTGGACCTGGAGGTGTGGTCGGCCGCCGGTCTGGACTTCCTGGAGGCATCGATCCGGGTGAAGCCCAAGGACGGGGACGACTCTGAGAAGCTCACGGCACGGGCCGAGCGCAAGCAGCGAAAGCTCGAGGATGCGGTGCGCGAGCTAGGGGTGGCGCTCTCCGAGCACCCCGAGAGCAAGACCCACCGTGTTCTCACTGCCTTGGCGGAGGCCGGACGGACCTGAGACGGCGGCCCGGCGGGGCTTCCAGGCACAGCGCTGTCGATGCGACTCTGTGCCCTCGATGTGCTCGCGATGTGCTCGCTGGACCTGATGTCACGCGGACCGCCGCTCGCTGGGTAAGTCCAGCGCTTCGTGGTGGTGCCACAACAGATGGCGGTCGCCACGGCGCAGTTCTGCGTCCCCCCACTCAAGACGCATGACCCCCTTGTCCATGGCGCACGCGTAAGCCAGGAGCACCAGGCCGACGTCGGGGTCGAGCTGGTTCAGATCATCGTGGATCTCCTGCTCTTGCAGTTCTTCGAGCCCTAGGTCCAGCTCTCCCTGCATGGGTTCTGGTCCATGGCGCCGGATCAGGTCAGCGCGAAGGCCGACTGCGCGGCGGAGTCGAGCCACGGTTACCGGGACGTCCGTCTTTGCATACCGGATCGGGTAGAGGACCTGGCCGGCGACCACCATCACCGTCCGAGCCTGGAGACGTACCGGAGTGGCGCCAGGTAGGTCCGCCAAACCTGAGGCTAGTTCTTCGTATTGACAGGCATGGAGACCGTGCCCGTATGCCTCCAGCGTCTGTGTGCGCACTCTCTGATGGCCATCTCGCGCTCGCTCATGGGCTCGCACGATGCACGCCGGCACGAGGTTCGACAGCAAGTCGGCCAGTTCTCCGAAGACGCCGCGCGACCATGACCCTGCGTTCGGTTCCCCCATCTACGTTCCCCCTTGCACAGGTGGCACTGTCAGAGGCAACTGCCATTACGACAGTGACTCACCGTCAGGCTCGACGCAAGGGCGCACGGCGGGCGTCACCGGCGCAGGCCGGCAGCATCGACGATCCGCCCACACGAACGTGGGGCCGGCCCATTCGCAGTCAAGCGAATGACCGATAAAGCAGAACTCCTGTCGGTGTTCCGCGAGTTGGCCGGCCGTCTCTTGCCTGGCCATTCCGAACCAGATCTGTCAGAAGTGAAGCAACGGCCAGAAGAGCCAAGTTGGTGACTTTCTGCGGCAACTCGACACAGCGGTGGCGGTGCCACCAGCGACCGATTCATCATGGTTTGCATAGGTTCTTCATCTTGCTTCCGAAAGTATTGGGTGGTCAATTATGAAATTGCATACCGAGCTGGAGAAGAATAGTTCGCGGCTAATCGCATGGACCGGCAAATTGTGCGCGGCCAGATTCGTGGGGCGGGTTCA
This sequence comes from Streptomyces sp. NPDC050636, assembly GCF_040654775.1. Classification (NCBI taxonomy): domain Bacteria; kingdom Bacillati; phylum Actinomycetota; class Actinomycetes; order Kitasatosporales; family Streptomycetaceae; genus Streptomyces; species Streptomyces sp. NPDC050636. The sequence continues at coordinate 67,539 of NZ_JBFAIP010000029.1, forward strand.
CCCGTATGCAGTAATGCGAACCTGGTCCCCGTGCCGGCACTGTGGGCCTTGGAGCCGAGTCCCCCGACACCGACGAGTCCCGGTGCCGTACCGCCGCGATCGAGTCGAGTGGCACCCCGCCGGTGCACGACGGAAACTAGAGCGTGATGGTTTCGCGAAGGCATGAATTCACGACTTCGCGGAGTCTGAAATTGCTTTATCCGCTCAGCACTCGGCGCGCGGAAACCAGGCGTCGGTCGAACCGGCCAACGGTGATCAAAATTTGATCAAGGAGCTTGTATGGTGGAGAATTCTGCCAATTACCTGACGACCGTGCCGGATGAGTCTGCAGTCGCCGAGCACAGCACGAAAAGCCCGTCAACAGACAACACCCTGCCAACAGACAACACCCCGTCGGCAGACAACAGTCCGTCGGAAGGCAACAGTCCGGCAGCAGACAACGACCGGCCGACGGACACGGAGAGGGACTTCGCCGAGATACTCGCCGGCGTCGTGAGCGTCGAGCAGGTGTCCGTCGACAGCAACTTCTTCGATGACCTCGGCTGTAATTCATTGGTGATGGCTCAATTCTGTGCACGTGTCAGGAAGCGGGCAGATCTGCCGTCCGTGTCGATAAAAGACATCTACCGTTACCCGACGATCCGCAGCCTGGCCACGGCGCTCGCCGATGCCGATACCGCTGCCGCGCCCACCCCCGTCAGCTCGCCGTTCCCGGCATCGTCGGAGGTGGTGACTCCAGTCGGCACACTGCAGTACACCCTCTGCGGAACGCTGCAGTTCCTGGTTTTCCTAGGATATTCCTTCCTCGCTGCCATGTTCACCGCCCGCGGCTTTGCATGGATATCCGCCGGATCGAATCTGATCGACATCTACCTCCGGTCGGCCGTCTTCGGCGGCGCCGGCTTCGTCGGCATGTGCACTTTCCCGATCATGGCCAAATGGATCCTTATCGGCCGGTGGAAAACACACGAATTCCCGGTCTGGGGTCTGGCCTATCTGCGCTTCTGGACCGTCAAGGTGCTGCTCCACGCCAACCCGATGGTCCTCTTCATCGGCAACCCCTTGTATGTGCTGTACCTGCGGGCGCTCGGCGCACGAATCGGCAAGGGTGTCACGATTCTCTCCCACAACGTTCCGGTCTGCACCGACCTGCTCACGATCGGCGCCGGCACGGTGATCCGCAAGGACTCGTTCTTCCACTGCTACCGGGCGCACGCCGGCCGTATTCAGACGGGCCCGGTCACCCTCGGCCGGGATGTGTTCATCGGTGAGAAGACCGTGCTCGACATCGGCACGTCGATGGGCGACGGGGCGCAGCTCGGTCATACGTCCTCGCTGCACAGCGGCCAGGCGGTCCCGGGCGGCCAGCGATGGCACGGATCTCCGGCGCAGCGCACGGAGGTCGACTACGTGCGGATCCCGCCTGCCAGGTGCGGCACCCTGCGCCGGGCCGGCTTCGGCCTCGCCGCCATGGGTCGGCTGTTCTTCCTCTCCGTGCCGCTGGCCGTCGGGGGGCTGTACATGCTGTTGACGGAATTCCCGGCGCTGAGCGAGCGACTGGGGCCGGGCGCGGCAGGGGTCGCGTCGCCGGAGCTCTACGTCGATGCGCTGATCGTTTCCTGCGTTCTGTTCTTCGGCTTCGTCTTCGCGGGCGTCGCCGTTCTGTTCACCGTTCCGCGCCTGCTGAATCTGGTCGTCAAGCCGAACAAGGTGTATCCGCTGTACGGCTTTCATTACTCGACGCACCGGGTGATCGCACGCATCACCAACGTGAAGTTCTTCAAGTGGCTCTTCGGTGACAGCTCCTACATCGTCCACTATCTGCGCGGCCTCGGATACGACCTGTCCCGGGTGGAGCAGACCGGGTCGAACTTCGGCACGGAAGTGCAGCACGAGACCCCGTACCTTTGCTCTGTGGGCAGCGGCACGATGGTCGCCGACGGCCTGTCGATCATTAACGCCGACTTCTCAAGCACGTCTTTCAAAGTGTCCCGGGCGTCGATCGGGCCGCACAACTTCCTCGGGAACAACATCGCCTATCCGTCCGGGTCGAAGACGGGCGACAACTGCCTCCTCGCGACGAAGGTGATGATTCCGCTCGACGGCGAGATGCGCGAGGGGGTGGGTCTGCTCGGCTCACCGTGCTTCGAGATTCCCCGGTCGGTGGAGCGCGACTCCCGGTTCGACCACATGCGGACCGGAGACGAGTTGCGCCGCAATCTCGCCGCCAAGAACCGCTACAACATCCGGTCGATGGTCCTCCACCTGCTCGTGCGGTGGTTGTACTTCTTCCTGCTCACGGTGCTCGCCCTCGCGGATGTCGATCTGTATGACTCCTTCGGACATCTACCGATCGCGGCATTCCTGGTGCTCACCCTGATGTTCACCCCCCTCTACTTCGTGCTCGTGGAGCGTGCCATCGTGGCTTTCCGCGGGCTGCGACCGCGGTTGTGCTCCATCTACGACCCGTATTTCTGGTGGCACGAGCGTCTGTGGAAGGTGCCTGACGAGTACCTCAACGTCTTCAACGGCACCCCCTTCAAGAACGTGATCTGGCGGCTCCTGGGTGTGCGGCTCGGCAGCAGGGTCTTCGATGACGGCTGCTATCTGACGGAGCGGAAGCTCACCACCATCGGGAACGACTGCACCCTCAATGCGGGGAGCAAGATCCAGTGCCACTCACAGGAGGACGGCACCTTCAAGTCCGACCGCAGCACGATCGGCGACGGATGCACCCTCGGTGTCGGCTCCCACGTCCACTACGGCGTGGCGATGGGTGACGGCTCAGTGCTTGCGCCCGACTCCTTTCTCATGAAGGGCGAGGAAGTCCCACAGCACGCGCAGTGGGGTGGAAACCCGGCCACGGAAATGAGAGACGCCCCTGACCTGGGTAAGCCGACAGCACTGGTGCGGAGGGGGTAGCGGGACCATCTCGGTCAGCGGGCTCGACTGGCTGGACGCACCGGCCTGCCGGTCCGCCGAGAGCAACGACGACAGTGGAACCGCCCTGGTCGGCGGTGACAGACATGGTGGCCAAGGCGAGCGAAGGGGGACTGATCGATGGCAACGCGAGTGGAGGCGGGGCAGGAGTTCCGGCGCGGTGTGCTCGTCGCCGGCGGATCCACCACGATCCCGCGGTGGACGCTCCGTCCGATGGCGGGCGTCGACGAGCACGAGGCCACCATCCCGGACGACGTCATGGACGCCTTGCGCCGTTTGGCGGAGGACCTCACGATGCCGCTCGGCTCCGTGATGCTGGCCACGCACGCCAAGGTACTGGCCGCGCTGGCCGGCGAGCACGACGTCACGACCGGCTACGTCGCCCAGAGGGGCGGCCGACCGTTGCCCTGCCGGCTGACGACCGCACCCGAATCGTGGCGAGCGCTGCTGGTGGACGCCCATCGCGTCGCGTCGGAACTGCAGTCGCACAAGGACTTCCCGGTCGATCGACTCAGGCGCGAGCCGGGCGTGACCGAACCGTCGATCGAGACCGTCTTCGATCCGCATCCGACCTTCGATCCCCGTCCGACGGGCGTCGGCGGCGATCTCGCCGGAGACACCGTGCTGTGGGTGGGATTCTCGGAGCACGGCGGCCGCCCCGTGCTCCGACTGCGGTACCGGACCGACGTACTCGACGCGGACTACGCCGCCAGGATCGCCGGTTACCACCTCGCCGCGCTCGCGCTCGTCGCCGCGGATCCGGATGCCGAGCACACGCGGCAGAGCCTGCTGTCCACCGAGGAGCTCCGGTTCCAGCTCGAAGGGCTGTCCCGACCGCGCCGTACCCTGCCGGACGCCCGGATGCACGAGCTGTTCGAGCAGCGGGTAAGGGCATGCCCGGACGCCGTCGCCGCCGTGCACGGCGACCGGCAGTGGACGTACCAGGAGCTCAACGCACGTGCCAACCAGCTGGGACGGGCCCTGTTGGCGCGGGGGCTGCGGCGCGAAGGGGTCGTCGCGGTGGTGACCGAGAGAAACCTGGACTGGATGGCCGCCGTCCTCGCGGTTTTCAAGGCCGGCGGCGTGTACCTGCCCGTCGAGCCACACTTCCCGGCCGACCGCATCGCGGCCATGCTCTCCCGCGCCGAGTGCGGGCTCGTACTCACCGAACCGGGCGGTACCGACTCGCTCGACCAGGCCCTGGACTCGCTACCGGGCGTCCGAAAGCTCCTCATCGGCACGGGGTACGACGAGGGCCATGCCGACGACGACCTGGGCATCGCCGTCGCGCCGGACCAACTCGCCTACATCTACTTCACCTCCGGCTCCACGGGAGAGCCCAAGGGCGCGATGTGCGAGCACGCGGGCATGCTCAACCACCTCTACGCCAAGATCGACGACCTGGGAATCGACGAGGGGCAGGTGGTCGCCCAGACCGCCCCCCAGTGCTTCGACATCTCGCTGTGGCAACTGGTGTCCGCGCTCCTGGTCGGTGGGCGGACCCTGCTGGTGGAGCAGGAGGTGATCCTGGACGTCCAGCAGTTCGTCGACAAGATCGTCCGTGGCCGGGTCGCCGTGCTCCAGGTGGTGCCGTCGTACCTCGATGTCGTACTGACCTATGTGGAGCAGCACCCGCGCGAGCTGCCCGACCTGCGGTGCGTGTCCGTCACCGGTGAGGCGTTGAAGAAGGAGCTCACGCAGCGCTGGTTCGCGGCCGAGCCCGGCATCAAGCTGGTCAACGCGTACGGCCTGACGGAGACCTCCGACGACACCAACCACGAGGTCATGGACCGGGTGCCGGACCGCGAACGCGTCCCGCTCGGTCCCCCGATCAGCAACGTGCACGTCTACGTCGTCGACGAGCAGCTGTCGCCGGTGCCGCTCGGCGCCCCCGGCGAGATCGTCTTCTCCGGCGTCTGCGTCGGCCGCGGATACGTCAACGACCCCGACCGCACCAAGCAGGCCTTCATGCCCGATCCGCACCGTGAGGGCGCCCGGCTCTACCGCAGTGGCGACCACGGCCGCTGGCTGCCCGAGGGCAAGCTGGAGTTCCTGGGACGCCGCGACACGCAGGTCAAGATCCGTGGCTTCAGGATCGAGATCGGCGAGATCGAGAACGCCCTGCTGCGGGTGCCCGGTGTCCGCGACGGTGCGGTGGTGGTCGACGAGCGGCCCGACCGGAGCAAGCACCTTGTGGCCTTCTACTCCGGCCCGAGGTCGCTCTCGGTCGAGGCCCTGCGGGACCGGCTGGGTGAGTCGCTGCCGGAGTACATGGTGCCGTCGGCCTTCCACTGGCGCGAGAGTCTGCCGCTGACCGCCAACGGCAAGACCGACAAGAGGGCACTGGCGGCGCTCGCGGGCGAACTCGATGTCGTCGAGGACCACGAGGAAGGCCACGACGCGCCGGGTACGCCCACCGAGCAGCGGCTGGCGGCCGCCTGGGCGGAGGTGCTCGGCATCCCGCAGGATCGGATCGATCGGCGGGACCATTTCTTCGACCGGGGCGGCACATCGCTGTCGGCCGTGAAGCTGGCCATCGCCCTGGACCGCGCGGTGTCGCTCAAGGACGTGACCCGCCATCCGGTCCTCGCCGATCTGGCCGTGCTGGTCGACGGCAGGTCCGATCGGCGTTCCGGGCTGCTTCAGTCGCTGTGCGAGCCGAAGGGCTCGCCGGCTGGTGCCCTGGTGTGCTTCCCCTACGCCGGTGGCAACGCGGTGAACTTCCAGCCGATGGCCAAGGCTCTGCGCGGCAGTGGGATCGCGGTCTACGCCGTTGAGCTGCCCGGTCACGATGTGGCTGCCGACAGCGAGCCCTTCGCGCCGATGGCAGACGTGGTTGCGCAGGTCGTCGCCGAGATCGCCGAACGTGGCCTGCCCGGAGTCCTGCTGTGGGGTCACTCCTCGGGCGCGGCCTTCGCTCTTGAGACGGCCAGACAGCTGGAGGAGCGCGGGGTGGATGTCCAACGGATCTTTGTCGGCGCGCAGTTGCTCGGCAACGCCGCTGAGCGGCGCGACGCCATCACGGAGCTGACCGGGCGGAGCAACGCCGAGATCGCCGTGAAGCTGAGCACGGACAGCGGCTACACCGAGCTCCATGAGCTGGATGCGCGGCGCGCCGAGCATGTCGGTGCCGCCTACCGGCACGACTGCGTGGCCGCACACCGCTATTTCGCGGACCTCCTCGACACTGCCCCGGCGGTCAAGCTGTCCGCGCCGGTCACCGTGGTCGTCGCCACCGACGACCCGATCACGGCTGATCACCGGTGCCACCACCGCGACTGGGAGCTGCTCGCGGCCCGCGTCGACCTGAACGAACTCACCGAGGGCGGCCACTACTTCCTGCGCACCTGTCCGGCCGAGGCAGCACAGGTCGTGCTGCGCACGGCCGAACCTCTGCCTTCTTCCTGGGCGGCACACACAGCCGCACACTGAAAGGAAATCAAGATGTCCTCCATATCCCCGGCGTCGCTGCTGGACGAAGTCGAGTTCCAGCCCGGCCGACCTCCGATACTGCGGGCCGAGTCCCCCGGCGACGCGCCGGGCTGGGCGGCCGCGCACCGGGACGCGCTGCGCGCCGTCGTCGCCGAGCACGGCTGCGTCCTGATCCGCGGCCTCGGGCTGCGCGACGTGGCCGAGTCCGGTGCTGTCTTCGAGCGGCTGAGCACCGGGCTGATGGCGGAGCGGGAGGCCTTCGCACCCCGGCGGACCTACGCCGAGGGCGTGTACTCCTCCGCGCAGTGGCCGCCGAACCAGCCGATGTGTATGCACCACGAACTGAGCTACACGCTGGAGTTCCCCGGCCTGATGCTGTTCGCCTGTCTCACCGCGCCCACCGAGGGCGGGGCGACCGGAGTGGCCGACGCGGCGACCGTGCTCGACGAGCTGCCCGCCGAGTTGACCGAGCGGTTCGAGCGGGAGGGCTGGCTGCTCACCCGCAGCTACAACGACGAGATCGGGTCGTCCCTCACCGAGGCGTTCGGCACCGACGACCGGGGCGCCGTCGAGCGCTACTGCCGCGCCAACGCGATCGAGGTCGATTGGCAGCCCGACGGGGGCTTGCGCACCAGGCAGCGCCGCAGCGCCGTGATACGCCATCCGATCACCGGCCGGCGCTGCTGGTTCAACCAGATCGCATTCCTCAACGAGTGGACGTTGGCCCCCGAGGTCCGCGAGTACCTCGTCGAGGTCTACGGCGCCGACGGGCTGCCGTTCAACACCCGTTTCGGAGGCGGCGACCCGATCGACGAGGACGTGGTGAAGCTGCTCAACAAGGTCTACGAGGCCAACACCGCACGTGAGCCGTGGCAGGTCGGCGACCTGATGCTCGTCGACAACATACGCACCGCGCACAGCCGGGAGCCCTTCGAGGGATCGCGCGACGTGCTCGTCGGAATGGCCGACTCGGTGCGAGTGTCCGACTGCTCGCCGAACTTCGAGGTGACCGTCCGATGACCGGCAACCGCCCGCCGACCACCGTCCCCGACGCCGTGACGGCGTCCGCGGCAACCGAGCCGCACACCGTGCGACCCTTCGCGGTGATCTCCGGTGCCCAGGTCCAGCAGGTGTTGGAGGGGCGCGAGAAGCAGATCGTCGAGTTGGTCGAGGCCACCTACCGGCTGCACGGCGCTGGTGACTCGGTGAACCCGCCGTCGTACTTCCTGCGTTTCACCGACCGCCCGTCCTCCCGGATCATCGCGCTGCCGGCCTCGATCGGCGGGCACATAGGGGTGGACGGCCTGAAGTGGATCTCCAGCTTCCCCGGGAACGTACAGGCCGGCATCCCGAGGGCGTCCGCCGTGCTGATCCTCAACGACCAGGACACCGGCTACCCGTTCGCCTGCCTGGAGAGTTCCATCATCAGCGCCACCAGGACGGCCGCATCGGCGGCGCTGGCCGCGGACCGGCTCAGCCGGGACCGGCCTCGGCCCGCGCACGTCGGGTTCTTCGGGACGGGCCTGATCGCCCGCTACGTCCACACGTTCCTGGCCGGCAGCGGCTGGTCGTTCGACGAGATCGGCGTACACGACCTGTCCGCCGAAAGCGCGGCCGGGTTCCGCTGCTACCTGGAGCAGTCGGGCAGCACGGGCCGGATCACGGTGCACGACAGCGCCGAGGAGCTGATCCGCTTCAGCGACTTGGTGGTCTTCGCCACCGTCGCCGGTGAGCCGCACGTCAGCGACCCTGCGTGGTTCTCGCACAACCCTGTGGTTGTGCACGTGTCGCTGCGCGACCTCGCGCCGGAGATCGTTCTCGCCTCGACCAACATCGTCGACGACGTCGAGCACTGTCTGAAGGCCAACACCTCGCCGCATCTGGCCGAGCAGCTCACGGGCAACCGGGACTTCCTGCAGGGCACGTTGGACGACGTGATGGCCGGCCGGGTGACGGTGCCGGCGGACCGGCCGGTGGTGTTCTCGCCCTTCGGCCTCGGGGTGCTCGACCTCGCGGTCGGCAAGTACGTCTACGACGAGGTGGTCCGCTCCGGAGAGATACATGTCATCGACGACTTCTTCCATGAACTGCGCCGATACGGATGACCGTCCAAGAGCGCGTTCAGCTCTGGCATCCGAACCCGGCCGAGTCGGCGCCGTGCACGACCAGGAACCGGAGGCGTGACATCCACACCACGGCCGGAGGGACGTTCCGAAAGTCCTGCTGCAGATGAGGAGGCGGCCGTCATGCCCGTCATATCCGCTGCCCATGCCTTCAACGAAGGACAGCTCTATGTCGACCTTCGGCCCATCTTCGGGCGCTCCCTGTTCCTGAAGTGTGAGGGCTTCAACTTCGCCGGCTCGATCAAGCTGAAGGCCGCGAACGAGATGGTGGAGACCGCCGAGCGGGACGGAGTCCTCAAGCCGGAGTCGATCCTCGTCGAGTCCTCCTCCGGCAACCTCGGCGTGGCATTGAGCATGATCGCGGCGAGCAAGGGCTACCGGTTCCTGTGCGTGACGGACTCCCGCTGCAACCTCTCGACCAGACTACTGATGGAGGCATTGGGCAGCCGCGTGCACACCATCGCCGACTTGGACACCAACGGCGGCTTCCTGAGCGCGCGAATCGACTACGTCCGCACGCTGTGCGATTCCGATGACCGGTACGTGTGGCTCAGTCAGTACACCAATCCGGGCAACTGGAAGGCGCATTACCACAAGACGGCGCCGGAGATCGCGCAGGGCTTCCCGCGCCTGGACGTACTGTTCGTCGGCGCCGGCACCACCGGGACTCTGATGGGCTGCGCACGCTACTTCCGTCAGTGGCACCGGCCGGTGCGGATCGTCGCAGTGGACAGCGTCGGCTCGGTGATCTTCGGTGGTGCGCCAGGCCGCCGCATGATTCCCGGTCTCGGCATGAGCATGCGTCCGCCGCTGCTCGACGAGACCTACGTGGACGAGGTCATACGCGTCGAGGAGACGGACACCATCCGTGCCTGCCGTCGTCTGGCCAGACGCGGATTCCTGTTCGGCGGCTCCACCGGCACGGTCGTCAGCGGTGCGATGCGTTGGCTGGCCGACCATGACGCGCGTGAACTCACCGCAGTGGCCATCGCCCCGGACCTCGGCGAGCGCTATCTCGACACCATTTACCAATCCAACTGGCTGCAAGACCTTTACGGCGAGGACGTCTTCGACTCCGACGAAACGGCGGAAGATTCCTGGGAAGCCGGTCCCATGCCAACGCGCCGAGGGAGCCGCCCACCGCACCACCCGCAGACCGGCGTCGGCGGTGGTAGCCGGCACCGCCGGCACCAGGACCGTGAAGCGTAGGTGTTCTGTCCACGCAGGGGGGTGCGCCGCCGCTTCGCGAGGAGGTTGTCCGTCCACAGCGGACGAGAAATGACAAAGGCAAGGAGGTCACTCGCTCCTTGCCACTCTCAACTTATAGCGCACCGGGGGGCTTGCGGCAAGACCCGGGGCGTACCGCAGAATCATCGACCCAGGCCAGAACCTGCGGAGATAAGAGATTCACGAAGTGCATGTGTTGCTGTCGACATATGGCTCGTGCGGGGACGTTAATGAGGGGTTTCATGATCGACGTGATCGTGGTCGGCGGCGGACCGACCGGCTTGATGCTGGCCGGCGAGTTGCGGCTGCATGGTGTGCAGACGGTCGTGCTGGAGAAGATGGCCGAGCCGACCGAGCAGTCCCGCGGGCAGGGCCTGCACGCGCGCAGTGTCGAGATGATGGACCAGCGCGGCCTGCTTGACCGGTTCCTCGCGGTCAGTGAGAAGTTCCAGGTCGGCGGTCTCTTCGGCGGCATCATGAAGCCGTGGCCGGACCGGTTGGACACGGCGCACCCGTTCGGCGTCGCCACCCCGCAGCCGGTCACCGAGCGGCTGCTCAACGAGCGTGCGCTCGAACTCGGTACCGAGATCCGGCGCGGCTGCGAAGTGGTCGGGCTGAGCCAGTCCGACGACGGGGCCGGGCCCGGGGTGACCGTCGAGCTGGCGAGTGGGGGCACCCCCGCCAATGAGGGCGTAGCCGGCGGGGGAGGCACGCAGTTGCGCTCGCGCTACCTAGTCGGGTGCGACGGCGGCCGCAGTGTGGTGCGCAAGCTGCTCGGCGTCGGTTTCCCCGGCGAGCCCGCCAAGGTCGAGACGCTGCTGGGTGAAATGGAGGTGACCGAGGATCCGGCGACGATTGCCGCCGTCGTCGAGGAAGTCCGCAAGACCCAACTGCGGTTCGGCGTCACCCCGCCCAGCGAGGGCGGTGTGTGCCGCGTCGTCGTGCCAGCCGATGGTGTGGCCGAGGACCGTGCGACCGAGCCGACCCTCGACGACTTCAAGAACCAGCTGCAGGCCGTCGCGGGCACCGACTTCGGCGTGCACTCGCCGCGCTGGCTGTCCCGGTTCGGGGACGCCACCCGGCAGGCCGAGCGCTACCGGGTCGGCCGGGCGTTCCTGGCCGGCGACGCGGCGCACATCCACCCGCCGACCGGCGGGCAGGGGCTCAACCTCGGCGTGCAGGACGCGTTCAACCTCGGCTGGAAGCTGGCCGCCGCGGTCAACGGCTGGGCACCGGAGGGGCTGTTGGACAGCTACCACACCGAACGGCACCCGGTGGGCGCCCGCGTGCTGGACAACACCCGTGCGCAGATCACGCTGCTGGGGACCGATCCGGGTGCGACCGCGCTGCGGGAGCTGTTCTCGAAGCTGATGGACTTCGAGGAGGTGAACCGGTACATGACCGAGATGATCACCGCGGTCGGGGTCCACTACGACTTCGGCGAGGGCCACGAACTGCTCGGCCGGCGGATGCGGGACGTGGAGCTGAAGCAGGGTCGCCTCTACGAGCTGATGCACGGCGGCCGCGGCATGCTGCTCGACCAGACCGGCCGGCTCTCGGTGGCGGGCTGGGCGGATCGCGTCGACCACGTCGTCGACGTCAGCGAGCAACTGGACGTACCCGCGGTGCTGTTGCGGCCGGACGGCCACGTCGCATGGGTCGGTGACGATCAGCGGGATCTGCTCGGCCAACTCCCGAAGTGGTTCGGCGCCGCCGTCGGCTGAGCGCACAGTTGTGGCCCGAAGGGGTGGGGCCTTGACCGAGACGCTGGAGTGGCTGCTGGAGAGCTGCGAGCGCACGGCCGAGGCCCCGGACTTGCTGCCGGGTGACCGCCTCGCCGAACCGGAGCCGGCGGTGGCCGCGCCACGGCACCGGTAGCGGCGGATCACCAGACGAGCAACAGGCCGAAGCCGGTCGTCCGTCTGTATATCCGACGCCCTCGCCGGGCGTCATCGCCCAGCTTGCGAACGCCGCTTAGCCGGCCTCCGAGTTGACCCGGCATCGGGCGTCCCGGTCGATTGTCAGTGGGTGCTGTCATAGTCGACGGCATGACGACTCCACTCGCGTGGGTGCCCGCGATTCGCGGCCATGAGCTGGCATTGGACGGGACGAACCTGAGATGCCGCAAGACCGATGGCCAGGTCTTGAAGTCCATCCCCAGTGCCGTACGGAGCAGTCCGGTCGGCGAGCGGTTCGCAGCGCTGCAGGAGCAGTTGGCTCGGCACGAGAAGGAGTGCCGGGCCACCGTGGAGTCGTGGTTGCTGGGCGGGATGCCGATCCCCGCCCAACTCCTCGCACGTGTGTGGCCGGATCCCAGCTGGCGGACCCGCTTGCAGCATCTGGTGGTGTATGTCGATAGGCGGGTCGGGCTGTTGGAGAAGGTGTCCGAGGACGGGCGCATGCGGATACGGGAGGCGGACGGCACGCTGTACGGGCCGCCGATCGGGTCGCCCGTGACGCTGGTGCACCCCGTCCTGCTGGACGATCTCGGGCGGTGGCGGCGGCTTCTGGAGGAGCATGAAGCCGCCCAGGGGGTCGAGCAGTTGAGCCGTCGGGTTGATCGGCGGCGGGAGGGAAGTGATCCCGAGTCCACCGGCATCGACGCGTACGGGGACGAGTACGCCGAGAAGTTCGGCTCCGCCCGGCTGCGTGCCGTTCAGAACGGCTTTGACGTGCGGGGCGGATTCGCCGTCCTGGGGATGACCGAGCGTGGCGTCACGGTGGAGGCGCGCTGCTGGCTGGGGAGCGACGAGTCCGGATCGTCCGGAGAGGCTGGGCGGCTCGTGTGGGTCGATGAAGCGGAACGGCCGGTCCCGCTCGGCGAGGTGGGGCCGGTGGCCTGGTCCGAAGGCCGGCGGATGGCGGAACTGATTTACGGCGGAACCGATCCACGGGGGTCCGAAGACCGATGACGCATGACGTGTATACGAGCATCAACGCGTACGCCGCGACGGCGGCTACCCATATGGCGTCGACGCTGACGGCGGGGCTGGCGCCGGCCGGGACGGCGGGCGGGGAGGAGATCTCCGCCCGCCGGTACGGCCATCCGTTGCTGGGCGCGCGGCCCATGGTCCGGCTGACGGGGCGGACCGTCGCGCCCGTCGAAGACCGGCTCCTGGCCGACGTCGGGTATACCGCGCCGGACGCCGGGGAACCGGTGGCTGCCGGGAACCGCCCCGACCCACTCCGCTATCCGGTGTGGGCGATGGTCCATGACCTCGCGCACGCCGAGGTCGCGCTGTCCGCGGGCGTCGAGATGGCGCGGGCCGGGCGGCTGGTCGGCCCGCGGCCGGGACCCGCGTTGGAGGAGTTCCAGCGGATCGCGGTGACGCTTCCCGATGACCACCTGCCGGTGTTCTGGGAAGAGGTCGGCCGGATGTTCATCGCTGCCGGGCGGGACAAACAGGGCGCGATGATGTTCGGCAGGGCGCGGGCTGCCGACCGGCACGCCACCATGGGCATCGATCCGGCCCGGCGGCGCGCGGTGTTCCTGGAGTTCGCGCTGGCCGGAGCCCTGTCGGCCAAGGACATCAAGGTGTACGTCGGTGAGCTGTCCCAAGGGCCCGACCCGGTAGAGGCGTACCGCGAGCTGCGGGAGCTGGCCGTACGGCGGACGACGGGCGGTCTCGCGCCGTGGCCCGAGATGCTCAAACAGATCGGCAAGCTCGCCAAGGCTGCGGGGCTGGATGTCGTCACCGAGCACCGGCTGCTGCTGGAGAGCCTGGTCGGTACGCCGGCTCTGTGGCGGGCGGCGGACGGTTTCTGGACGGCGCAGCGCAAGCTGCTGGTGCCCGCGGTCGCCGCCTCCGTAGCGCTGAAGAAGCGGCTGCTGTGGCGGCTGACCGAGGTGCCGCCCTCGGAGATGGACACCTGGTGGTGCGGTCTGCTCGATGAGACCGGGGCGCTCGACGAGCTCGCCGGCGATGCCGGGGAGTGGCTGTCCGCGATGCTCGGCCGGTACGGCGGGGCCTCGTCCCCTTCAGTTCCCGAGGAGTTGCTGCGGCTGGCGCACCTGCTGGCGGACCGTATCCGGGAAGCGGGGACGCCGATACGGTTCGGCCCTGGCGCACCCGAGGATTACTGCAGCATCGACGCCGTCGCGCTGGTCCGCTGCCTGGACGTGGGCATCCCGGTGGCGGACCCCGGCCCGGCCGCGTCGTTGAGGAACTGGCAGGGGCCTGCTCATGTCGATCTGCAGGCGCTGATCGATGACGAACGGTTCGGGCCGGTGCTGGTCCGGTCCGTTCCTCATGAAGGGGGCGAGTTCCGCGGGCTGTGGGGGAAGAAGGCCCTCCGGCCCGTCCTGCGCGAGATCGTCGACACCGAGGTCCGGCACGCACGGTCGGGCGGCCTGGCGGACGCGACCCTCGCGCTCCGCTGGATGGAGGACAACGTCCGTGCGGACATGCTGAAAGAGACGCCCGACCTGCCCGCCCGGATCGCGGGGCTCGACCTGGTGACGCCGCTGACCCGTACGCTGCGCGCGGGCATCCTGGACGAACTGGGCTGGGCCGCCCTGGACGAGGCCGCCGCCGAGCTCACGGGCAAAAATTTCTGGTGCCGGGCGAGCTGGCCCGTCCTGACCGTCCACGACCGCAAGAAGGCCATCGCGATAGGGCCCGGCGGCCGCATCGCGGAACACCGGCTGCGGGTGCCGAGCGAAGCCGCCCAATTCCACTACACACCCGAGGTCTACTTCTCCGACGGACAGTTCCTCGTCCTCCACTACGTCAACGGCAGGCAGCGGCACTACTGGTCGAACGCACCGGACGAGATCTTCGACGTACGGCCCGGGATATGGGAGTCGCTCTACTACGAAGCGGCTCGGCCCGGATACACGTTCATGGCGCCGAGCGGTCGGCGATTCATGGGCCACCGGGTCCTCGGCCCCCGCGAGGAGCGGGTCGGCCCGAACGGCCATATGTTCCATGACGGCCGGGACTTCTGGTGGCACACCAGGGACGGTCGGGAATCGCAGGTGCACCGCGTCGACCTGGCGACCGGCGAGCTCGCCGAAGCCGGTCTGCCGGAGTTCTTCGACCCGTCCCTGCTCGGCAAGGACGAGCGATGGGACTTCGCGTCCTCGTCCCTGGCGCCGCTGCCGTACGGCGTCAAGGGGTCACCGCTGGGCAGCGATGGCACGCATGTGGGCCTGCGGGTCGCCGAGGACAGGGCGACCGGGCAGGTCCGCTATCACCGCATCGACGGCGTCCACGGCGCGCTCGACGGGGCCGGAATCACCGCCATTTGGGGTCTGCTCGATGTACCGGGTGCCGAGAAGCGGCTGGTGCTCAGCGGCGGTGTCGGCCGTTACAACCCGGTGCTCGCCCGCGACGCCGAAACGGGTGAGCTCTACTGGCAGGCCGAACTGAAGAACGACGGCTGGGCCGACAACGAACCCGACCCGGTGGCCGCCGGGACGCGGCTCATACCGCCGCCCGCCTTCTGGCACTTCCTCACGCCGCGCGACGCCGCCGGATCACGGGCCCTGCGGCAGATCACCGAGGACACCGTGCGGCGCCTGCTGAAGGCCGCGGCCACCTCCGAGGAGGCACTGCGGACCGCCGTCGGAAAGCTGCTGCCCGAGGTCGGCCATCCGCTGCTCGTACGGGGCGTCGTCGGGTGCGTCCAGGCGACCACCGAGATGATTTCTCACCGGGACCGGATCCTGACCCGGCTGGAGCGGCCTCGCCGGGCACGGATCAAGGTGTCGGAGGAGGACCTGGGCGGGGCACTGGAGGGGCTGGTCAGCAAATACAACAGCGGTTACCGCGGCACGGCGACGCAGATCGAGCTCACCTCGGCGTTCTTCGCCGGCACGATCGACGCAGAGACCGCGATGGAACGCTGGCTGGACAATGACAGCGCATTCGACTGGACCGAGCTTCCCGGACGGATCGGGGGCCTCGCGGTCCGTGCGGTCAGCGCCGTCACCAGTGCCGCGCACCGCCGGGCGCTGGCTCGGCTGCTGAGGTACTGGGCCCTCTCGCCGCTGGCCGAACCTGGCCTGCAGCGAGGCCTGTTGGACAGCGAGCAGCGGGCCGCACTGTCCGACGAGAACGGCACACTGATGCCGTTGGACATCACCATGCTTCATGGCGACTGGGGCCGGTCCCATTCCGATGCCACCTGGAACATCGCGGCGTTTCTCCAACGGGGGACCGTACCCTGCCCCGCAGGTCTCCTCGACATCCGATCCGTGCCCGAAGGCTGGGCCACGCCCGAGCGGCTGCACCGGCTGGTGGACGAACTGGAGCGCAGCGGACCGGTCTCCTTCGACCCCGCCGCGGCCGCCCGGCTCGCCGAAGCCACCGACCTCGACCGCGCCGCGGCGGCCCTGCTCATGGCGGGTCTGCCGCACATCACAGACCACGGGCACAATTTCCTGCCCCCGGAGACCCGCAAGGCCCTGGGCCTGAAGCTGACGGAGGCCAAGACCGCCCGCGACATGCTCCGTCGCATACCGGAGGTCGCCCGCCTGGAGCTCTACGACGCCGCCATGCCCGACGACCCGGCCGAGCTGTGGGGCCAGGCCACGATGGCGGAGCGGATGGCGGCGGCGTGGAAGGGGGTGGGTGCTCGATCCTGACCCATCAGGCAGGCCCTGGTAGCAGCCCATTCCCGGGCGAACATCTCTGGTGGCTCCGTGCGGTACGTCTCTTCAGCCACGTTGCTCCCCTCGCCGTGGCACGGCAGTCTCCCCCCCCCCGCACTCCGTGACAGATCGCGGCCGTCTTCGCACGTAGCAACGCGATGTCACCCACAGGGTGCGCAAAGCGGCCACAGCCGCATGGTGATCAGCTCCGGATGCCAGGTTCTTTGTGGATGTCCCTTCCGGGAGATCCACAAAGGACCGAGGGGGAAGGGATCTCCACATGCGCACACGTCTGCGCACCACTCTGGCCGCAGCCGCCGCTTTGAGCGGGCTGCTTTTGGCACTGGCCCCCGCCGTCACTGCCTCCGCCACTCCAGCCACCACACCAACATCCGCTCCTGTGGCAGGCGCGGACGCGTACTGCGGCTACTACGACGGCAACGCGACGACGAGGCGAGTCGATACCGGCGACCGGGTCCGGGAAGTCCAGTGCCTCATCAACCACTGGGCCGGTGGTGAGGCCCTCGCCGTCGACGGGGGCTTTGGCCCCCGCACCGAAAGCTGGGTCGTCCACTTCCAGGACGTGAACGGTCTAGAAGTAGACGGCATCGTCGGGCCACAGACCTGGAGCGTCCTGCGCGCGCTGTGACTCCCGCCGCCGAGTCGTTCGGCCTGCTCGTGAGCAGCACGCGAGGAGCCCCACCTTGGCATGGTGGGGCTCCTCGGTGGTTAGAGCCTGTCTGATGGGGCGCAGCGAGATGTGTATGCACATGGCCCGGCAGTGGACCTGATGGGAGGAGAGGGACCGACCTGGCGACCTAGCTGCCGGCCGCGGTGAAGGTGACCATGGTGACCGCGACCATCGCCGCCTGCATGTCGCGGATGGCAGCGCGGACGCTCTCGGCCGCCCATTGCCCTGTGGCGACCTCCGCCATCCGCGCCGCAACCTGCTTGCGCTGGCTGTCGGGGAAGGCAAGACGGTGCAGCTTGGCGGAGTGGATCAGCGCGATGAGGCCCGCTGTCCGCGCGTCCGGCTCGGCGCCGTCCAGCACCACGGCCCGGAGCCGGTCCCGCAGTTCGCCCTCGACCGCGCCATCTGCCTCGGGGTAGCGGCGTATCGGGAACACGCCGAGTGCCTTGTGCTTCTCCTCCGCGACCACCCCGCGCTTGCACAGGCTCTCAAGCGCCGCTGCGACGGCTTTGGGTTGGTCCTTCGTCAGCCACTCCGTCACCCGGCGCTTGCTGCGACCCCGCAGCCAGGTCTCGATCAGTGCCGTCCGGCTGTCGAGCAGCTGATCCCCGGTCGGAGTGGTGTCTGCCAGTTCGAGGTATTTACCCGCAACTGAAACCCGCCCGGCCAGGACCAGTTCGAGCAGGATCCCCCCTGACACCGCCCAGCCGGCCGCTTGACGCTGCTTCGCCGATCCGGACTCGTCGTCCAGGGACAGCAGCATGATCTCCTCGGCCAGTGTGATCGCCATACCCGTTACCCCCGTACGCCCAGTGATCACTTTCTCAACTGACCAGACGCCCTGCTCCCCGGAGAAGTTCCCCCGTGCACTCCGACTCTCGGCCGTCCGTCTCGGATCACGCCCAGGAAACGGCCTGACCCGAACGACACGGCCTGGTCCCAAGAGCCTGGTCCCAAGAACCTGGTCACCAGGGCGGGTTCACATCGGACCGCCCCCCAGCCACAGCTACAGCAGCAGGCGCTGGGCGCCCTGCGGCTCTCGCTGGGCCGGTGGAGCACCAGCGAAGACGTCCGGAAGGCGGCGCCACCGATCGCCTCAGCTGCCGCACGCGGTGATCGTCAACACCTTCGCAGATGGGGTGGGTGGTGAGCCCACGCGCCTAAGCGGTGCCCGGTGAGTCCCCCGTGACGCCGTCGTCCCGGCCAGGGCCGGCGAGGTTCCTGCTGCCTGTGCGCTGTGCTCTCTAAGGGCCGAGAAATGTCAGCGTTTGGGAGGGGGACACCACGGACATCTTACTGCGTGTAATCATCTCCTCACGGTGGGGAGTTGAATGGGGAGGGTCTGCTGTATGCGAACACCATTCGCCGCTCTGCGCCGGCTCGGGCTGATGGCTGCCGCGCTGTCCCTCGCGCTGCTGCCCAACCTCGCGGCAACCGAAGCGAGCGCCGCTCAGGCGGCTGATGTCGTCATCGTCGATGGCTACAGCACCACGGTGAAGGAATCGGCCGGAGTCCCCGTCGCCTGCCCGCAGTATCAGGTCCTGCTGGGCCGGGCGCACTACGGGGACGAGAACGGCAACACCACGTACTACTGCGGCTTAATCTTCATCTCCGGGGAAATCGTCCAGGTGAGCGCGCCGACCTGGAGCGATTCCCAAAGGGAGAGCAACTCGTTCTTCGCAGCTCCGGCCGATGAGGCCCTGGTCGGCCGGGTCCATTCCGGCGACGAGAACGGCCAGACGCGGTACGCGACGGCCTCGCTGACCTGGCAGGGTCGAGACGTGAAACTGACCTCATACCGATGGACCCCAGGCCAGAGGGAGAGTTCCAGCTACTCGAAGGCAGGCGAGGGGGAAGTCATGGCCGGCCGGCAGCATAGCGGGGACGAGAACGGCCAGACCTCCTACCAGTACGCCGAGGTAACTCTGGGATAGACCAGCTGCGGTTCTTGCTGCCGGCGTCCGCCTCAGGCAGCAAGAACCGTAAGACCACTGGAAGTCGACCCATACAGGTCAATGGGTTGAGGCCCCGAATCAGCGGTTCGGGGCCTCAACTGGTACGGAGGGTGCGATCAGCGGCAGTCGCCCCAACTCGCCTTGGATGTCGTCGAGGATCCTCTGCTGCTGTGCCTGGTAGGCGCGCTCTTTGATAGGGCCCTGTTCACTCTGACCGCAGTGGGATGCCTCGCCCCGCCTACCCTGCATCTTCTGCTTGGCCTTCTCGTTCAGCTCGTCCTCGACACCCATGAGGGCGGGTGCCCGCAGGTGCTGCGATAGGCGACCCATCGGACACGCCCTAGGCTTGCGAATACCTGGCGGGACGGTCGGCAGGACCGTGAGGAGAGCTGTGGCAACGTGATGGACAGCGAGCGGGAGCTGGCGGACGCGCAGCGGCGGCACTGGCAGGACACCTACACCGCCCACCCCGGCATGTACGGGGAGCAGCCCTCAGCACCTGCCGTCCATGCCGCCGAGGCGTTCCGGGCGGCCGGATCGGCGGACGTACTGGAACTGGGGGCCGGCCACGGCCGCGACACTCTGTACTTCGCCCGTAAGGGCTTCGCCATCCAGGCCGCCGACTTCAGCACCACAGGCCTGGAGCAACTTCGCGAGGCCGCCCGCGAGCAGGGCGTCAGCGAGCGGGTGACCACGACGGTGCACGACGTCCGTGACCCGCTTCCGCTGGAGGACGCGTCCGTCGACGCGGTCTTCGCGCACATGCTGCTGTGTATGGCTCTGTCGACCACGGAGATCCACGGCTTGGTCGGCGAGGTCCGCCGCGTCCTGCGGCCCGGCGGGGTGTTCGTCTACACCGTGCGGCACACCGGCGACCCCCACTGCGGGACCGGTACCGCCCGCGGCGACGACATCTTCGAACACGGCGGCTTCGCCGTGCACTTCTTCCCCCGCGACCTGGTCGACGCCCTCGCCGACGGATGGACCCTGGAAGAGGTGCACGCCTTCGAGGAGGGCGAGCTCCCCCGCCGCCTGTGGCGCGTCACCCAGAGCCTGCCCCGATGACCTCCGCACCGATACCCGCGGCTCATATCACCGTCGACGGCACCGGCCTGCTGTGCGTCGTCCTCCTGCTGCGGCTGCGCGCTCACATCGCCGACGCCGCTCCGCGCACGGTCGTGTACATCATCGCTACCGACCCGGCCACCCCGCTCGACCTGGCCGCCTGGTGCCACATGACCGGCCACAGCTACCTAGGCCCCGTCCCTGACCCCAGCCAGGCCGTGTACGCGCTGCGGCTGACCGCCGACGCACGCCCCACCCGGCCGGACACCCCATGGCACTCGGCCGGTCCAGGCCACTGACAAGCGGGTTTCGCGACATCGCGGGACAGGAGGACCTCGGCGCACTCCTGACGATGCTTCGGGGGCCGGGCGAGTGAACCACTGCGTGGGCTCCGTCGCCTGGCGAGTCGTCGGTCGAACACTGGGAGCGGGCCGATTCCAGGCCGGGCACCTACCGCGGAGGCAACATGAGCCGCGATCCCGCCGACTCCGTTCCCGCGTTCATTACGGAAGCGGCCGAACCGGTCCGTGAGCACCTGGCTGCCGCGGTGGAACTCAGGACGTTCCTGCAGGGGGCGGGCGCCCTGAGCCTGAACGAGCGTCTGCTGCTTGTGGACCAGGCTCTAGGTGTGTTGTCCGGACAGGTTGGTGACGCGGCTGGCTGGCGTGAGGCCGTGGATGCCGGTGTGGGGTCGGTGGTAGTTGTACCAGTGCAGCCAGTCG
>NZ_JBFAIP010000030.1:0-1803 GCF_040654775.1 Streptomyces sp. NPDC050636
CGCCTCCGGATCCGCTACGAGATACGCGCTGACCTCCACCTCGGTCTGCTCCAACTCGCCTGCAGCATCATCTGCTTGAGACGGCTTCGAACCTCTTTCTGAAACGATCAGTTAGAGCGCTCGGCAGTAGGTGTCCGCTGGGCCATCCAGCGGACACCTACTGCCGGGCGCTCTTACGGCTGGAGTATTTACTCCAGCCGTAAACCGTGATCTTCATGTCTGATTCGCGGCTTGTCGCCGGTACGGCTGGCCTGGGCGCAGGCGTGGTGGCAGCGCCGCCAGGCGGACCGATCGAGCCGGTGGGCCACGTCAGGCACGCACTGGGCGACGAGCATCGTGAACAGCGCTGGATCTCGTTGCAGGTGAGCGGGATCAGCCCTTGATTATCCTTCCAGCTCGGATCACGGCGCGGATGTCGAGCATCATCTCCAGATGCTGCAGCGGATTGCCGGGTACCGCGATGAGGTCGGCGTCGTAGCCGACGGCGATTCTTCCTTTGCGATCGGCCAGCCCGCATGCCTGTGCGGCAAGGGAGGTGGCCGAAGCCAAGGCTTTAGTGCTGGGGAGGCCGAGAGAGCCGAAGTGGATGATCCCGTACGGGAGCACACCGTGGGGCTTACGGGGACCGGCACCGGCATCGGAACAGCAGACCAGCCGCGCTCCTTCGCGGTGCATCCGTGCGAAATTCGCACTGCGCTGCCATGCTTCGGTGGCGCCGATGAAGATGCCTGCCTCCACCACGGCCCCAACGGTCTTCCAGTCGGGCTCGACACCGTCCTCGGTGAAGAAGGAGGCATGCTCGAGGCCGTCGACGCCGGCTGCGACGGCATCAGCCATCCCCTGCCGGCCGTGCGCATGCGCGGTGACCGGCGTGCCGTGCGCATGGGCGACCCGGGTCACCGCGGCCAGTTCTTCGCGTGTGTACGGGGTGCACCACGCGATGCTTGGCATCGCCCGCCTGCACGATTGCCTTCGCCGGATGACAGCTCACGCGCCGCCCTCAAGGCGGGCGTGGAGGTGCATGTCGTGCCAGCCATCCAGTTGCAGATGCGCGCTTCGCCGGGTGCCTTCCAACACGAAGCCTCTTACCAACAGGTAGGCCCCGAGATGCAGCATCAGTGCTCCGGGAGCAAGGTGAAGGTAGGGGCGGCAATCCGCATGGCCCCGAGGCCGGCGAGGCCGGGGCCGCACACTGTGGCCTGGCTTCCGGAGTGGTCGTCAAAACCGCAGAGGCATCGTCAGCCGCCCGGTCGATCGCGGCGTTCCAGGCCCGCCGCGCTGGATGCGACATGCGAAAGTCGCGCCGTGGAAGGCGGATCAGGAATGCCGAACATTCGCATTGACGCCAGCAGCCTGTCGAGCAAGCAGTTCCTCATACCAGGGCAAACCGCGACCCCGGTAGACGGAACGACAGCCACCTCCTTCTCACTTGCCGCCGGAACATATGCCTTCCAGCCAACGGGCGGGGCGCTGGGCACCGTCAACTTTGATGTCACTGAAGATGGGCTCGTCACGTACGACCCCGCGAATGACGCCTTCCTGAGCGGCCGGGGAACCGACACCCTCATCGTGCGAGGCTTCGCCATCACCATCGACGGGCGTGCCCTGTCTCACGACCTCAGCCCGTTCCTGATGGGCAACTCGGATGTGCTCTCACGCACCTCCACCCACGATCTGACACTGACCCCCGGAACCTATCTGCTGGCGTTGGCGGGAGTGTTCGCTGACTTCACGTTTGTCCTCAGCACGGATGGTCAGGTGTCGGTCGAGCCCCGCTTCGCCGGCTTCGCTGAAGCCTCTGGG
>NZ_JBFAIP010000030.1:1903-84361 GCF_040654775.1 Streptomyces sp. NPDC050636
GCCCTGGCGGGAGTGTTCGCTGACTTCACGTTTGTCCTCAGCACGGATGGTCAGGTGTCGGTCGAGCCCCGCTTCGCCGGCTTCGCTGAAGCCTCTGGGCGGACCCTGACCGTCCATGGTTACCGGATCACGATCGACGGACGTGCCCTTTCCCACGACCTCACCCCGTTCTTGCTCGGAAATGGGGACGTTCTGTCGCGCACTTCGACACACGAGCTGACCCTGATGCCCGCGGCATTCGGGGTCGCCCTGGCGGGAGTGTTCGCTGACTTCACGTTTGTCCTCAGCACGGATGGTCAGGTGTCGGTCGAGCCCCGCTTCGCCGGCTTCGCTGAAGCCTCCGGGCGGACCCTGACCATCCATGGCTACCGGATCACGATCGACGGACGCGCCCTCTCCCACGACCTCACCCCGTTCCTGCTCGGAAACGCGGACGTCCTCTCACGTACCTCGACACATGAACTGACCCTTATCCCGGCCCAGATTCACAAGTTCCTGCCCACTGACGGAACAGGCACCTCTTTCACACTCACCTTGGACCTCGACGGCAAGATATCGGTCACCCCCAGTGGACTCACAGCCCAGCGCAACCTGCTCCACAACAGGTTGCTCGACGACTTCACCACCGGCGGGGACAACTTTTCCGTGCCCTTGTCAGCCACCACCACCCGCAGCCAAACCGGGACGATGCTCGGCGGCGAGCGGGCAACGAGCGTGACCAACCTTGCGTCCCCCCAGGGAGCGCCAGCACTCCTGGAGGTGGGCGGCGCGGACCGTCTCCGGCTGGCGCTCGGTGTCGACCAACGGGCCCACCTCCAGGTCAGTTACGGGCTCAGGGCCGATGGCACTCCGGCCCCTCTCGGTGTGAACCTGCATGACGGTGGTGCTGACCGGCTCAGGACCACGATCTCCCACGCGGGTGACGGTGGCGTAGACGTCAAGGTCACCGTTGTCACTGCGGCTGGCGCCTCGTCCGCCAGCGCGCGAGCCAGTGCGGGACTGAGCGAGTTCCGATTCGTCGACTTCGCTGGGCCAGGGGGGCAGGACTTCACGAACGTCAGCCACGTTGTCTTCGAATTCACCTCAGGCGGCAGCCTCACGGTGGACGGCATCGAAGCTCGCGGTCCGTTCCGACTCTCACACCTCATGAGTTGGAACCCGCGCACAGACGAATCCGGAAAGCTCGCGGTGCACGCCGCGCTGCTCCACACAAATCAGATCGTGTTCTTCAGCGGCGATGAGCACGACCCCGGCCGCCATTTCCTCGGCCGGACGGACCGCAAACACATCGATAGCACGCGGATCTACGATTGCCGCAGCGGCGCTGTCCGGATCCTGGCGTCTCCCGAGGTACCACCTGGCGCCCCTGCACCGGACTTGTTCTGCTGCGGCCATGCGTTCTTGCCGGATGGTCGCCTGCTGGTCGCCGGCGGAACCGAATCGTGGTCGAAGGGCCACAAAGAGGACCCCGACCCCGGAGAGCACCACTCGAAGGGGCACTTCACGGGCTTGCGTTACACGTGGATCTTCGACCCGGAGGCGCCGCTCGGTGCGAGCCCGTGGAAAAGGGCTGCCGACATGCGGGACGGCCGGTGGTATCCAACCCTGGTGACCTTGGGAGATGGCGACTGCCTGGCGCTGTGTGGACACCCCAGCACGGTCACTGTGGGGAACGTTCACGTTAATCGCGATGTCGAGATTTTCTCTGGAAGCTGGAACGTACTGGGCTTGATCCCCGACCTGGCGGCTGAGATTTCCTATCCGCGGCTCCATGTCCTTAATAACGGCGAGGTCTTCTGCGCGACACCCATCGGAGATAGATGCCACATCTGGAGTCGAACGACGGGATGGAGGGATATCACTTCGGAACCCCCCGAGGCGCTCTATGGCGGCATAAAAACGACTTCCGTCCTGCTTCCACTGCATCCGCCGGACTACGAGCCGCAGATTCTCGTATGCGGTGGCGAACAGCCGTTCATCATCAGACCGCATGCCAAACCGGTCAAGTGGGAGCTGACATCGGAGCGTCAACCCATCGCAGGCAGCCGCTCCCGTCGGCGCGAAGACGGCAACGCCGTCATCCTTCCCACAGGAGAGATCATGGTGTGCGGCGGCTTCGACTCGGAGGATGATCCACGACCCCTTCGAGCCCCTCGCGCGATGGTGGAAACCGAGCTCTACGACCCAGCTTTTGAAAGGAAGCCTGACGAGAAGCCTGACGTGCCCAAGGGGAGGCGGGGGCCGTGGATGACGTTGCCGGATACCGGCACAGCCAAAGTACCGCGGGGATACCACTCGGTCGCACTCCTGATGCCCGACGGCAGGGTGTTCACAGCCGGCAGCAATGACGGGGGTAACTGGAGCTATCACAACCAGGCCGATCATCCAGGGGATCTGCCAAAAGACGAAGGCGTTGCAGTGGATAATCGGGAGACTCGGATCGAGATCTACGAACCGCCGTATATCAAGAGCAGCGATCGCCCCAAGATATCTTCCGCTCCCTCGATCATCGGGTATGACAAAGACTTCCTGATCGACACGCCGGACGCCGGCCGAATCCACACGGTGGCGCTAATCCGCGCAGGCTCGGTGACACACGCCTTCAACTCCGACCAGCGTTACGTCCGTCTGCGTTTCACTCGTGTCGGTGACCGGATCGAGGCCAATTCTCCTCCCCACGGCAATATCGCTCCCCCCGGCTCGTACCTCTTGTTCATCGTGGCCGAGGCTGACGGCCAGGCTGTTCCCTCGGAAGGCGTCTTCGTTCACATGGCTGTCGGCTACAGTGGAAATCCGGTCCTCATTCAGGGTGCGTTCGGCGACGAGGGGAATTTCGAACGCGTAACACCCAGAGCTGAGGGAGGACTGGTTCATTTCGTCCGCGACAACGACAACCCCGCAATGCCTTGGGACGGCCCCTTCCGTTTCGGCGCCGAGCTGGGCAGAGTCGATGCAGTCACCATGATCCAGAGCAGCTTCGGAGAAGACCCGGGGAACCTGGAGGTCGTCGCTCGCGTCGTCACCCGCGACGGCCCACGGCTGGCCCACCTCTTCCGTGACTCCCAGCCACCCTTCACCTGGCGCGGACCGTTCTTCCCGTTCCCCCTCGTCCCGGGAGGGGTCAGCGGTAACCCCGTCCTCATCCAAAGCAAGTTCGGTGACAAGGGGAACTTCGAACTCGTGACCCCCGTGGCCGGCGGTGGCCTGCGCCATTTCGTCCGCGACAACGACAACCCCGCAATGCCCTGGGACGGCCCCTTCCCGGTCGGCACCGGACTGGGCACAGTCGATGCAGTCACCATGATCCAGAGCAACTTCGGAGACCCAGGGAACCTGGAAGTCGTCGCCCGCATCGGCCCACGGCTGGCCCACCTCTTCCGTGACTCCCAGTCACCCTTCACCTGGCGCGGACCGTTCTTCCCGTTCCCCCTCGTCCCGGGAGGGGTCAGCGGTAACCCCGTCCTCATCCAAAGCAAGTTCGGTGACAAGGGGAACTTCGAACTCGTGACCCCCGTGGCCGGCGGTGGCCTGCGCCATTTCGTCCGCGACAACGACAACCCCGCAATGCCCTGGGACGGCCCCTTCCCGGTCGGCACCGGACTGGGCACAGTCGATGCAGTCACCATGATCCAGAGCAACTTCGGAGACCCAGGGAACCTGGAAGTCGTCGCCCGCATCGGCCCACGGCTGGCCCACCTCTTCCGTGACTCCCAGTCACCCTTCACCTGGCGCGGACCGTTCCCCATCATTTGAGTTAGCCATGGACCATTCACACCCATCGCACCACCGCGCGGCGGCTGCTATGGGCGGACGTAGGGTCGAGTCGTGATCTCCATGATGTGGCCATCCGGGCCGTCGAAGTACGCGCCGTGACCGCCGAAAAGACGGTTGATCTGGCCGGGTTCGATGTGGGGCAGCGACATCATCTGCTACGGCCACGACTTGGCCGACTACATCGATCACGAGTTCCGAGAGGTCGACGAGGACGCCCCTGGAACCCGCAGCTACCGTCGCCTTCTGGAAGGACTCCATCTGCTGAGGAGTCGTCCGGCAACCCGGTACACCCCGGAAAATTCTTGCGATGTCAGGTGTGATCACGGCGTCGGAGCCGTCCTGGATAGGCGCGGCTGGCCGAACTCACACGGCATCGGCATGAGATCGACCAGGAGATCCAGCGTGTCGAGGACGGCGAGGCGGACGTATTGGACAGTGCGGCGCTGCGGGACCGCTACCAGCAGGTGACGGCGACGGCGTACGGGCTGCTGGCCGACTTCCGCGAGGCGGACGAGGGCGCCGATGACCACGCCGACGCCGTGACCTTGGTGCCGCGCAGTTGGGCGTCGGGTACAGGTAGACGGTGTGCTCCGCAAGGCCGGGCTAGCCGCCTGACGGCCGCTCGCGGGATTGAGGACGATCGGCGCGCTGGGGGCGCACAGGGACCTTCCCGGGCTCTCCGGGGAAGTGGCGGGCTGCGCGGTTCGTATAGGGGCCTGGGGAGAGGGTCGTCCGGAACACGACTGTCAGTGCCGCCTGCTATCTGATGTCCTGTCGAATACGCCGGATCGCCAGGAGGCGCGATTCATGCCCTTCACCGCGCTGCACGCTGACCTCGGCCGCCTCAACGCCACCCTCCCTGACCTCGGGCACAACCTGGACTGGTCCCAGGTCCACAAGGCCCGCCCCCGCATACCGCTCACCTGCCCCGAATGTGAATGGGCCCTGCACGCCAAGGTCTCGCCCTATGGCGTGCGGTTCTTCTGCCACGATCCCGGACGACCGCCGTCGTGCAGCCTGACGAACGAGTCGTGGGAACATCACATGCTCAAGCTGGAGATGGCAGCCGCGATCCGGGAGGCCGGATGGTTCGCCGAGCTGGAGGTGCCAGCCCAGGACGGCTCATGGCGCGCGGACGTCATGGCCACCTCCACAGACGGCTCCCAGCGCATGGCCTGGGAGGCGCAGCTGTCCCCGATCACCTTGGACGACATCCGCGCCCGCACCGAGCGCTACGAAGCTGAGGCGATTCGGGTGTGCTGGGTCTCCCCGCACGAGAAACCGCCGCAGTGGATCAGCGCGGTGCCTGCGGTCCGGGTGCGCGTGCCGCAGGACAGGGGGCAGGGCTGGGTTGTCGATGACGGCCTCGCGGGTTTCGACTACGCCGCCGGCGGCTGGAACTTCCGCGAAGAGCAGCTGGAGCGGTTCGTGCGGTGGGCCCTCCACGGGCAGCTCGTCTCCGTCGAAAGCTATCCGCGCTACCGGCGGGTCTACCGCGTCGTCAACGACAAGCAGCTCCGGTTTCGGCGGAGCCGATGGTGGACGTCCCTCCAGTCGGTCGCCGCACAGACGAAGCACGAGCTGATGCGCCAGCGCCAGGAGGCGGCGAAGGAGGAACGCGAGGCCCGCGAGAAGGAGCTCCAGGAGGCAGAGAAGCAACGGCAGCAGGAACTGCAGGAGCAGGAGCGGGTCCGGCGGGCCGAGGAGGAAGAACGCCTCCGCAAGCAGCGGGAAGAAAGGGCCGAAATCGCCTGGAAGGAGACGCAAGGCAGGTGGGCCGAAGCCTACGCGTGCCGTGCCCGGCAACAGGCCGAGGAGGAAGAGCGCCTCGCCCGGGAGAAGGCCGAGCACGAGGAGAAGGAACGACAGGCCCTGGAGACCGCGAACATGTGGTGGCGCCGGCTGTCGCAGCAACAGTCCGAGGAACTGTTCACCGCGGTCGCCGAGCGGGCCCGGCGACAGGACAAGCTCTGGGTGGAGATCCCCGAGACTCCACGGATGTCACGGCAGTACGCCTACGGCGTACCGCTCTACACCCAAGGCAAGCGCCGCTCCCTGTACGGGATCGTGCGGCCGTGCCCCGGCCTGGTCCCGGTCTCACCCCAACTGAACCTCGAACACGCCCTGGTCCGCAGCGCCCAGGAAGCCCAGGAACTGCAAGAGGCCGGGCACGAAGGCCGGATCACCCACTTCGACCTGCCCGAGCACGAGCAGCTCGCCATGTGCTGATGGTGGGCATCGGCCCGGACACGGCCGTCACTCTGCTGATCACGATGGGGGGCAACCCGGAACGCCTGGACAGTGAGGCGCCCTTCGCCGCGCTGTGCGGTTCGGCCCCGCAGAACGCTCCTCGGGCACCCGGCAGTACCGTCGCCTCAACCGCGGCGGCGACCGGCAGGCCAACGCCACCCTTCACCGGATCGTGCAGACCCGCCCGCGCTTCGACTCGCGCACTCAGGACTACTACGAACGCCGCACCAAGGAGGGCAAAACCCGACGCGAGATCGTCCGATGCCTCGAACGCTACGCCGCCCGGGAGGTGTTCCACCTGGTCAGGCCCGCAGAGTCATAGGGGCAGTGTGAGAGCGTGCAAGACGACGAACCCCCGCCGGCTTGCTCGACGCTGTTGGCGAATCCGGACCGTCGAGTTCTACTCGGCGGGCCAGAGTGCTGCCAGGTGTGATGTTCGAGTACGGGCTCATGGATGTCGGTCCACCAGGCGTTGAGAAGGTGGAGGTTCATTGCGGTGGCCGTGAGCTGGTGCTGCAGCTGGGCCTTGGCCAGACCGTAATACCGGCATCGTCGCAGGCCGAAGGCCCGGACACCTTGAGAGATAGTGCCCTCGACTCCGGCTCGGCACGCATACTCCTCCTTCCACTCCATGGTGTCTTCCCGGGCCCGGGCTTGCTGGATCACTTCCTGTTCTGTGCGGGGGTGGAGGGTGATGCGACGGTCTTCCTGGCGTGCAGCGACACCGACCCTCCCCCCAACACAACGTCGGCCTTCATGACCACAACGGGTCATGAAGGCCGACGTCACGTTCAGCCCCCGGATTCGCCAACAGTGTCGTCCGTCGGCGGGGGCGTACGTCTGCCTGCATACCAGCCCAACCACGGGCCACCTCACGCCTGTTGGTAGGCGGCTGGTTCGACCAGAATCAGTCCGTTCAACAAGATGTAGACGCCCCGCCAGGGAACCCAACCTCACCAGGGAGTATGCCTTGACCGCCCCCAGCGACGACCAGTTCCCGGACGTGCCGCCGTCTTCGCCCCCGCCTTCCCCCTCCGAGACACCCCTCGGAACGAAGGAACGTGTCAGTTCGGCCTTCGTGGGAGTTCTGCTCATCGGGGGAACCTGGAAAGTGCTCCAGTGGTACTGGGAGTCCGTGGACGGGAATTGGACGGAAGCCTGGCCAGCCCTGATAGTTCCCGCCGCGATGGCCATCACTGGAGTTATTTTCGTGAGAGACGCTGTGGTCGGCAGCACTGCGTTTCCCGCATCCCGTACCGCTTCCTCGAAGCGCGGTCAGGGATACGTGCGCACCGAGGCCGTGCGGCAGCTCCTGCAACGCCCGCAGAACGAGCGTGACTGGCTCGCTATGAGCCCGGTCGAGTTCGAGCACGCCATAGCCGCGCTGTGCCGGCGGGATGGCTGCACCGACGTGCTGGTCATCGGCGGGGCGGGGGACCTTGGGGCCGATGTGCGTGCCACTACCCCCGACGGGCGGCGCCTGGTGATCCAGTGCAAGCGGTATGCCACCAGCAAGGTGTCCAGCCCTGATGTGCAGAGGGTCGGTGGCACCGCCTGGACGATCCACCACGCAGACGTCGCCCTCGTGGTCACCACCTCCGGCTTCACCCAGGCCGCCGCCGACTACTGCCGCCGGGCACGACTCGGCATGGTCGACGGCCGGCAGCTGGACCGGTGGGCAGCCGATGGGCCAGCCCCCTGGGCGTAGGCGTATGGGCCACCTCTACACCGCCCAGTCGCCAGTGGGTTCGACCGGCCGGGCCGGGGTTCCCAAGATGACGACACCCACCAGGGGCGTCGCCTCCTGCATGCCAGGTGCCGCCAGTTTCCGCCCACACGGGCCAGGGCCGGCCTGCACACCCACCACCGGCCGGGCGCCTTGAGGGCACAGGTGGGCCCCCAGAGGCCCGGAACCTATGGGCCACCGAATGCGCCGAGGCGCCTGCCACAGAAGGGACGCTGTTGGCGAGTTCGGGGTTCGGCGTGACGTTGGCCTTCAAGACCTGGTTGTGGTCTTGAAGGCCAACGTTGTCGCGTGGGGTGGGTGCGGATGTCGATGGAGCCGAAGGGGTCCGGGAAGATTCCCACGGAGACAGTTCGGGTGGCGCGGGCTGCGTTTCCGAAGAGCAGCGTGGCGATCCCCCGAATTCGCCAACAGCATCGCTTGCTCCGGCGGGGGTTCGTGCGTGGAGGGTCACGACGGCGTGCAGTGTCCGGCGTGGGCACCGCTGTACTCCGGCTCTCCGCTTTCGAGCACGCGGAGCAGGGACGCGGTGACGGCACGTGTGCTACGGCCAATGCGCAGCACACGGCACGGGAACTCCCCGCGACGAACCAGGTCGTAGCCCTTTGCCCGCGAGAACCCCAACGCCTTGGAAGCGTCCTCTATGCTCCCCGTTCCGTCCCAGGTGGCGCGGATGCTCGTAGGGCTATACCGGGCGCTCTGCACCTCGTTAGTCTGTTCATGCATTTCGGATTCTCCGGTGCTAAAAAGGCGCTACTTACGCGCAGTCGATGCGGTTTGAATCTGCCAAAAGGGTGCGGCTCTCATCGCGCGCTGAGGTCGAGGTCAATCCAATGCAGATCGACCGCTTTCCCGGGTTCAGCCGGGACGTGATGGGACTCTGCTCCCCACGGCGCGGTCGACCCGGGGGTGCATACGCGCCTCGTGGGATCGGGAGCGCGCACGGAGCCCATTCCGTAGGGCTACGCGGGTGGGACAAGTTGCATTGATGGCCGTCTCGGCAATGCCTTTCGACGTACGGGCAGGTAGTGGCGGTGGACTATTAATGATCCGCGGGATCGCCGGTTTGGCCAACCGGCGATCCCGCGCTATGTTGCTTGACTTCGAAGCAAGGCACCCCGCCGTCAGGTTTGGCGGGGCAAGGTGGGCTGTTTGTCGGACGAAGTCATCAGCCGTGACTCGGCTACGCTCCCCCTCAAGCTCCGCTCAGACGGAAGATGCAAGGTCGAATCCCACAGGCCGGCTCGACACTGACCACCGCTTTCTTTTATTGCGCAGCTAGCGATCTCGACTTTCCCTGCTTTCGCGGGCCCTCGGTGAGGACTGCTGGTGGGGTGGGTTTGGCGAAGTCGGCTGTGGGATCCGGGAGATGAGAGAAGCATCGGTGGTCTGTTCACCGCCTCCAGGAGGAGGGGTCCACCGATGCTTCTCGATCCGACCGTACCCGCTTCACTGCTCGCCGTGCTGGGTCAGTTGCGGGGTTGTTTCACCGCTCCGGGCTTCGCCACGTTCACCGCGCTGGTCACCGGGTTGATCGCGCAGACCGGGCGCCGGACGGTCACCGGAATGCTGCTCGGGGTGTGGCTGGCGCGTCTGTGGCCGCATGACCGGGCGCACTCGTTCTACTCCCGCGTCGCCTGGGACCCCGACCTGCTGGGCATCTCCTGCTCGCATCTGATCTCCCGTCTGTTGCCGGGGCCCGGAGGAGCCGTTGGTGGTGGCGGTGGACGACACGCTGTTCAAACGGCGCGGGAAGAAGGTCTTCGGCGCCGCTTGGCAGCACGACGGCTCCGCTGCCGGCCGCGATGGGATCGGCTACGGCACCTGCTTCGTCGTGCTCGGCCTGATCGTGGACCTGCCGTTCATGGCCCGGCCGGTGTGCCTGCCGGTGGCCCGCCCGGCTGCACCGCCCGAAGGGCGAGAAGACCAAGGCCGAGCTGGCTGCTTCCATGACCAGGCAGCCTGACACCCGAGACACACCCTGACCGATGGTCAGAACTCGAAAGTCGAGGTGTGCGGGGGTTTGCGAGATTGTCCGTACCGTCCGCCGACGTGGTGTACATCCAGGCGATGGGACGCGGCACCACACGGCACGGCCCCTGAGTTCGGCAGTTCCGTCAGCTACTCGTCGACCTGGCTCCGACATCCTCGCAGGTGCGTGGCCCGCTCGGCGTGCCGTGACCCGCGCCATACCCCCGAGGCCGGGGCAGTTGCCCCGGCCTCCGGCCGTGCGTGGACGTGCGCCCACGTCCGTGGAGCGGACCCTCAGTCCTCCACCCCGTAGTACTGCGCCATGAACTGCACCACGTCGTCCGCGTGTGGGCTCAGCTCCGGCAGGTGGGTGGCCAGGGCCGTGCGCACCGCGGCGGAGAGTGCGGGCAGGCCCGTGGCCGCGGCCTTGACGTAGGGGTCGAGGCGGCGGACGAGCTCGTAGTTGCTCTCCACGTCCAGCTGCCGCATCGCCTGCTCCAGCGGGGCGGCGTCGGCGGGCGGGACAGGCGGCAGGACCCGGCTGACGAACGTGACGCGATGCATCACGCGCCAGCACGGCGGCTTGCGGTCCGACTGGCGGGCTTGGCGCAGCGCGGCCGCGTTCGGGTCGGTGCCGTTCTCCAACCACGACGGATCGACGACCTTGCGGAAGAAGGTGTCGAAGTGCTCGCTGTCCTCACCGAGGTAGAAGCTGAGGAACCGGTAGGCGTCCACCTTGCCCGGTGCGTTGACCGGGTTGCCCTCGGCGTCGAAGATCGGCTTTCGGTGGGCGTCGTACTGCTGGAGGTTGCCGGACGGCTCGCACTTCACGCTGAGGCCGAAGGAGCGCTTCGCCTCTTTGCCGCGGGCCCTGGTGACGGTCATGCCGCCGCCGATGGACGCGTCCAACTGGGCGTTGACGCCGACGCCCATGATCTCGAAGGCGGTGCCGACTGACGTGCCGACCGAGCCGGAGAGTGAGTACGCGCCGGAGGTCGTCTCGCTGACGGCGTCGGTGGTCTCGGTGGTCTCGGCGAAGAAGCCGCCGTCGGCCGTCCAGACGTAGGTGTTGGCGATGTCGCGGCGGGAGAAGCCGTCGCCGGTCCTGCTGCCCGAGGTGTCCCGGGGCTTGCCCGGCGAGGTGTCGCCGCCGATCGCGCCGCCGAGGACGCGGCCGGCGCGTTCGGCGGTGGGGTCGGGGGCGTGGGTCTCGGTGGAGACGGTCTCGTAGTAGCTGCGCAGCCGCTGCCGGTCGCGCTGGACGCGGCGCTTGATGGCGTACGCCTCGCGCGGCTTGTAGTAGCTGTACTCGCCGCGGTCGCGGGCGTCAGTGTAGTCGGGGTCCTGGACCTTTCCGCGCTCGTCGAAGCCGATGGTGCCGTCGAGGGTGCCTTGCTTGGTGTAGCGAGGGTTGAGGGGGAAGGGGATGACGTTCCAGTCCTTGGGCACGTCGGGGTTGGGCTGGATCCGGTAGGCCACGAGGGCGCCGCTGTGGGCGAGCCGCAGCGCGAACAGGTCGGCGGTCTGCGACTGCACGAGGGCGAAGCCCATGTTGGCGGGTACGTAGCGACGGCCGACGGACTCATTGAGGAGCCGGCGCGGATCCTCCCAGCTGCCGGCCAGTTCGACCTTCGTGGCGCGGGTGGTGTTCTCGCCCTGGGAGACGGCGGTGTCCTCGGCCCAGCTGTTGGAGAATTCGAGGCTGCCGCGGGCACCCACGGCGATCTTGGCCTTGGCCATGGACTTGGCGACACCGAAGCCCAGCGGAGCGGTGATCATCCACATGTCGACATCGACCTCGTTGGACAGTGCGAAGCCGAACGCGGCGTCCACGCTGCGCTCCCTGGCCGAGGAGAGGGAGTGGACGACCTCCTCGGCCTGGGTGAGTTCGACCGCGGCGACACCGTCATAGGTCGAGCGCTCGGGGTCCATCGTGTTGGGGGTGAGGTTCTCGGAGGGGACCGGCGGGGCGCCCTCCACATAGCCGGTCAGCTGCGGGTCGAACTGCACCTGGCTGATCCACTCGCTGACGACGTCCCCGACCTTGTAGCCGGTGACCAGGTGCCAGCGCCCGTCGCGCAGATACCCGTACGCGCGCTTGAGCACACCGAACGCCTCGCCCCTGGCGGTGTACTGCATATCGGCGTACTCGGTGACGGCGGGAGAGCCGTCGATCGTCTCGTGGAACGGCGTACGCATCGCCGCGAGCGCGGACCGTACTTGGGCGGTGTCACTGGAGACGGGTGCCGTGGACAGCACCATGGCGGGGCGCTGCGGGCCTGCCGCGGGGAGCGCCAGGTGGTTGCCGCGCAGGCTCTCGTCGCGCAGGAGAGAGGCGGTCTCGTCGGTGGAGGCCCGGTCGAAGGTCCAGTACGCGATCAGGTCCTGCTTCTCGCCCTTGAGGCGGGTGAAGAGGTTGTCGAGAAGCTGTTCCTGGGTGCGGGCGGTGCGCCAGATGCGGACCTCCTCCAGGATGCCCTGGAAGGGCTGGACCGGGCTGCCGTCCTTGAGCATCGCGCCCAGCGAGAGGGCCCCGTCGCCGTAGTCGGTGAACTCGGTGGACGGAGCGGCTCCGGTGGACCCCGTGGATCCCGTGGCCCCGGTGGTCTCCAGCGGGTCGCAGGCCACCGACATGCCGTTGCGGTAGAGGCGGAAGAGGCTGCCACGCGGGTCGGGGTTGCGGGTCCAGCGGGCGCCGCGCAGCCGGGCCGGGTGCGAACCGGTCGCGTCGGCGGCCGTGTTGCCGGCGTTCTCCTCGAACTTCCAGTGCGCGGTGATGCCGTGGTCGCGTGCCGTGACGGGCGTACCGAGCTGGGCGGTGTCGCGGGCCGTGCCCCAGATGCGGACTTCGGCGACGACACCGGTGAATGCGTACGTCTCCATGCCCTCGCGGGCCCGGCCGATGTCGAGGGCGCCGTTGTTGCCCTTGGCGCCGGGGCCGTCGTAGCGGGCCGTGCCGGCCTCGCGGCCGTCCACGACGAAGCGGATGTCCTGCCACTCCCGGGCTTCGACGGACTCGACCAGCTCCACGTTCTGCCGGACGGGCCTGCCGTCGGCGCCGACCGCGGTGATTTCCTTGGTGCCCTTGCGCTCCTCCATGGAGCGGCCGCTCTTGCGGACCACGGCGATGCGGTGGAAAGCGCCCGCGGTCAGTGCCTCGGTGGAGGCGAAGTGGACCGATGTGCCGTCCGGCTCCTCGAAGCCGAACTCCAGCCGCCCGTCGGGGAGCACGAGCAGCCGGTAGGGCACGCTGCCGCCCGCGCCGTCGGCGGCACGGCCCTTGGAGAGCAGGCCCTGGGTGGTGCCGAGGGCGTCCATCCGGCAGAAGACCTCGACGGTGAGGTCGTCGGCGATGTCGAGCGCGTCGTTGTCGGGGACCTCCAGACAGGCCCCGTCGGTGAGTTCGACGGCCCACGACTGCTCGTAGGCGAGGGCGAGATGGCTCCACTCCCGCAGTGGGAAGGTGGCGCGGCTGGCCACGAGGCGGTTGCCGACGCCGGCGACGATGCGATAGCCGGTCGCGTCGTTCTCGCCGAGTTCGGCGGGGGCGGGGGCGGTGGTGACCGTACCGCGCAGGGTGACGGCGCGGTGCTGCGGCGAGCGGTCGGTGACGACCGGCTTGCCGTCGGCCTCGGTGGCCGGTCCGGCGCACGGCCAGTAGCCCTGGAGGCCGCTCTCGTCACCGGTGAGCCGCTTCCTCCGGTGCTCGCCGACCTCGGTCCTGGTGCGGGCGGTGCCCCAGAGCCTGACCTCGTCCATTTCGATGCGCGCGTAGTCGGGGATCCAGCCGGCGTGCGAACTGCCGAAGCTGAAGGGGCCGGCACCGTAGTACTTCTGCTTGGCGGTGCGCCGGGCGATCTCCGTGCCGTCGCGGTAGATGATCTGCTCGCGGGTGGCGTGGGCGAACACGCACGCCCAGTGGTGCCAGGCGGTGTCCGTGTACTTCTCCTCGGTATCGAGGTCGTCGCCGTAGAACGCGAAGGTGAAGACGCCGTCCGCGCGGAAGCCGATGTGCAGCGAACCGCTCTCCGACGCGTGGGAGTAGCCGTGCCCGACGATGTACTGCGGCCGCCCGTCGGGCGCCGACGGCCGCCGCGCCCAGAACTCGATGGTGAAGTCCGTCTCGGTCAGCGGTACTCCCGAGTCGGTGACGGCGAGGCCGTCCCGGCCGTCGAAGAACAGCGCGGGGGTGGCCGGCGGCCGGGGCGGGGCGAGCAGGCCGAGGGTGAAGGGGCTCTCGCCGGCGCCGGCGTGCACGACACGGGACGCTCCGGCCACCCGCTCGGGGTTGATCCACGCCTCGACGGTCAGGTCTCCCGGCACGGCGACCCGGTCGAGGCCGGTCGTCGTGCTCGCGATGTTCGACCGCCCGTCGAAGGCGTACGCGCGCCCGGGTTTGTCGGCGCGCCAGCGGCCGCTGTGGCCCGGCACGAGGTCGGCGGGCGCGCCGAGCGGTACCTCGGCGGCCGTACCGGGGTCGGCGAAGACCAGGCGGGAGCCGGCCGAGAGCGGGACGCCGGGGCGGCTGCTCTCCGCCTGCGTGTAGTCGTAGTCCTGGCCGGGAGCGCCGTTGACGATGGCGGCGAAGTCGGCGGCGCGGCGCGGCAGCCGGCGCCAGATCTCGCTCTCGTCCCCGTGCGTGATGGTCAGTTCGCACCGGCCGGGATCGCCGACGTCCATGATGCGGAGGGCGACCTCGCCGAGGTCGGTGCCCGCGTCGCGGGCGGTGAAGGTGAACGCGGTGCCGTCGCCGGCGGCGAACGCGCG
Source organism: Streptomyces sp. NPDC050636 (assembly GCF_040654775.1). Taxonomy (NCBI): domain Bacteria; kingdom Bacillati; phylum Actinomycetota; class Actinomycetes; order Kitasatosporales; family Streptomycetaceae; genus Streptomyces; species Streptomyces sp. NPDC050636. The sequence goes on from NZ_JBFAIP010000030.1 coordinate 16,410, forward strand.
GGACGGGCGGGAGACCCGAGAGTCGTAGTAGGCGGCGAAGAACTGGCCGTTGGCGCCCCGGAAGTAGAGCACGACATTGCCGGTGGCGCTGTCGAGCAGGTACGGGCGGTCGGCGCCGCGCGCGAACTCCAGCAGGGCGCCCGAGCAGCTGAGCCCGGTGCGGTCGAGGGAGAGGAGGGGCATGGGGAGGGCGATGTCGTCGGCGCCCCGGAGACCGCCGGTGAGGCGGGCCAGCTCCTCGCGCGCCTGCGCCAACTCGATCTGGAGCGCGGCGGTTTCGCGCTGGAGCTGGGCGAGGCGGTCACGGTCGGGGCCGAGTTCGGCCAGGCGGGTCTCCAGGCCGGCCAGGCGCGGATCGTCCACGAGCGCGACCTTCTCCAGGGTGATGAGCCCCTCGCCGCTGCGCAGCACTGCGTCGTTGTCGTACTGGACGACCGCTTCGCCCTTGCGGTCGAGGGCACTGACCGTGCGCTCGCTGTGGCGGTTGATCAGTGAGAAGTAGCCGTCGCCCCGGTCGAAGAATGCGAAGTAGGTGTTCCAGCGGCGTTCGAGGTGCTGGTAGCCGATGAGCGGGGCGTCGTCGGCGGTGTTCTCGCCGGAGACGTTCAGGTCTTTGGGCGCGTGGCAGTTGCGGACGTACCAGCAGTCCCGGCCGTAGTACGTGCCCTCGCTCGTGCCTTCCAGCTTCCACACCGCGGTGGGGGTGTCCTTGTCGGAGGTGCGGATCACGGGAGGCCACTCACCCGAGCCGTTGTCCTTGAGGGCGAGGTACTGCGGTTCGCCGGCGCGCGGCAGCTTGAAGCGGATGCGGTAGGTCCAGCCGTCGAACGACCCTTCCAACTCCGCCTTCCGCGCGTCCCGTTCACGCTCCACGGCCTCGTACTCGCCCTTGCTCTGGGCGAGCCTGGCGGCCTCGGCCTCCTGGGCGGCGATGTTGCGGGTGAGCTGCTGAACGCGCCCGTCGAGTTCGCTGATCGCCTCCACGTCACCGCTGGCCTCGGGCGCGCTGAGCACGGGCAGGGCAAGCTCGTCGGAGACCTGGGCGAGACGGCCGTCGCGGCCGACGCCGAAGTCGACGGTGGCGAGGTACGCGTTGTCGGTGGCGGCACCGGTCTTCGGGTCGGGGCCGGAGGTGGCGTACGAGAGGAGCACGCGGGCCTGGCGCTTGACGGGCTTGGGCTCCTTCTCGTAGCCGACCGCGCTGTCCTCCTGCTGGTGGTAGAGGACGGCGGACAGGCCGGAGACAGGGCTGCGGCCTGTGACGGTGAAGCTGTCGCGGCGCACGCCCGGGTGGTCGCCGACGGGCGCCTCGGAGGTCACCCAGCGCGGCCCGTCGTGGAGTTCGCCGTGGCGGGCGTGGTCGGTCTGGTCGTACAGGCGGGTTCCGGAGCCCTCGTCGAAGCGGTAGTAGGCGGTCAGGCCGGGGTCGTTGCCGATGAGGCGGATACCCTTGTCGCGCTTGAGCTCGTCGGTGGTGCGGGCGCGGTCCCAGACGCGCACCTCGTCGAGTTCGGCGCGGACGCTGCGGTGCCACAGGGCCTTGCCCAGCACCAGCGGGCCGGTGCCAGTGTAGTCGCCGTCCGCCGTGCGGTTGCCGATCTCCGCGCCGTCGCGGTAGACGGTCTGGCGGCGGCCGTCGCGCTGGTAGACGCAGGCCCAGTGGTGCCAGTCGGTGTCGTCGGTGCCGATTTCTGTGGTGAGGTCGTCGGCGTAGAAGGCGAAGGTGAAGCGGTTGTCGGCACGGAAGCCGACGTGCAGGGAGTTGCGGTCGCTGCCCTTCTCGTCGCCGTGGCCGAGGAGGAATTCCGTGTGGTCGCCGGTGGCGGTGCGCCGGGCCCAGAACTCGATGGTGAAGTCACCCGCGAGCGACGGTGCGTCGGCCACGCGCACCTGTGCGTCGCCCTCGCCGAAGCGCAGGGCCGTCTCCGCGTGGCCCTCGGCGCTGATCACGGGTACCAGGGGCTGTCCGGTGAACGGGCAGGTGCCGGGGGTGCGTTCGTAGACGGCGTCGCGGTGGGCCGGGTCGGGGCTGGTCCACGCCTGGGTGCCCTGGAGGTTGAGCAGGCCGTCGCCGCTCTGCTCGATGTTGAAGGAGTCGATGCGGCCGGTCGCGTCGTTGTGAGCGAAGATCTGCCAGCGCTGCTGGCCGTGCACCGCGGTGGGTACGAGCAGCGCGGTGAAGCGTCCTGCGGCGAGGTTGCGGACGAACGACAGCTCTTGTGTGGGCTCGTGGAAGGGGCGGCCTTCCATGTCGGTCGTGCCGAGGCTGTCCTTGGCCGAATCCGGACGGCTCTTGTGTCGGCTGCGACGGTAGCGGGCCTCCAGGACGGGCTTGAGCTCGCCGCCGACGAGTAAGAAGCGGTCGCATAACAGGGTGTTCGCGACCAGGGGGACCTTCGCACCGTCACGGTCCTTGACGTAGTCCGTGCGCTCCGGGTCGCCGGATGAGCCCCCAGCGGTCATCTTGTGGACGGTATCGGGGTGGTCGCCCGCGACCGACTGGCGCAGCACGACGATGTGGGTGCCGTCGGACAGCGCGTGGAAGGGGGCGAGGGCGGTGAGCCGGGCGGTGGTGGAGAGGAACGGGTCCAGCTCGTCGTCGTCCAGCCGCTCGCCCGGCGATGCCTCGACCCTGCCGCCGCGCTTGACGGTCGGCAGCGCGGTGGCGCCGACGGCCGCGAAGCCCACGTCGGTGATCTCGGCGGGGAAGTGGAGCGGCAGTGGGTTCTCCGACCAGTACGCGGCGTCGAGTTCCCCCTTGCTGTCGTCATGGCGGGTGAGGTCGAGGACCGAGTACACCAGCCGCCGCTGGTCGTCCATGGCCAGGGCCACCGTGGTGCCCTGGTGACGCACGGTGGTGGTGTGGACGTAGGGCCGGTCGCTGTATACCTTCAGCAGCTGCTGTTCGCTGGACATGCTGGACAAATACGTCTCCTGGAGAACGCCGCACGGGAATCACGGGAAAGCCCCCGACCTGCGCCGCTCCCCGTCCGCCGACGCAGCCGTCACACGATTTCCCGAGCGTGAAAGTCCGTCAAGAGCTCGATGTGTGCGGCGCGTCCGAAAATGATCTCTGGTCCGTCCTGGGGGCGGACAGCAAGGAAGCATCGGCGGTGCTTGTGTCGCCTGCTGTGAGGGACCCGCCGATGCTTCCGGATGCGACCTACCCGCATCTCTGCTCGCCGTGCTGGGTGCCTTGCGCGGCAGTTTCACCTCGCCGAGCTTCTCCACGTTCGCCGCGCTGGTTACCGGGCTGATCGCGAACACGGGCCGGGGCACGGTCACCGGGATGCTGCTGGGCGTGAACTTGACGCGTCACTGGTCCCACGACCGGGCCCACTCCTTCTTCGCCCGTGCCCGCTGGGACCCGCAGACGCTTGGCGCGGCGCTGTCCCACCTCGTGGTGCGCTCTGTGGTGCCTGACGGCGGCGTCTTGACGGTGGCGGTGGACGACACGCTGTTCAAACGGCGCGGGAAGAAGGTCTTCGGCACCGCTTGGCAGTACGACGGCTCCGCTGCCGGCCGCGATGGGATCGGCTACGGCACCTGCTTCGTCGTGCTCGGCCTGATCGTGGACCTGCCGTTCATGGCCCGGCCGGTGTGCCTGCTGGTGGCCGCCCGGCTGCACCGCCCGAAGGGCGAGAAGACCAAGGCCGAGCTGGCTGCTTCCATGATCCGGTTTCTGGCCGCCTGTCACTGGGACAGGCGTATCGATGTGGTCGCTGACGCCGCCTACCACGGCAAGGCGCTGCGTGACCTGTCCGTATCTGTCACCTTCACCACCCGGGTGCCGTCCAACGCCGTGCTCTACGCTCTCGCTCCGCCGCCGACCACCGCGAGCGCGCCCCGTGGTGCACCACCAAAACCACCCCGGCGTTCGCCGACATGACCGCCAAGCTCCGCAGCACCATCATTGCGGCTCGATTTATGCCCACCACCCCACGTCGGCCCACGGATGCGGGAATCCGGGAGGTCCAGCGCGCCTGGGCCGCCGCCGACGATGACCAGGCAGCCTGACACCCGAGACACACTCTGACGGATGGTCAGAATGTCGAAAGTCGAGAGCGATAGCGCCCGTATGTAGCAACGAGGAATAACGGACAACCCGCCCGACGTTCCTGCTCTTCGAGTCGAGGAGGGGAAGGTGTCGGGCCTGAAGCTGTTCAACACGAAAAGCGGCGTGACGGAGGTCATGCCGCGTCTTGCTGAGGTCGAGGCGGATGTGCAGGGCCTCATCGAGGCGCACATGGAGACGATGCTGGGGGTGCGGTTCCTGGCGAGCGAGTACGTCATCGACTGCGTTGATGGTGGGCGGATCGACTCGCTGGGGATCGACGAGAACAACGCACCGGTCATCGTGGAATTCAAGCGCGGCACCGACGCAGGCGCGATCCACCAGGGCCTCTACTACATGTCGTGGCTCATGGCCCACAAGGACGCCTTCCGGAGTGGTCCGCGACCGGCTCGGGGCCCCGGCCGCGTCCCAGATCCTGTGGAGCGCACCCCGTCTGATCTGCGTCGCCGGAGACTTCACCCGCTACGACGCGCACGCCGTAGGCGAGCACCGCCGCAGCATCGACCTGATCCGCTACCGGTACTTCGGCAACGAGCACATCGGCCTTGAGACCGTGGCCTCGGCCACCGGGAAGTCGGCCGTAACGAGGCGGACTCGCCGGCGCGCGGCTGTACTGCCGTCGGCCCGAGGGCAGGGCGGGGCGATGGCGGAGCTGGCCGAGGCGGTCGACGAGGTGCTGCTCGGCCTGGGGGACGGCGTCACCCGGGTCCAGCGCAAGCAGTACGTGGCCTATCAGCGGCTGCGGAACTTCGCCTGCGTCTGCCCGCCGCAGCAGACCAAGCTCCTCGTCTACCTCAAGGCCGACCCGAAGGAGGTCGACCTCATTCCCGGCTTCACTCGGGACATGACGGGGCTCGGCCACCACGGCACCGGCGAACTGGAGGTGCAGCTGCGTACGGAGCGGGACTTGGAGCGAGCCCAGGACCTGTTCCGCCTCAGCTACGCCGCGGCCTAGCAGGCCAGCGGCCGGCACGGTCGCGCATGGCGGGATGTGCAGTTATGGGCTGTCGTCGTGGCGCTGCCTCTCGACGTGTCGGTCAGGGAGTGGCAGTGGACCTCTAAGGATGCGGCGGATCTCCGGTTTCGGTGACAGGGAATCCGCTGTTATTTTCCCGGGTTGGCCGTGGGAGCGGACGGTTTGTGCAGCGTGGTGCTATCGGGTCCGGGGCGAAGTGGGGCCGGGGCCCGAGGTAACCAGATGTGGCGGGCTAGGTGATGCGGCAGGTTCTGAACCCTACGCCCGGGGCCAGGTCGTAGCAGGACGCTCGGTTGGTTGGTGCCCCCAGGGCGATGAGGACAAGGGCGTCCCCATCATCAAGGGCGTTCACGTGACGTTGGTACCCCTCCGGGAGTCGATGAGGACCCCCAGCGCCCGCAGATCGCTTTCCTGCGGATGACAGTGTTGGTACCCCTCCCAGAGACGATGAGGACCGCCGCGGTGAAGCTGACCCGAACCGGTCTTCGCGAGTTGATACCCCTCCCCGGGGCGATAAGGACACGCGGGCCTGCGCACGCCGTCCGCCCGCATCCACAAGTTGGTACCCCGCCCAAGGGCGATGAGGACGTCAGCCAAGGCGATTCAGATCCGGAAGCTGCGGCGTTGGTACCTCTCGCAGGGGCGATCAGGACCCTCGTACCTGTCTTTGGGCACTTGACAGTCACGTCGTTTAATCCCCTCATAGGGGCGATGAGGACCGGCTCGATCGCCGACCCGCTGGTGATCGGCGTCTAGTTGATACCCCTCCAAGGGGCGATAGGACGCCTCCGAGTCACCGTCGACACTGGCACCCTGCGCGCGTTGATGTCCCTCCCAGGGGTCATGAGGACGAACTCGCCCGCGCATACCAGCACCTCGACGACGGGTTGGTACCCCTCCCAGGGCGATGAGGACCGCCCGCCTGGACGCGGCCACCACCACTGTCCTCGCGTTGATACCCCTCTCAGGGCGATGAGGACGGCCCTGCGGCAGGCGCAGGCTGACCCCGTTGCCCTGTTGATACTCCCCCAGGGGAGATGAGGACGCCTCCGGGTCTACTACCCGGCCGGTTGCGTGCGCCAGTTTATACCCCTCCCAGGGGCGATGAGGACAATGCCGCATGGGGGAGGCCGGCGCTCGCTACTCGTGTTGGTATCCCTCGCCAGGGGCGATGAGGGCGAGGAGCCGCTGCTGATCTGGCTCGACCAGACCACCCGGTTGGTACCCCTTCCAAGGGCCGATGAGGACCTGTGAGCCTGCGTCACTGTCGCGAGCGCACCACTCCGTTGGTATCCCTCCCAGGGGCGACGAGGACTCGATGGCGGCCGCGGTGTCGGCGTCTACGTGCCGCTGTCGGTACCCCTCTCAGGGGCGATGAGTGCCACCGTGTGGGCCGACAAGCGCGCCGCGCAAACCGAGTTGATACCCCTCCCCGGGGCCGATGACGCCCATCATCTACGCCGAGCCCAAGGGCTCCTCCAACCCGTTGGTACCCCTCCCAGGGGCCATGAGGGCCGGGGACCACCTGCGAGACCTGGCCGAGACCGGCCTGTTGATACCCCTGCAAGGGGCTATGAGGGCACGCATCCAGGCGGCGCTGGCCGACGGGCCGCTGATGTTGGTACCCCTACCAGAGGCGATGAAGGCCAAGGCCCGACGACTGCGGCGCACGGCCGGATCGCACGTTGGTACCCCTCCCAGGGCCGATCAGGACCACCGGTCGGCCTCCACCGCGAGCTCGGCGACGTGGTGGTACCCCCCGAGGGGCAATGAGGGCGCTGCCGTGCGGCGCAAGCTCTTCACGATGCAGCAATTGGTGCCCCAGGGGCGATGGGGACGATCCACCAAGTGCGGTGCCGCACTCATGGTCCACGGGTTGGTACCCCTCTCAGGGGCGATGAGCACGGCCACTACCGAGCCACGCGCAGTGCTGCGTTTGTGGCCTCTTTACGGGGCGATGAAAGCGCAAGGCAAGGCGCGTACGTTGTTTGTGACCCCTATGCGGGTCGATGAGGTGTATTCGGTTCTCAAGCGTCGGGCCCTGGTGGGGCGTTCACCATATCGGGATGGTCAGTGTCGGATCTCGCCGAGTCCGTTTTCCTCATCGTAGTCGGCGTTGATGACGCCGACTTTCAGCTGTTCGTCCCATTCGGCGGTGACGTTTCCCGTTACGGGGATGAGGAGGTCTTCGGCGAGGAGCCGGCCTGGGCGGCGGCCGTTGTCGGTGGCGAGCCGTTCGGCGTATTCGTCGCGGTTGGTGGCGAGGATGACTTCCTGGCCGTCGAACATCGCGTCGAAATCGTTCCGGAGCTTGGATCGGTCTTTGAAGGGTTCTGTCCAGGTCAGGAATGCTTCGGTGAACTTCTCTTTGGCCTGGTCGAGTTCGGCTCGCCAGGTTTTGCCCCATGCGCTTGTGTCGTCGTAGATCTCGTTGAGCCACGACGTGATCATTGCTTCGTCGATTACGTTGCCGTCATGGCGTTGGAGGATGTCCCAAGCCAGTGATACGGGGGCCTTGGGGTAGACGCCGTCGGCGAAGAGTCCGCGTTCGCTCTTGCGGGGCATGTATTGGGGGGCGTGGACGATGACGTCGGCCGGTGGTCGGGTTCCGGAGCGGTTGACGCGGCCGAAGCGCTGGCAGAGGGCGTCCATCGGGGCGCAGGCGGTGTGGATGGTGTCGAAGTCGACGTCGAGGGAGACTTCGACGGTCTGTGTGGCGACGAGGAGTCCGCCGGTGCGGGTGGTCTGGCCATTTCTGTACCGCTCGCTGATGCGGTTTTCGATGTTGGCGCGATGGTCGCGGCGGTATCGGGAGTGGAGCATGATCGCGGCGTCGCGGTTGCCGTGGATGCGGCGGGCGGTGGGGGCCAGGTGCTGATAGAGGGCGCGAGCGGTGGGACGGTTGTTGGCGACGACGAGCAGGGCTTCACCCGCTTCGAGCCGGGCTTCCATCTCGGCGATGGCGGCGTCGGACCGCAGGGCATGGGGGCGCACCGAGAGTCGGTGGCGTTTGGGGAATGCGGTGCCTTCGGGTGGCTGGACCAGGTGGGCGGACTGGTTGAGGGTCTGGCAGATGGCGTCCTGGAGGGCATCGGGGAGGGTGGCGGAGACGATGCCGAATCGGCCGCCGAGGTGTTCCCAGAAGGCCATCATCGCCAGGATCATGCCGAGGCGCTTGGGGTCGTAGGCATGGAGCTCGTCGAGGATGAAGAGGCTGTTGGCGGTGTCGGCGAGGACGGCGGAGTGGGCGGGGCCGGCGAGGGTTCCGCGCAGTGGTTGGTAGGGGGTGCCGACGCGGATCAGCTCGCGGAAGAGGCGGGTGGCGTTCTCCTGGGAGAGGGACTTGCGGGCAGCGGTGAGGGCTTCGGCGTTGGTGGCGCACTCGTCGGCGAGGGCGCGGGAGAGGTAATACGAGGCGGCGCGTGAGTGGGAGACCCCGATCTGATCGGCTGCCTTGAGGTCTTCTTCGAGGCGTCGGACCATGGCGTTGATGGCGGCGAGGTAGGGCAGCAGGTAGAAAATTCGCGGGGTTCCCTGGCCTGCGGCGGTCATCTCGGTCAGATTGCGCAGGGCCCACAGGAGCACGGCTTCGGTTTTTCCGCTGCCGGTCCAGGCTCGGATGATGACGTGGCCGCTGATGTCGGCAGCTTTGAGCTGGTGCGGGCGGAGTTGGTGGCCCTTGGCGGCGAGCCGGGTTTCGAGGTGCTGCCGGTACTCGGGGGTGAGGGGGTGGCGGGTGTGGATGGGGGTGTGGGCTGAGGCCATGCGGTCGGCCATGGTGACGGCGCCTTGGAGCATGACGGCGGCCAGGCCGTCGGCTTCCTCCTCGGGTTCGAGTTCCCATTCCCATCGGTCGAGGAGTTCCCCGAAGAGAGTGTGGGCGTCTTCGATGAGGGTGTCAGGGGTGAGGGCGGGGGTGGGGCCGGGCGGGATGAGTCCGGCGTTGACGGCGGTGGTGTGCATCCAGGCGGCGAGGTCCTGTAGTGCGTTTGCGTCGATGGGGCCGAACTTGGCGGCGAAGTCCTCGATGCTGTCACGGCCGTAGAGGGGCAGGAGGGAAGGTCGCTGGCCGCCGTCGCCGGTGATGCAGCGGTGGTGGGTGACAACACCTGCGGCGATCCAGAGGATCTCTTCCTTCGGCAGAGCCGCGAGGACAGTGGGGAGGAAACCGAGCGAGAGGACTTCGTGCCGTTCCCCCCAGACTTCGGCGGGTTGGCTGGTGTTCCCGATCTGGATTTGGAAGCCATGTGCGGCTTTGCCGGGGTCGTGTAGCAGGCCGGCGAGGCGGACCCAGATCGCGAACCTTTCGGGGAGTGCGGGGACGCGGCCGATGCGGGTGGTGACGGTTTCACCGCGGCGCATGGTGGTCAACGAGTGGTCTTTGAGGGTTTCGCCGTGGGTTTGGTTGCCGTAGGCGCTCTTGGCACGGAGGCAGCGGGAGGCGTCGTACATCGGGGTCCTTATACGGCGGCGAGGGCGGTGTTGGGGTGGGTCGGCGGGAGGAGGATGAGGGTCTGGCCGTCGGTGGTGACGTAGTCAGCTGTGATCTGGGCGGGGCAGCCGGTGCGGGAGTAGCGGTAGGTGCCCCAGGCCGTACGCGCTCGATCAATGGAGATGGCGGTGGGGAGCTGCATCTGTTCGCCGTTGTCGCGGACCGCGGGGTCCGGCGCGGTGGCGTGGGGGATGAGCGCGTGTCCCTGTGTGCCGGTGCCGCCGGGGGCGAGGTGGACGCGGCGGGTGCGGGCGGTGGCAAGGTCCTGGGAGCGTCCGAGCCGCATGGGCCACACCGGGGTGCGGATGGCCTTCTCCCACATGTCGAGGTCGTGGAGGAGCCAGGCGGTGAGGGTGATGTTGGTGAGGAAGTGCCGGTCCTTGATGGTGGCGTTCCTGCTGGCGGCCTTGGCGGCGGCTGGGTGGTAGGTCTCCAAGTCGACGCCGGAGCCTTCGGCGGTGAAGGTCATGGCGAAGCAGGTGTTTTCCGGGATGGAGTCCCAGTTGCCGACGGTGGCGGCGAGCATGCCGCCGACCGTGCTCGGAGGAGGACATGGCAGGCCGACTTGGATTCCCTGATATAGGGGGTTGCGGAAGCTGGCGATGGGGGCGGTGACGGTTACTTCGATGGCTTCGATACTGCTCATCAGCGAGATCCTTGATGGTTGGGCGGCAGGTCTTCGAGAATCCGCACCCGACGCCCGGCGTATGGACGTCGGGCGTTGAGTGCGATTCCTCGCGCTGTTCCCTCGCGTGCGGCCTGGGCAGCTGATGCTGTGGCGGGCCTCAAAGAGGCTGCGGTTTTCCTAGTCCTGGAACCAGTTCTCGTGCTGGCCGGTCGTGATCTCGTCGGCGAGCTGGGACAGGACCACTCGGGGATGGTCGATGATCAGCCGCTGGTCCTTGATGAGGTCGGACAGTTCCTCGCGTGCAATCTCGCGCTGCCCTCCCAGGAACGACGGAGCCCACCCGAGGCGGACGGTGCCGTCGATGACATCGGACCAGGCGTCTACCTCCTCTCGCAGAGTTGCGGAGTTGAAGCGGATCTCGTTGTCGACCACGTTCAGGATGCGGGTGAAGGGCTGGTTGCCGCCCTGGACGGGAGCCAGCAGGATCAGGGCCGGGGTCCGGTCACCGAAGTGGGCCGCGCTGCTCGCGCCGCCGTGTGTGGCGGCGATGGTGCGCAGGAGGACAGCGGTGCGGCGGCGGCGTTCCTCGATCGGGAGGAGAACGCCGGCGATGCCGCGGCGCGTGACCTCGGTCGCGCCGGCCTGCATGGCTTCCTGTACGGCCTCGTCGGAGAGGGATGCCTTGCGGACCTTGCCCTGCTGCTCGAAGAACCCGATGCGCTGCAAGTCGAGGCGAAGGTCGCCCTGGAGGGCGGCGGTGTAGAACTCGTGCTCGTGCAGGATCGGATTGGCTCCGGTCGGCAGCCCCCGGCTCATGGTGCCGAAGTCGCGGGTGGGGCGCTCGGGGGCGATGGAGACGAAGGTGCCGGTGTTGAGGACGGTGTCGCGCATGAACGTGGCGGCCTTGGTGGCGGCCATGTAGCCGAAGAAGTCGTCGTCCAGGTACTTGTCCGGGCGGCCGGAGGTGTACGCCTGCTGCTTGGCATCCTTGCCGTTGACGATGACCGGGCTGGGGGTCTCGGTGTCGGGGAAGGAGTCCCTGACCATCCGCCGCCACCACTGAGCGGAGCCGTAGGGGTAGGTCTTGCCGCCGGTACGGTGTTGCTTTACGGGGGTGACGTTGCCCTGGTCGGCGGTGCCGCGGCCGTTGTTGGGGGCGCCGGCCTGGATGTCGAGGACGGCCTTACCGGTGAGGTACATGCGGGTTCCTTACGCTGGAAGTTGAACGGACCTGTAGTGGTGGGGGTGTTAGTCCTGGTCGTCGGTGTCGAGGGTCTTGAAGTCCTCGTCGGAGGTGCCTTCTTCGACGGCGGCGACCTTGGCTCCGCGGGTCGCGAGTTCCTCGAAGGTGGCGACGAACAGCAGCTCGCGGGCGGACCAGGAGGCGTTGCCGGAGTCGAACAGGACGCGCCATTGGCGCACCGAGATGAAGGAGTCGTTCTCGGCGTCGGCGGGGCGCTTGCGAGACCAGTCCGCGATTTCGGCTTTGAGCCATGCCTTGAGGTCGTTGGGACGGCGGGTGGCGACGGTGAACTTCTTGAGGCGCTTGTCGTCGTCCGCGACGACATCGGCGACGCGGCGTGCGACGGCGACGACATGGGCGACGTCGGATTCGAGCACGTGCAGGACCTCCGTGAGGTAGGAGCGGATGAGAGGGGCGAGGTGGGGCACGGACGCCGGGATTGAGCCGGGTGCGGCGTGCTTGGGCGGGTTGAGAATCTGGTCGCGCATCCAGCCGATGGCCCGGGACGGGATCTGTTCGGGTTGGTTGAAGGCGCGCCAGGCGAGCATGCGCAAGCCCGAGACTTTGGCGGTGGCTTGGGCCTGGGCGAGGTAGCGGAACCCGGTACGCCGGTCGGTGCTGCGGACGGTGGAGCGAAGCCACTCGGCGAGGGGCTGCTCTATGACCTCGGACTGGAACTTCTGGTCCTGGTTGTTGTTGGAGAACTGCAGGGTCTGGACGCCGGCGGTGACGCGGTGATCCCACCACCGCAGGGCCTTGAGCGCCGCGAACTCAATGGCAAAGGTGCCGCCGCCACCCTTGAGGTCGCCGCGGGTGATCATGCCCTGGAGGTTGTCGCGGACCTCGCTTCGGGTGATGCGGGCCATGAACCTTTCGTCCCAGGTGTGGATGCCGTTGAGGAGTCCACCGCCGGCGGTGCAGGCGTAGGGCAGGGCGTGGAAGCTGGTGACGCACGGGAAGCACAGAGGGGTGCCTTCGTGGTCGGGCGCGGTGGTGTTGCGGTGCTCGATGGAGGCGCCGAGGGGGATGTCTCCCTTGCCGTACCAGGCGGCGGCAGGCCGTCCGCAAAGGGTGCAGGGGACACCGGGCCACTTTTCGGCCGGGGGGCAGGTGCGCCAGGCGGTGATGCCCTCGCGTGTGCGCTTGCTCTTGTAGTGGAGGGCGCAGTTGGGCCACAGGACGTAGGAGACGCCGAGGAGGTACCAGCCGGGCTGGCCCTTGGCGATGGTGCTGGTGGTAATGAGGTCGCCGATCATGCGCTGGACGACCGCGCGGAACTGGTCGCCGGTGATGGTCTCGGGATGGGAGACCTTGGCGAGGGTGGCGATGGCGTAGGCGCCGGCGCGCTGGAGGGGGTGGGCGGTGAGCTTCAGCGTGTCCTGCAGGAAGGCCGTGGTGGTCATAAGGGCATCACCCATCGCTTTGACGCCTGTTGGAGGTATGAGCAGGTCACGCGATCACCCATCCGAATCCCGCGCTCGTGGCGCCGCCGATGCCGGCGGACCACAGGGCTTGAAGAGCGGCCGGAGTGCCGGACACGTCGACCTCAATCGGCGCGCCGGTCTTCTTGCCGCGCTTGACGGTTGTGGGGCTGTCGGAGCCGTGGCCGACGACGGAGAAGGAGCGCTTCGGGCCGATCCAGGTGATGCCTTGGAGCTGGGCGCCGTCGTGGCCGAAGGTCTCGCAGCGGCGGCGAAGACTATGGGCCAGCGCGACGTCGAAGCCCGGCTCTCCCGGAAGGAGCCAGCCGCCACGGATCAGCTCTCCTGTAGGGGTGCGGGCCGCCTCGGCCTTGATGGTGATCGGGTTGATAGTGCGCAGCTTCGTGCGGCCAGATGCGAAGGCGGGCGGCGTGATCCGGGTGACCTTCTCGACGTTCAGCGCGACGCCGCCCCAGTCCATGATGGGGATCATCTGCAGGTCGCGTTCAAGAGCGTCGATGAGCTCGGGTAGGGGGCTGCCGAACTCCAAGATGCCGGTCCCGCCGGCAACGTAAGTGCCGCGGACGCGCTGCGGCTTGGGGAATTCCGGAGCGCTATGGCCGAAGGGCGCCATCTTGTGCGGGCCCCACCCCTGGGCGTGGATCACGGCACCGAGCTGGGGCGCCTGCCGCTGGAGTGCGGCGTAGACAATCCCGCGGCCGGGCGCGATGACGTCGTCCCACGGGATCTCGCGGGCCCTGGTGGCGACGTAGACACGAAGTCGCATGCTTCCCCTCCTTTCTGCTGGTCAGCGGGCACACGTGTGCCCGCGCAGGCTGGCAATGCCGGTGCGGTTTTACCTAAATGCGTGGTTTGATGCGGTATGTCTATCACACTGAAATCCCTTACGTGCGGCCTGAGTTGAAGGTCTACCAGCGGCCACTGACAGCCGATCAAAATCGATCGTCGAGCACCAAAAACGATCCATAATGGGCGCGTTGGGGTGCTGTCGGTGGAGTGGGATAGCGTCTGCGGAAGCCGCGTCGGGCAAACGTCCGGAAGCGCATGACGACTTGAAAACCTCACACCATTCATCGCCCCGTACAGGGGCAGCAAGCTACTGACGTGGTGGCGTCGACTGGCGGGATGGGGCCTCATCGCCACTGAGAGCGGCACTAACACGGGCATCTCCCTCTGGACGGCGCCCGTCGTGCCAGCCCCGACCTGCCCTCATCGCCCCTCGGAGGGGTACCAACATGCATCCGCCGTCGTGGCGGTAGGCGCTGGGCGGGCGTCCTCATTGCCCCTCGGAGGGGTACCAACAAGCCGAATACGGCGCGCATCGGGATTCGTCCCAGGTCCTCATCGACCTTTGAAGAGGTACCAACGGCATGGCCGGCAGGAGCATCGCCACCATGCGCCCCGTCCTCATTGCCCACAGAGGGGTACCAACGTGGCCGGCCCCACCACACCCGTGCGGCGGGCGAGAGTCCTCATCGCCCCGCGCAGGGGTACCAACAAGAGCGGCTCAGACCCCAAAGCCACCAGGGCCCGAGTCTTAGTCGCCCCTCGGAGGGGTACCAACCTGCATCTCCGCAGGTAGGGCCGCTTCCGGCCGCCTCGGTCCTCATCGCCCCTCGGAGGGGTACCAACACGTCGACTCCGGTGGTGTGGGCGACGATGCGGCGGTCCTCATCGCCCCTCCGAAGGGTGCCCACCGGCGGTGGTCCTGGACGTACAGCTCGTCCTTACGTCTCCTCGGAGGGGTACCAACGCCCAAGCCAGGGCCGCATTCTGGGTGGCCGGCGGGTCCTCATCGCCTCTGGAAGGGGTGCCAACTGCGAGGTCGACCCACGCGCGGCTGGATGGACCGGCCCCTATCGCCTCTGGGAGGGGTGCCAACGCGGCGGTGCGGCCGGGCTCGGCACTCCACCGGTCGAGTCCTCATCGTCCCTCGGAGGGGTACCAACACGAGGCCGACAGGCTGTTGGAGAAGGGCGCGCCGGGTCCTCATCGCCCCTCCGTAGGGGTAACAACCAGGAGGAGGCCAGCAGCAGGCGCCGGGCACGCGAGGGTCCTTATCGCCGCTTGGAGGGGTACCAACGCGAACAGGCCGTCGCCACCATCCGTCGGGAGGCTGGTCCTCATCGATCCTCGGAGGGGTACCAACATCCCGTACTCGACTTGGCCGGTCGCCGACTGCGAGTGTCCTCGTCGCCCCTGAGAGGGGTGCCAACACGCCGTGCCCGGCGTCAGGGTCCGCTCGATCGCCTCTTCATTGCCCCTCAGAGGGGTACCAACGCGACCTGGCGGTATCCGTCAAGGGCGGCGTCGGTGTCCTCATCGCCCCCGGAGGGGTGCCAACTGGACGGTGAGGTCGGCAGCGCACTTGCGATTGCCGAGTCCTCATCGCCCGTCGGAGGGGCACAAACCCGACGAGACCGACGACCGGTGAGTTGACGATCCCCGTCCTCATCGCCCCGAGGAGGGGTACCAACATGCTTCCTGAGCCGGAGTTCGCCTCCCCTGCCTCGGGTCCTCATCGCGCCTCGGAGGGGTACCAACTGTGCGCGGCGAACTGCGGCGGCGTCCAGGCCCTGGCGGTCCTTATCGCCCCTCGGAGGGGTACCAACCCGGATGGTCCCCCGAAGTGCGGTCCGGTCTGCTGGTCCTCATCCCCCCTCGGAGGGGTACCAACTCGAAGAAGCCCACGCGGTCCGGGCACTCGGGCTCGGGTCCTCATCGCCCCTTGGCGGGGTACCAACATCGCGCGGGCCTGGATGGTGTCCAGGGCGCGGGCGGGTCCTCATCGCCCCTCGGAGGGGTACCAACGGGGCCAGCACGTCCATCGGCACGAGCGCCCAGGGGGTCCTCATCGCCCCTCGCAGGGGTACCAACGGCTCGCAGCCGTCCTTCAGGCCGGCGACCACCGGGCGTCCTCATCGACCCTCGGAGGGGTACCAACTCAATGTTGGTCCACTGGGCGGCCTCGACGGTGCCGAGTCATCATCGCCCCTCGGAGGGGTACCAACACGGCGAGGACGTTGAGTCCGCGGTCGGCAGCTTGTCCTCATCGACCCTCGGAGGGGTACCAACATGCGGTAGTCGGCGGCGCGGTAGCCGAAGTCGGCCGTCCTCATTGCCCCTTGGAGGGGTACCAACGAGTAGAGCTGGCTGCCGGCAGCGGTGAAGTAGACGGGTCCTCATCACCCCTCGGAGGGGTACCAACGTGTGGATGGGGGGCAGCTCGGCGGCCTGGAGGATGGTCCTCATCGCCCCTCTGGGGGGGGGACCAACAGCACCGCGTACAGGATGGGCGGTACGAGCGCGGTGGCCCTCATCGCTCCTCGGAGGAGTACTAACAGGACGGGGGGGCGCCCTGGCGGGCACGGCGGCCGCGACCACATCGCCCCTCGGAGGGGTACCAACCCGCGTCGCAGAGCCAGGCTCGCCTTCGCCTCCCACGTCCTCATCGCCCGTCGGTGGGGTACCAACAAGTTCGGCCGCATCGCACAGCGGCATGCCGGCCGTGTCCTCATCGCCCCTCGGAGGGGTACCGACACCATGGCGTCAAGGGTGAAGCGGGAGGCGCTGCGCCTGTCCTCATCGCCCTCGGAGGGGTACCAACACCGCGTGTACGCCTACGGACTCAGACCCGTCGCCGGTCCTCACCGCCCCTCGGAGGGGCCGCGACGACGCCGGTCGCGTAGCTCTTGCTGGCACCGGGTCCTCATTGACCCTTGAAGGGATACCAACGCGTAGTGCGCGTTGATGGTGTTGCGGCGGGCTGCTGGTACTCATTGTCCCTCGGAGGGGTACCAACATCTCGTACGCGGGGCCAGTGGGTAGGTCAAGGCGTGTCCTCATCGCCCCTCGTAGTGGGTGCCAACGCTGCGCTGGGCTGCTTGCCCGCCTGCGCGCGGGTCAGGTCCTCATCGCCCCTCGGAGGGGTACCAACAGGTAGTGCAGCCGCTTGATCTGCGAGCGCTCACCGCGCCCTCATGGCCCTTGGGAGGGGTAGCAACCACAGCTTTCGCGCCAGATCCTTGGGTAGCTGGCACGTCCTCATTGCCCCTCGGAGGGGGTACCAACATGTCCGGGAGTCCGGCGGCGACGCGCTGCGCGGCGTCCTCATCGCCCCTGGGAGGGGTACCAACATGAGAGTGGAGGGGGAACCGAACTCGCGGCGGTCGTCCTCATCGCCCCTGGGGGGATACCAACTCCGCGAGCTGGTAGGCGATGACGGCGGGGTCGCGCGGTCCTCATCGCCCCTCGAAGGGGTACCAACATGACAGCTCGGTGGGCGAGAGCCAGCAACAACGTGGTCCTCATCGCCCCTCGGAGGGGTATCAACGCGAGGAACACGAACGGCCGGCCTGTGCGGTCGCGGCGTCCTCATCGCCCCTGAGAGGGGTACCAACCTCTGTGAGCACCACACGCTGCCGATGCACCTGCAAGTCCTTATTGCCCTGGGAGGGGTACCAACTCAGGGAGGTCTTTGATCGCCTCGCGAAGGCGTCCAGCGTCCCTATCGCCCCTGGGAGGGGTACCAATAACGAGGTCAGCCGGACTTGGCCGGCGCTGAAGAGGGTCCTCATCGCCCTTCGGAGGGGTTCCAACGCGAAGACACGCAGGTTCTGCTCGGGGAGGACGGCTGCCCTCATTGCCCCTGGGAGGGGTACCAACCTCGCGCAGCTCCTCGCGTGGAACCCGAAGTACAAGGCCCTCATCGCCCCTGGGGGGACCAACGCGGAGTGCGAGAGGTTGCCGTCCGGGAGCACGTCGTCCTCACCGCCCTGGAGGGGTACCAACGCCAGCCGGCAGACCTTAGGCCGCTCCGGATCGGTGTTCCTCATCACCCCTCGGAGGGATACCAACGCGGTATCGCCGGGCTCCCGACCCCTCGGGGGGCCGTCCCTCGTCGCCCTCGGAGGGGTATCAATGTGCCGTCGTCGTTGCGGCCGGCGACCCGGCGGGCGGGCCCTCATCGATCCTCGGAGGGGTACCAACGCCAGGAGCCGGTGCCGCGGTACGCCGTCGCAGGTGGTCCAGATCGCCCTTGGGAGGGGTACCAACTCCTGGACGAGCGAGCCAACGTGCAGGTACTCCACGGTCCTCATCGCCCCTGGTTGGGGTACCAACAGGGTCGGCAGGCGCCGGGCGGCGGCCTCGGCGATCGTCCTCATCGCCCCTCGGAGGGGTACCAACAGCCAGCTCGTGCTTGTGCTCAGCGCGACGTCGGAGGGTCTTTATCGCCCCTCGGAGGGGTACCAACTCATAGCCAAGTTCCAGACGGTCAGCCGGAGCGACGGGTCCTCAACGCCCCTGGCAGGGGTACCAACTCAGGTGTGGGGAGGGTGAGCCCCGGCATGCGCATGGTCCTCATCGCCCCTGAGAGGGGTACTAACACATCTACTGCGTCGTGGCGTTCAAGCGGGAGCGGGAGTCCTCATCGCCCTGGGAGGGGTACCAACTACACCTTCGGCCGGATATGGGCGGAGATGTGACGGGGCCCTCATCGCCCCTGGGAGGGGTACCAACTGCGCCTGCTTCGGGGACATCAAGCCCCGCAGACAGGTCCTCATCGCCCCTCCGGGGGCAGGGGGCGGTGTTGCGTTGCGGCGGTAATCGGCATCCGAAAAGGGCTGATCTGCTCCTGAGCTCTTGATGACCCTGGGGTGCGCTGCCAACTCACCCATGGTTTAGGTTGCAGAGGCACGGTGTGGGGGGAGTTCGAATGCCGCTGGCAGAGCAGTCGTCCAGTCGATGGCCTGGATCCAGGTCGAGGCCGTCGCGCGCGCCACACATGCCGCGCAGCGGGACGAGGCGGGGCGCCCCTATGCCGAGGCCGATGACGGGGGGTTCATCGACCGTGGCTGAGGCGACGGACGACTGAGGCGACGGACGGCGAAATGGCGCGGGATTACGACAGTCAGCTGCTGGAGTCGGTGGCGGTACGCCGACGCAGGATGCGCGATGCCTTGTTGTTCGGTGCGCAGCGGGGGCGGCGCACGGCGGACGAGCGGCTCGGGAAGGTCTTCGCGGGGATCGCTATCACGGCCGTCCTGTGCGCGGGGTGTGTGGGATGGTCCTTCCTTCAGCACACGCTGGCGCAGCAGAGGGCCGAGCAGGAGAAGCAGCAGCGCCAGGTGCAGCAGTACGGGCAGCCGATGAAGTCGGCGAAATCGTAGAAGTCCACAGATCAGATTCGGACAGGCTTTGCTGCATTCCCGGGAAATACGCGCAGAGCTCCCCGTGATGGGAGAAGGGTTGCCTGACGTGGGGCCGGGTGGAAGTCAGTAGCACAGGCAAGTCCAGTTTGGCCCGAGGGTTCGTCAACGCGGCGATGATAGGTTCCTGTAAGTGGTGAGCAGAGCAACGACTTCCCGGGCGCAACTGAGCCGAGTGACTTTGGTTGGCGAGCGACGCCGGGCGGACATCGTCCTGCTGTCTGACACGCCTATAGGGCAGCTGATCCCGGATGTCCTGCAGTTGCTGGACGACCGGCCTGCATCGGGGCCGATGGCACGGCAGTTGATTACGTCCGATGGCTCCGTCCTGCCGCATGAGAGCACGCTGGCGTCGGCTGGGGTTGCTGACGGCGCTGTGCTCCGTCTCGTCAGGACGCATTCTGCGCCGCCCGCTCCCGTGGTGCACGACGTCACCGACCAGGTGGCTGATGACCTCGACCTGTGGGCTTGGCGCTGGCGTCCTGCCGCACGCCGGGCAAGCGCGGGTGTGGCGACCGTCGTCTTCGCGGTGATCGCCGCGCTGCTCGCCCGCCGTGAGTTGGCGCTCGGCGCCCTGGTCGGTGCTCTGTCAGCCGTCACGCTCGTGCTCCTGGCGGCTGGTGCGCTCGTTGCCAAGGTCGGGCGGGGAAACCGGGGTCTGGCGACCGCGCTTCTGGTTGCCTCCGGTGGGCTTGGCGTTCTCACTGCGTGGACGGCCGCTGATGCGTACGGCTGGCCGGGCACCGCGCGGCTCGCCGCTGTCGCGGGCGCGCTGGTCCTGACGCTTGTGTTTCTCGGTTATTTCTCGCCGCTGGGCAAGGGCGGGCTCGTTGGCGCCGTGACGACCGCCACGATTGCCGTGGTGTGGGAGGCGGTTGCCGCTGTTCAGGGTAATTCGGCCCGGCTCGGCGCTGTCATGGCTGTCTTCTCTCTGGTGCTGCTCGGTCTGCTGCCGCGGCTGGCGCTGATGGCGTCGGGGCTCACCGCGCTCGATGACCGTCGCTCGGGCGGTGTTTCTGTCAGTCGTCACCAGGTGGGTACGGCGCTGGCTGCGACGCACCGCGGCCTTGCCCTCTCGACGACTGTCACTGCGGTTTCGGCGGCCTCCGCCGGCTGGCTGCTCACCCTGGCCGAGAAGCCGTCCGTGTGGACCGTGGGGCTGGCCTCGCTCGTCGGCGTGGTGCTGGTGTCGAGGGCGCGGGCTTTCCCGCTGGTCGCCGAGGTTGTTGCGCTCTTCGCTGCCGCGTCCTGTCTCGTCGTGCGCCTGGTGATGTTGTGGATGGAGCATGCGGGGGGCGGCGGGCCGCTGGCTGTGTTGTGTGTGGCTGCGGTGCTGCCGCTGGTCGTTTTGGCGGTGCAGGTGCCCGAGCATGTGCAGGTGCGACTGCGGCGCATGGGCGATCTGGTTGAGTCCATTGGCATGGTGGGGCTCTTCCCTCTCGCCTTCGGCGTGTTCGGTGTGTACGGGCAGCTGCTTAACCAGTTCTGAATCGATGTGCAGGTGCTCCGGGCGGGGCCGCAAGGTGGGGGAGGAGGACAGGCATGCCGAACGGAGACGGCTGGCAGGGTGATGTGCTGCGCGACCTGAGAGGCGGTGCCCCGGGTCCCTCCGGGCAGACGTACGGCGCTCCCGCTCCGGGACCGGGCCGCCCCGCGCAGAGCGCCCAGGTCCCGAACGTCGCCCATGAAGGTGGTGCGCCCCGGCAGGCCGGCTACCCCTACCCGGGGCAGGAGCAGCAGGCGGACCATCAGGGCGGCCGGCCGCAGCACACCGGCTACCAGCACCAGGAACAGAAGCAGCAGGCCCCGGCCGCGCACACCCCAAGCCCCCAACCCCACAACGCCCCCGGCTCCCCGCCCGTCGTGGACGAGGGCCTGGCCAGCGCCGTACGCCGCAAGCCGCAGCACGGCGAGTCCTTCGCCGCCCGTGCTGCACGCGCCCTGCGCCGCACGCTGGCCTCGTCAGCCGCGCGCGAGGTCGCCGCGATCACCCGCACTGCCCAGATGCTCCAGCAGCCTGTGACGACCGGCCGGCAGATCGCCGTCACCTCCATCCGGGGCGGTTCCGGCAAGTCGACCGTTGCCGCGCTGCTGGGCACCACGTACGCGCACTACCGGCAGGACCCGGTCCTCTTCCTGGAGGCCGATCCGGCACTCGGCTCGCTGCCGCTGCGGCTCGGTGCCAAGTCGTGTCGCTGGACCACCAGCGACATCGCGGACCTCGTCAAGCCGGACATGTCGCTGCTCGACGTCACCGGCTATCTCGTCCAACTCCCCAACAACGCCTGGCTGCTGCCTGCGAGCCAGGGGCAGATCGGCGTGATGCTGGACAGCCAGGCGTACGAGCGCGCCGTGGTCGCGCTGCGTCGCTATTTCGGTGTGATGGTCATCGACTGCGAGACGCTGCCCGCCGAAGTCGCCCGGGTCGCGCTCGCCGCCGCTCATGGCCGGGTTCTGACCGCACCCGCCACGCCGGAAGGCATCAGCAGTACGTATTCGGTGCTCCAGTGGATGCAGGGGCTGCCCCGGCATGTGATCGCCGGCACGGTCGTCGTGCTCACCGAATTGGTGCCCCACTCAGGACCCGAACTCGACGAGGCCGTCCAGAAGCTCCAGTCCACCGGGGTGAACGTCCAGGTGCTGCCGTATGACCGGCACTTGGCAGCCGGTGGCCCGGTCCATACCGAAATGCTCGCTCACCCGACCAGAGAAGCCGCCGCCCGCCTCGCCGCAGACGTCTTCCAGCTCTCCCTCTCCCAGCAGCGTCACTGACCCAAATTGCCGAGCCCGATCATGAATGACGGACGACGATGAGTACCCGACTGATACATCGCCCGGCCAGGACCACCCGGCCCCCGGTCGCCTCCGAGGCGCGCATCATTGAGGCACCGCCCAACCTCCCTGAGGGGAAGGCGGGCAACATCGCGATGTCGCTGCTGCCTGTCGCCGGTGTCATGTCGTCCGTCGTGATGATGACGGTCGTACGTAACAGTCAGTTCGCCGGGCTCGGGGCGATCATCCTCGTCGTCACCGTCATCGGTTCCGTCGCGCTCGTCTTCTCGCAGCGTGGCAAGGCCCAGCGCACCCGGCGCACCCAGCGCGAGGCGTATCTGGCCTATCTGGAGGACCTACGCGAGGAGCTTGCTGCCGAAGAGCGTCAGCGGCGCGAGCGTGCCGACGTGCTCAACCCGCCGCCGCCCGCCCTGTACGACATCGTGCGCGACCCGGCTCGCCTGTGGGAGCGCCGACGCGTCGATGGCGACTTCCTGCGCGTGCGTGTCGGCACCGGCGAGATGCCCGTGCGCGACTTGCAGATCGCTCAGCAGGGCTCGTCGGTGCTCACCCCGCCCGACCGGTTCATGCTCAACGAGGCGTCGGCGCTGATGGCCCGCTTCCGCACCGGCACCGAACTCCCGCTCACCGTCCCGCTCGACCGCGTCGGCAACATCAGCGTCATCGGCCCCCGCGAGGACTGCCTGCGCGTCGCACGCGCCCTGCTCGTCCAAGCCGCCGCCATGCACGCCCCCGACGACGTGGCGATGGCGCTCGCGGTGCCCGGAGACCGGATCGCCGAATGGGAGTGGGCCAAGTGGATGCCGCATCTGCTCGACACGGAGCAGTTTGACGGCCCCGTTGCCGCTCGCCGTATCGCCCCCTCCGCACCCCAGCTCGCCCGGCAGCTCGGCCCTGAACTGCGCCGTCGCGCCTCCTATGCGGCCGAGGTGCGGCGCGGCCTGTCCGGCAACGACGCGCTGTCCATGACGTCCCGGCTGCTCGTCGTCGCCGACTGCCACGGTGAGGATGCCGTCGATCTGCCGCGACCCGACGAGGCAGTCGGTCTGCGGGAGATGGGTGTCACCGTCCTGCACCTGCTTGAGCAGCGGGTGCAGGAGCCGGGTCATGTCGGAGTCCGGATCACCATCGACGGCGATCAGGTGCTCATCGAGGACCTGCGCGAGCAGGAGCCGGTCAGCGCCCACGGCACGGTGGACGAGGTCAGCATCCCGTTCGCCGAGGGCCTGGCCCGGATGCTGGCGCCGCTGCGCCTGTCCGCCGAGTCGCTCGCCGACGCTCCCCTGACCGGGCCCGTCGACTTCGCCGACCTGCTAGGCATCGACGACGTGGCGCAGCTTGACGTGTCCCGACTGTGGGCGCCGCGCGGCGAGCGTGCCTTCCTGCGCGTACCGATTGGCATCAACGACTCCCACGAGCCGGTGCTGTTGGACCTGAAGGAGTCCTCGGAGCTCGGTATGGGTCCGCACGGTCTGTGCGTCGGCGCCACCGGCTCCGGTAAGTCGGAACTCCTGCGCACCCTTGTCCTCGCCCTGGTGGCCACACACCCACCCGAGGACCTCGCCCTGGTACTGGTCGACTACAAGGGCGGCGCGACCTTCGCGCCGTTCGCGAACCTGCCGCACGTCGCCGGTGTCATCACCAACCTGGAGAACCAGGCCGGCCTCGTCGAGCGCGTCCATGCCTCGCTCGCCGGCGAGGTCAAGCGCCGCCAGCAGGTCCTCAAGGACGCGGGCAACATCGCCGACATCGGTGACTACGCCGCGCTGCGCGCCAACCAGCGAACAGACCTGGAGCCGCTGCCGCACCTGTTCGTCGTCATCGACGAGTTCGGTGAACTGCTCACCGCCAAGCCGGACTTCATCGACCTGTTCCTGTCCATAGGCCGCATCGGCCGCTCCATCGGCGTGCACCTTCTGCTGTCCAGCCAGCGCATCGAGGGCGGCAACCTCAAGGGCCTGGACACCTACCTCTCCTACCGGCTGGGCCTGCGCACCTTCTCCGCCGACGAATCCCGTACGGTCCTGGACACCACGGACGCCTTCCACCTGCCGCCGCTGCCCGGCTTCGGCTACCTCAAGGTCGACACCAGCCACTACGACCGTCTCAAGGCGAGCTATGTCTCGGGTGCCTACCGCGGCCCCGCGCGGCGCGAGGATGAAGAGGACGCCGGGCCGCTCGCCTTTCCCTACGAGACCTTCAACACCGCAACCGGTGCGGGGGATTCGGAGGTGCAGGAGCCGGCAGTGCGGCGCCGCGAGATGGGGCCGACCGAGCTGGGCGTCGTGGTCGAGCAGTTGGCGAACGCCGCCGGTACGGTGCGTCGCATCTGGCTGCCCCCGGTGCCCGACGCGATCGCTCTGGATGCGGTCGCTGGACCGTTGGACGTCGGCACGCGCGGTATGCAGCTTGCGGGGCGCCGTGGCCCACTGGAGGTGCCGCTCGGTCTGCTCGATGATCCGGCCAGGCAGTGGCAGGGCCAGTGGTACCTGGACCTCACGGTGGCGGGCGGCCATGCTGCCGTCATCGGCGGCCCGCAGTCCGGCAAGACCACGCTCCTGCGCACCCTCGTCCTCTCGCTCGCGCTGACCCACACCCCGCAGGAGGTCGGCGTCTACGGTCTCGACCTGGTCGGCGGCGGCCTGGCGGCCCTGTCGGGCCTGCCGCACGTCGGGGGTGTCGCGGGTCGCGTCGACCGTGAACGGGTGGCGCGCACCGTCGACGAGGTACGGCACATGCTCGCGGCCCGGGAGGACCTCTTCCGCGAGCACGGCATCGACTCCGTCGAGCAGCTGCGTACCCTGCACGCGGCGGGTCGGCTGCCCCAGCTGGCGTCCGCCGAGATCGTGCTCGTCATCGACGGCTTCGGGGCGCTGCGCGACGACTTCGAGGAGCTGGAGGACGCCGTCGCCGACATCCTTCAACGCGGCGGCGGTTACGGCATCCACGTCGTTGCGGGCATGCTGCGCTGGAATGACGTGCGCATCGCCGTCCAGTCGAACTTCGGCACCCGCGTCGAGCTGCGGCTGAACGACCCCAGCGAGTCGAGCATCGACAGCAAACTGGCAGTGACCCTTTCGCCCGACGAGCCCGGCCGCGTCCTGACCGCCGGCAAGCTCTTCGCGCAGGTCGCGCTTCCCCGTACGGACTCACTCGCCGACACCGCGGACATGGGCGCGGTCCTGGAGCGTGCGGCCCGCACGATCCGCGCTACCTGGAGCGGTGAGGTGGCCCAGCCGGTGCGGGTGCTGCCGCACCTCCTGGAGCCCCATCTCCTGCCGGGTCCGGTCGCCGAACCCCAGCGGGTGCCCATCGGCCTGGACCAGGCGGCCCTCGAACCCGTTCTGCTCGACCTGTTCCAGCATGACCAGCACCTGCTGATCATGGGCGACAGCGAGTGCGGCAAGACCAATCTGCTGAAGACCATCGCCGACGGTCTCATCGAGCGCTATAGCGAGGACGAGTTGGTCTTCGCCGTCATGGACCCCAGGCGCAGTCTGCGTGGCGCGATCCCCGAGGAGTTCAACGGCGGCTACGCCTACAACGCCAAGCTGTGCGCGGGCCTGGCCGCCGGTATCGCCACCGTCTTGGACAAGCGACTGCCC
Organism: Streptomyces sp. NPDC050636; assembly: GCF_040654775.1. Lineage (NCBI taxonomy): Bacteria > Bacillati > Actinomycetota > Actinomycetes > Kitasatosporales > Streptomycetaceae > Streptomyces > Streptomyces sp. NPDC050636. The sequence continues at coordinate 41,873 of NZ_JBFAIP010000030.1, forward strand.
GACGACGGCGCGCCCCTTGAGGACCTGGAGCCCGGCAGCTGGGGTGGCGGTCCGCGGATTGTGGTCCTTGTCGACGACTACGACGTGCTCACCACCGCCGGCCAGGAACCGCTGGCCCCGTTCCTGCCCTACATCCCCTCCGCGGTGGACATCGGCCTCCACTTCGTCCTGACCCGCCGCGTGGCAGGCGCCTCACGCGGCATCTACGAGCCCCTGGTGCAGGGCCTGCGCGAGTCGGGATCCTCGGCGCTCCTCATGGCAGGGGACCGCGGTGAAGGCCAGTTGTTCCCCGGCGTCTATGCCTCCTGGCAGCCGCCGGGCCGCGGTGTCCTTATCCGCAGGGGCCAGTCCAACCGCCTGATCCAGACCGTGTATTCCCCCGCGTGACATACAGGAGAGCTCTCGCGCCCGCGCGGACCACGCCACGTACGGCATCGATGCCCCGAACGATGAAGGACCGGACGACCACATGACCAAGGACGTCATTGCCCTGACCCAGCGCATGCCCGACCCGTGGGCCATGCTCGCGGGCCTGCTCTCCGGTGGCCCCGACAAGCTGGTGGACACGGCGGGCGAGGGCGCCGTCGTGCGACTGTGCGACGAGGAGGGACGCCCTCTCGTCTCCGTCGAGGCACCGCTGCTCGTGCAGGTCGCGGGCGAGGCCGAGCGGCTGCTCGGGGCCACTCCGCCGCCGCTTCCGTACTGGTGGACGGAGGCCCGCGCGACCACCGGTGTGGGAGAAGCCGAGCGGCTCGCGGGCACCTTCGCGGCCCGGCTGGCCGCTTTGGCCGACGGCTCGGCCTGGCCGCCGGAGGCTGCGCAGTCCCTGGCCGTGGTGAAGACCGACGGCGTGAGCGTCGCGCCCACGCCCGACGCCGGGCAGCCCGCCGTCGACGTCCTCACCGACAAGGTCGCCGTCGTCATCCAGGACCGCCCAGTGGTCGCCATGACGGCCTGGCTCCAGGACGCGTTTCATACCGCCGCCAACGCCGAGCTGGGCCTCCAGGTCGTCACCCCGGCAGGAACCACGCTCTCCCCGGCCGTACGCGCCAGCCTGAGCAACTGGCCCTCCCGCTGGGTCGTGCGCGATGAGCGGGACGGCTACTACGACGGACAGTCCGGAGCCGTCCTGCGTTGGCAGGAAGGCATGTTCGCCCCCGTAGCGGGGGTCGACGCGACCGCTGACGATCCCCGCACCCCGGTGGCCGCCTCCTACCAGGAAGTCACGGACACCGGTGAGCAGCAGCTGGCCGTCACGTTCCGCACGGTCCATCCCGCGGACGAGCGTTTGGTCCTTGGCGGCGCGCTGGAGTCGATATGGCGCGAACTCACCGGTGAACCTCCGGCCGGGTGGGGCACCGCGGAGCCCGCCAACCTTCGCTGGTCGCCGCGCCAGATGACCGACCTCGCCTATGAGAGGGCGCCGGAGCCGACCTGGTTCGTGGTGGTCGGCAGCCCGGAGCGGCCGGGCCTGGCCACGGTGCGTGTCAGCCGTACGAAGGCGGGCGTGGAGGAGTACGTCACGCTGATGTTCGGCTACGGCTCCGACGAGGAGCCGCCGGTGGACGCCCTGCCCAGGGCCGCGGAGGTGCTCGCCACCCGACACCGCCTCCTGTCGATGCTCGTCCAGATCCGCAAAGCCCACCGGGACCTGGCGGTGCCGCCCCGCTTCGAGGGCCCCGGTGTCCCGCTGGCCTTCGTGCTCGGCGCAGAGGAGGTCCGCCAGATGCCCGGCGACCGCGCCCGGAACACGCCCCTGTCCCAGCCGCCCGTCCCCCTCGGCCCCAAGACCCGCCCTGCGATGTACTACCCGCTGCCTGGAGACCCGTTGGACCTGTCGGGCTGGCAGGACTTCGAGCGCCTGGTGCGGCATTTGAAGGGCGAGTGAGAGCACCTGGACCGGTCGCACCTGCGCGTGGACCTCCCTACCGATCACGTTGCAGGCATGGGTAGGCGGGTGGGCTCCTAACTGTTCTGAGCCATTGTCAGACCTTGGTCATAGCATCGGGGTTGCGGATTGCACCAATGACTTCGCAGTTGATAGGCATGACCGTACATATGATCGTCAAGTCTGGCGGGGGGAGCCCGATGAAGTTCGACATGGGGGCGCAGACGCTCTCGACCCTGAGGTCGAAGTCGCAGGGGTCGAGCACGGAACTGGGGACGTTGATCCGCCAGCTCGTGCAAGCAGCACAGCCGTTGGAGGGCAAGTTCAACGGGTCGGGCAAGGCGGCATTCGACTCGTTCAAGTCGCGCGCGGACGAGATCACGTCGGCGTTGAACAGTGCGCTGGCCGCGATTGTGGGCGGTCAGTCGGGCATGGAGACGGCATTCGGCTCAGGCGACCAGGAGCAGGCCGACAACGCCCGGTCGCAGATGTCGGCGGCGAACTTCGACGCGGCCCGCTTCTCGGGCCGCTGACAGTACCGGTTACGACAGAAGTACTCAGATCTCAGCGGGGAGTGATTGTGATGGCTGCTGGCATGGACCGTCGTTCGTACGACTCGGGTGCGTCCGCGGAGGCGCAGGGCAACATCCAGGCGGTGATCGCGCGCCTGGAGCAGGTGATGGCGGCGCGTGATGCGCAGGTGAAGGCAGCGATGTCGGACTTCGCGGCGGATGGTGTCGCGGAGGAGTACCACGGCAAGGAACTGCGCTGGAACAGCGCCTCGCAGGAGGTCAAGAGCATCATCCAGTTGCTGAAGACGACGCTGGAGAAGAACGACGGCACCGCCCACCAGACGCTCGCGCGCGCGAAGGCCGCGGTCGACAATATCGGCTGAGCCGGCCTCAGCACATATAGACAGAAGAGCCAATCCTTCGGAGTGCGCCGACGGGTTGCCGGCCGTGGGGGACGGCACCGCGCGCTTCACGGCGGCAGTGCCAGAAATGTGTACGCAGGGGGGCGTTCATGGCGTCATGGGACATCCAGCCACAGGGAGTGCAGGGCCAGTTGAAGGTCGTCGGCACACATGCCGAAGATCTGGGGAAAGCCCTCAACACACTGCTCTCTGACATCCAGGAAGCGGCTCAGGCAGCGGGTACGGCCGTGCCGGGCACGCAGGCCATGACCACCCCGATGCGCGGGCCCGCGTCCTTCAGCGCATTGCCGCAGGGCAAGCCGGTGGGACCGGTGGCCCCCGACCTGCTGCCACAGAAACGGACGGGACCGGTCGCCGCGGCGCTGGCCGAGTACGTGACGAAGCGCAAGCCTGCCATGAAGAAGATGGCCGAGCGCTGCCAGGCCGCCGTTCTGGGGGCTGCCAAAGCCACCAATGAATACGTCCAAGGCGATCTGGAGGCGGCCAAGAACGCCCAGAACGCCGCCCGTCACGTGCGGCTGGATGCTCTCAAGGACTTCGGGGGGAAGAAGAAGTGAGCGGCGGACCGGTCGACCCGGCCGATGTACCGGTCTACACCGGCAATCTGGACGTTCTCGAAGCCAAGGCGAAGGCACTGTCCCGCGGCGGCTCCAAGGTCCAAACCGCTGGCTCAGACGTCCACAAGTCCTTCGGCGGACTGGCCGCCTTCTACAAGGCACCCGAGGCGGAGCAGCTGTTCGGCGTCACCAAACCGGTGGAGCGCACGGCACACGACCTCAGTGACGACATGCACGTCATCGCCAAGGCTCTGGGCACCTACGCCCGTGAGATCAGGCCACTGATCCACCAACTGAAGCAGCTCAAGCAGGAAGCCGCCGACTTCCGCGACAACGAGGCCGCCGAAGACGACTGGAGCGAGGACGGCGACCTGACCGACGAGAACCTGGGCCGCCGCAACAAGATCGCCGAAGTCTGGGCCGCGTTCCAGGAAGCCGAACGCGACTGCCACGCCAAGATCGTCGCACTCGTACACGGCCACGCGCTCCACACGATCGACGCTTCCCACAAAAACGGCTACGGCTATGACGCCGAAGCCCTCAAGGCATCCAAGAGCCTGCCCTGGGGCGAGGCGGTCGAGGAATCCATTCCCGCGTGGCAGGTGTGGGAGCACGCCTACGAATTCGGCAAGGGCTTCATCGTCGACGGCGTGGGGGGCACCATCGACGGCATCTACACCCTGTTCGGCGGGCACGGCGGGGATGCTGCCGGCGAGGCGTGGAAGGGTCTGGCTAAGCTCTCCACCGCAATTACGATCACCGCCCTGCCGATTGTGGGGCAGACCTACTGGATGCTGCCGGGGAAGATGCTCCCCTCCTGGCTGCGGGACTCTCGTACCACGGTGCTGGATACCGGCAAGGCTCTTGTGGCCTGGGACCAGTGGGAATCAAACGGCTCCCGGGCCGCCGGCGCGGTCACCTTCAACGTCGTCACCGCCGTCTTCACCCGCGGTGGCGGTGCCGCCGTGCAGGGCGCGGGCAAGGCCGGCGCGATGGCCAAGGGCCTGTCCGTCGTCAGCAAGGTGGGCAGCGCCGTCGACCCGATGACCTACGTCATCAAGGGCGCAGGCGCGGGCCTGTCGAAGGTCGGCGACGTGATGGCTCACCTCAAGGGCCTCGGCCACGTCGAGGTCCCGAAGATTTCCGAGGGCGCCTACAGCCTGCCCGAAGGCGCCACCAAGATGCCGGACGGCACGATCCAGCTGCCCGAAGGCGCCGCCGTTCCGGAAGGGGCAACCAAACTCCCGGGCGGCAGAATCAAGCTGCCCGAGGGCACGGTCACCTTCCCACCGGGGACGGTAAAGGACCCATTCACCGGGAAGTTCATGGACCCCAGAACCGACCTCTACAACGAGGACGGCAGCCTCTTCCAGCGCGCCGAGGACGCCCGCAAGGAAAAGTCCGCCCCATCCACCACTGGCGCGGACAACCCACGAGTCGAGACCCCGGCCCGCCAGGAACAGCGGATCCCGGCCGGCGTCGGCGGACGGGGCGACGACATCACACGCGTCGGCTCGGACATCTCCGACCCGACCCGTGCCAGCGACAACGCTGGCCACGGCGCCGCTGGCTCACACGACAACACCCCCATGGGCCGCGCCGACGGCCATGGCGCCCCCGGCGGAAACGTGGGCGACCACATGCCCACGAATAGCCTGGACGACAACACAGTCGGTGGCAGTGGCCACACCACCGACACCCCGACCAGCGGTGACCACGGGCACGACCCGACGAAGTCATCCAGTGGGGACCACGCGCCCGGCGGCGTCGGCGACGCCGGCGGTCCTGGTGAAACAACGCCTGTCGGGCCGCCAGGCAATCGGGCCGACGGATCATGGGCGGGCGAGAACGGGCTACATCTAGACCAGGAAGCGAACGCCGCCGCGGACGACTTCATGCGCAGGTCCGCTGAGGCGGAGCCGCGCATCACTGAGGCGATGCAGGACATCGCTGGCAAGGCCGACGACGGGAAGTTGATCGGCCTGGAGTACCGCCTCAAGGGGGAGGACTCCCTCAAGCGCAAGCTCGCCACTGACATGCTTGAAGACATCGGCATGGACCACGGCCGAGCGCTCGGCGATATCAAGGACTCCATCCGCTACACGATGGAGGTCCCGAGCAACCGTTACACCCACGGAGTGCAGCAGGCGATCAACGGCCTGCAGGCCAGGGGGTTCGAGAACGTCACGTTCAAGAACACCTGGGACTCCGTCGGCTACAAGGGAATTAACTCAACCTGGCGCGACCCGGTCAGTGGCCAGGTCTTCGAGCTGCAATTCCACACAGCCGATAGCTTTGCGGCCAAGATGGACGGCCACGTCCTGTACGAGAAGGAGCGCCTGCCCGGAGTCTCCCGCGACGAGATTGCCGCGATCAAGGTCGAGCAGGCCGAACTGTTCGGCAAGGTGCCGGTACCGCATGATGCGGGTGCCATCAGGATCGGTGCACACGGCGCGGACGATGTGGCAGCCGCACTCGGCAAAGACCTCGACTCAACGGTTCACGACCTCGGGGCGGTGGGCGACGATGTCGGGGGCTTGGGCAAAGACGCGGCAGACATCAGTGGACTGCGTGACGATGCGCTGGACGCTGCGGGCAATGCGGAGAATCCGTACGCCCACGGACCCAACGGCGGCTGGGGAGGAGCCGGTTGGGTCGAAAAGCCCTCGGATTATGCGGCTGGTGTGTACGAATCGCTCCGGGCCACACCCAATCACGTTGACGTCCCCGTGATGGCCCGTAACACCGGTATCGATGAGGCCGTCATCCGGCAGGTGAAGACCCATATGATCAAGGAACAGCACGACGTGGTCATCCGGCCCGGGGAGTCTAAGCGTGGTCTCTTCACGCCTCGCGATGACCTGGCTGAACTGTGGGACGGTGCCCGAAAGGGCACCCTGGACGCAGACCAGATCGTGGAATTCAGGCACCTGATGACGCACGAGTACGTGGAGAGCCGGCTGATGAAGGGGGGTCTGCCGTACGTGTACGACGAGACGGGCCTGTGGAGGTGGGGCGACGAGGGTGAATTCGAAGGCAGGAGGTCGCCGAAGAGCCTGTCTGCAGCAGGTGCACACGACCTGGCGCCCAACCCTGCACGGGGTGGTTTCGGGAGGCAGTGGCAGAAGCTTGGCCTCAGGCACCCCAAGACGGATCTGGCCGCTGATTTGTCCAACATCGATGACTTCGTGAAGGATATTGTTAAGGAACTGCGAGCCAAGGGGGTGGACCTGAAGTGACCGAGAATTCTTCACGCAGGGTGTTGGAGCGACTGCGTGCCATTGACTGGGCCGACGATTTCGCGGCATCCGATCACGCCAATTCGCGTGCTTTGCTCATGCGCGAATACCTCCGACGAGCCGCTCTGTGGGCGCGTGCTTGTGGGGCAGAGCAGTCCTGGCCTTTCTTCGACGTCGCGGAGCACGTCGATGCGGAGTTCCAGACACCCCCCGATGTCGCCGCCGAAGTGGAAGAAGTCCTGGCCAGGCTCGCCCCGACTTCGCTGAAGCGGACCTGCCGAGCCGCTATCCGGTGGGCGGCGCTCCGTGACGTCCGAGACGACCTGCCTGCCGATCTGCCGGACCCCTATGAACCGCTCCTCCTCATGTACGAACGGGGCGGTGGGTACTTCCTGGAGGAGTATCTCGACCTCAACGGCGTGATGATCCGGCTCGGCAACGTGGAGAGCAACGCGTCCGCCACGTCCTTCGTCACGCTCGCCCCAGCGACACTCGACGCGCTCGATGCCGAAGGCCAGATCACCTACTACGCGAAGGTCAGCGAGGGCTACCCCCGGCACAAACCGCGCGGAATCGTCCGGCGTCGAATCGACGAAGGCCAGACGTATGACGAAGCCTTCACCCGGCACCTCCGCTGGGAGCCGACCGAGTACCTCAATCTGTACGACCTCGGTCACAACGAAGTGGACCATGTCAAGATCACAGAGATCGAGGCTGCCGCGTTCATCGAATCGGTGACGGCGAAGATCCTTGGCTCCCCTTCGGTCACACCGTGACCGTCACGTTCTTGCCTGCTCGCCATTGCCTGCCTCGCCTATGACGGGAGGAGCCCGATCGAGGACGAGTCGGAGTACCTGCCCAAGCACCTCCTGCAGCACGGTTGGCTCGGCGAGTTCCCCACGTGAGGCACCTGGCACCCTGGTCGAGTCCGACTACCTGCCCAGCGAGCTCCTCAACCGCGCCTGACGGGGCGATTTCCCGACCTGAGGTACAGATGATCACAAGCGTTCCCCGCCATCCCTTTCCCACAGGGAACGCGGAAGACGGCCTCGCTGTGCTCCAGGAGAACGCGCAGGAACTGATCGACGGTCTGGAAGCGGGCACCGCCAATCTGGGCGATGCCCTGGGCACCACGGTCACCCTGGCCGAGGCACACTGCCTGATGGACCCGCGGGCCGCGATCTTCCCCACGTGGGACGCCTGGGTGAACGCAATGCAGGTCGGCTCCGCCCTGTTCGCCGCCGCGACCACGACCGAGGAGCACGTGCAGTGCCGCATCGCGCACAAGGACCGCACGCTCCGGGCCACCGGCGCGCAGTGGTACGTACACCCGGGAACCTGGCTCAGCGCCTTCTACCTGGCTGTGGTGTGCCGAGAGAAGGACAGGATCACAGCCCTGTGCCGTGTACCCCCGTCCCTGCTACGGGAGAACGGCTCACGCTTCGGGGAGTACGACTACGCCTGGATCGACACCCTCCAGACCTATTGGCTCGGCGGCCAGGACCTCGTCCCGAAGCTGGTGACCGCGGTCGACGCCACCGACCCGGAAGCCGTCGACGACCCTGAGACGGTGGACAAGCTGCTGTACCCCCCAATGGAGATGTTCCACCGCTTCATCCGCAAGGACCAGGACGGCTTCAACAAGGCACTGGCCAACGCCCTCCAGTGGCACAAGCAGTACTGGAGCGACGAGGAGCGAGCCTTTCAGATCTCGGGCCTCGTCGCCCTCGCCCCCCTCGCCATGGCCTGCATCGCCCACGACGCGGGCATCTCCATCGAGGTCGAGTCCGAGTACCTGCCCGCCGTCCTCATCAAACGCAACTGGTGCGGCGAGTTCCCCACGTGAGACACCTGGAACAGATGGCAGCGGTGGTTCCCGTCATGGAGGGGTCGCTGTCCTATTCGTTGGAGGAGATCGAGACCTCGCACAACTCCAGGTCGGGCGCAGTCATGAGGTCGCTGAACGTCGCCCTCGTCCGCTGTGTCGGGGACCCCGGTGCCGGCATATTGGAGACCTGGGAGTCCTGGCTGCTGGCCATGCAGGTACATTCGGCCGTCTTCGCCGCCGCCGCTCCCGACCGGGAAACGGTCACCTGCAAGATCCGCCAGGAGGAGCGCCACCTCGCCGCCACCGGACCGCAGACCTACCTCAACGCGAACACCTGGCTCAACGCCTTCTACCTCGCGGTCATCTGCCGTGAAGCAACCCGCCTCGACATGCTGGCCCGGATCCCGGTGTCCCTGCTGCGCGACTTCGGCGGCGCCCTGGACGAGTACACCTACGCCTGGGTGGAGACCCTCCAGAGCTTCTGGCTCCGCCGGGACGACCTGCGCACGCACCTGGTGCGCGCCGTGGACCTGAGTGCTCCCGAGCACGCCCGCGTCGTCGACGCGGAGACGATGACCAAGCTCAAGTACCCGCCGATCATGATGCTCTACCGCTACCTGCGCAACGACGCCGCCGGCTTCAACGAGGCCCTGGTCGACGCCGTCCGCTGGCACAAGGAGTACTGGACCGCCGACGAGGACCGCGCCCAGAACATCCAGGGGGTCGTAGCCCTCGCTCCGCTGGCGATCGCCAGCCTCGCGAAGGCCAACGGCATCCCGGTCGAGGTCGAGACCGACTACCTCCCCGAGGCCCTCCTCGACTTCTCCTGGCGCGGCGAGTTCGACGCGTAACACCGCACCCCACGTAAGGCGCACGCATGACCATCGTCATCTCACGCCACGCATTCCGTATGGACAACGTGGCCGTGATCATGGCGCCGGTCGTCGCGGCCGCACAGGAAGCCGTCGAGGGGATGGAGACCTCCGAGGAAGGCCGCTACGACGCATGACCTTCACACTGGGCGCAGCGAAGTGGCGCTGCCTCCAGGACCCCAGTTCGGACGAGCTCGAGAGACCAGCGATGTCTACGCGCATGCCACCGCTGCGGCCGGCTGTACCACCGCCCTGTACAGCGAAACCCACCCGCTCCGCGCCTGGCGCGCGGACGGCACCCAGGCATCGCAGCAGAACGGCCTGACCTTCCATGCGGGCAAGCAGTACGCGACCTGCCAGTACCCGCCGCCCCGGGCGGCTGAAGAACTCCCCCAGGCCACCGTGGGGCCCTCGCAGTGCCTTGTGCAGGAGCAGAAACCAGCAGGCTGACAGACCCGGCTCTGACCGCCTTTCACGTCCCGCAGCCAGTAACTCTGGCTGCGGGACGCCGCTGGTGTTCATGCTGGAGTGGCTTCGCTGATGTCTAAGGACAGCGTCTGTCAACGGGTTTCGGAGGCAGCTGGCGATCCATCGGCTCGGAGATGTTGATGAGAAATGACGGCGCTGCGTGACCGAGACCGGTACCGGCGGTACTCGCCGAGAATCCAGCGGAGTAGCAGCTCCTGGCCTGGCGTTGCTGTGGAGCCGGTGCCTGCCTGTCGAGGTTCTGCGCGGCTACGGGGTGTCCCGGGAGCAGGCGCGTTCTGTGGCAGGTGGCGAAGTATCTGGGATGGCGGCCGGCGCAGTCGCTGGAGCTGATGGGCTGGACGAGTTCCTGCTGGCCCCGCGATGGAGCACGACTCGCCGTCGCTGTTGTTCCGCCCGGGCCATGCGTACCTGCGCTCGGCGAGGGTGATCCGTCCGGTGTGGTCACGCTGCTGGAGAAGGTCGGCACCGTCCGTCTGGCCGCCGAGCGGGAGACCCACGCCGGAGCCCGGCACCGGTCCGTATCCCAGGCCCGCGGCCGCCTCCTTTGATCTCGTCGCACCCCAGTGGTCTGTGGCTCAAAACGCTACATTGCACCCTGCTCTGGATCCCGTACTCTCCGCGATCATGAGAGGAGATCGCTCCTCTCTTAGAGCCAAGGAGACCAGGGGTGCCCCAGTACCTGTTCGACAATGCTGCCGCCCAGACCGGGGGCCGCTTCTCGGTTCTGGAGAGATGCTATGACCCCGTATCGCAAGGTCAGTTGGAGCTGACGGGGCTTGCCGCAGGCTGGAGATGCCTGGAGGTCGGCGGCGGAAGCAGCTCGCTGGGCGACTGGCTGGGGGAGCGGGTGGGACCAGGCGGTCAGGTCACGGTCACCGACATCGAGCCGCGCTGGGCAGCCGGGCGGGAGCGCCCGGCGCATGTGCGGCTGGTGCGGCACGACATCGTCCGCGACCCGCTACCCGGGGACGGCTATGACCTGGTGCATGCCCGACTGGTGCTACAACACCTGCCCGAGCGGCTGCACGTGCTGGAGCGGCTCGTGGAAGTCCTTCGGCCGGGCGGCTGGCTGGTGCTGGAAGAGTTCGACTGCGGCTGGACGCCCGTACTGGCCGCCCCCGATGAGACGGCGGCGGCCCTGTTCGACCGGGTGCACTCGGCACTGATCGGACTGCTCCAGGAGGCTGGGGGCGATCCGCTCTTCGCGCGCCGGATGACCGGGGCGATGGCACGGGCCGGCCTCACCCGACTCGCAGCGACCACCTATGCGGAGGCATGGCCGGGCGGGAGCGCGGGGATCGCCCTGCACCGCCACAACAGCGACCAAGTGGCCGACCGCCTAGCTGCGGCAGGGATCACAAACGGCGATCTGGACCGGTTCCGGGCCCTGCTCCAGGACCCCGCATTCATCGTGAACTCCTATCCGCTGCTCAGCGTCCGTGGCCGCCGCCCGCTCCTGGAGGACCTGCGTTGACCCGCACCTCCTACTACGAAGCGCGCCTGCCCCTGGCTGAGGAACCACTGGATCTCATGGCCCGGCTGGTCCGCAGCGGCCTGTTCGCCCCGTACGTGGTGTACGAGAACGGCAGCGAGTGGTCCCTGGCAGGCGGCGCCCTGACGTCCGTCCGGCTGGCCGGACACGAAGCCGCGGACCTGAGCCGGGTCGGAGAGCGGCTCGCCCAGGCTCCGGTGGCGGACTGGCGTGCCTACGGCTGGGCGGCATTCGAGCTGGGGCCCGTACTTGCCGGCACCACCCCAGGCGGCCCGGATACGCTGCTGCACCTGATCGTGCCGGAGGACGAGATCCGAGCCAGCGCGAACGGACTGCTGGTGCGGTCGGTGGACCCGGCGCGGTTGGACCTGCTGATCCAGCTGGTCCAGGCGCCCGGCGACACCGGGGCAGAGCCGGCCGACCGAATCCCGCTCCCCCTGGAGGACACCGGACAGTACCGGGCGGCGGTCGCCGCGGCCCTCGTCGAACTCCAGGGGGACGGCCCGCTGGAAAAGGTGATCCTCTCCCGGCAGGTGCCCGTGCCGGCGGCAGTGGACCTGACCGCCACCTACGTCGCGGGCCGGCGAGCGAACACCCCGGCCCGCTCCTTCCTCCTCAACCTCGGGAGGATCCAGGCAACCGGCTTCAGCCCGGAGACCGTGGCCGAGGTTGCCCCGGACGGCACGGTCACCACCCGCCCCTTAGCCGGCACCCGAGCTCGCACCGGTTCGGCCGTCGAAGACGCCCGCCTGCGCACCGACCTGCTCAGCGACCCCAAGGAAATCCACGAACACGCCATCTCCGTCAAACTCGCGTTGGAAGACCTCGCCGCCGTGTGCGACGCCACGGTCGTCAGCGAGTACATGACGGTCCAGCAGCGCGGCACCGTCCAGCACCTGGCCTCCACCCTCACCGGCCGGCTCCGTGCCGGGCACGGCCCCTGGGACGCCTTCGCCGCCCTCTTCCCTGCGGTCACCGCCACCGGAATCCCCAAGGCCGCGGCCTACCCCCTCATCCGTTCACTCGAAGGCAGGCCCCGCGGCCTGTACGCAGGCGCCGTCCTCACCTGCGACGCAACCGGCGCCCTCGACGCCGCTCTCGTCCTGCGCAGCCTCTTCCAGCACAACGGCCGTTGCTGGCTCCAGGCCGGAGCCGGCGTCGTAAGCCAGTCGTGGCCCGAACGCGAACACGAGGAGACCTGCGAGAAACTGCGCAGCATCGCCCACCGCTTGGTCCCCGTTGCGCAGCCGCCCCAGACCGACGTTCGTCTGTCGACCGATTCCTGAACACGATCGGTGAGTGGTCGATCCGGGCCCGCCCAGGCCCGGATCGTGCGCCGTACTTCTCGACCATGCGGTGGAAGATCCAGGTGACCGTGTGCCGCTCTCCTGCACCGGGCACCCGGATCCGCGGAGGACCTCATCGATTACGGCTTGAAAGAATCCAGCCGCCTCCCCTCGGGGAGGCGGCTTCTTTCGCGGCTACCCAGGATGATCCAGCGCTTTCGCACCGTACGTCACGTGGCGCCGCACTTACGCTCGATCTCTCGCATCGAGAGGCCGCCGACACGGACGGCCTCACACTGCCCTGGAACTCCGGCGTCGTCGAAGGACACGTCAACCGCATCAAAATGCTCAAACGCCAGATGTTCGGCCGAGCCAGCTTCGACCTTTTCCGCAAGCGTGTCCTGCTCTACTCGCAGGACATCGTTTCTGATGGCGTCAGAGTCCTCCGCAGGTGCTGGCAGACCTGGCTCAGGTCGGCATGAAGCGGCCCACCTCGCGTGACTTCTGCCGAAGGTCGGCTGCCCACACCACCTCAGAGGAACCCGGGGCCGTCGGGACCTGAACATCCTTGTGCTCGCCGCCCTTAGCATGGCCGGCTGGCTGCCAGTTCACCTCGATGCACGCTCTCTCCGCCAGGACCAGCACCGTGGTGACGAACCCCTCGGACAGGACTGTCATGACAGCGTGGCTCGTTCTGCGGTGCCACGCGAGCAGGGCGTCGACGAACGCTTTGAATACGGTGGGGTCGATCTGGCACTCGTCAGCCTTCATAGGCCCGATGCCGGACGGCAGCCCCACCTCGGCTTCATAGACGTTTACCTGGCTCATGAACAGCCGGGAGGCCCCATTGGACGGGTTCCACAGGGTCTGGTCGCCCATGTCGTAGTACTGGCTCACTGCGGCTCATCCTGCTGGTCATACGGGCCAGCGTAGTGAGCAACCGACATTACGTTCAGTCAGCCCTTCACGGAAAGTGATCCAGAACCGCTACTGCTCGATAGGAGCCAATGTTGGAGAGACGGCCGACGGCATCGGTGCAGAGAAGCTGGATCCAGTACATGTCACACGACGGGGGCGATCGAGGTCCGCGAAATCGGCTGGGCCGGCTGACCGACATCCGCGCGTTGCGGGGGCGGCTGTTTGGGGCAACTCAGGCCGGACTCCACATCGCGGGCATCTTCCTCTGGTCCGCACGCTGATCCAAACGAAACGGCCTAGCTGTATGCCTGGCCGTTGCCGGGATGGCTGGCGGCGTGGTGCCGAGGCGCGAGCCGCGCTCGTGCGGAGCGGCGTTGGTCTGGCGGTGCCGGTTCCGTGGGCGACGTTCTCGGCGAGGTCGGCCAGCAACGAGCTGGGGGTGTGAGGGGATGCCGTGAGGGTCCAGGTGGGGTGGTTGAGGCTGGGGCCGGCCCAGATGGTCCAGGTGGCGAGGGTGCTGTTCGGTTTCTGGGCGGCGAAGGCGTCGAACTGGACACCTGCCTCTTGGGCGGGGCTCGTCCAGCGGATCCAGCGCCCGTTCACGGTGTGCTTCCAACCGGCTTCGGTGAGGGGCTTCGTGGCCGCGGTGACGCTCTTCTCGTCCACGGGAGCGCCGACGGCGGTGTCCCAGCCGTCGCCCTCGGCGAGGTGGTGCAGCAGGGTTTGGAGCACGGGGGCAGGGGTGGCGGCTGTCGCGGTGAGGTGCCACATGCGGTCGGAGACGGGTGTCTCGTACGCGGCCACGGTCCAGTACCTCTACCACTGCCGCCGCCAGCTCTGGCTGTACCTGCGCGGCATCCGCCCCGAACGCCTCAATGCCACCGTCCAGCTCGGCGTAGCGGTCCACGACGTCGTCACCTACGCGGCCGTCATCGCCAGGGCGGGCGTCCTCATCGGCCCTCGGAGGGGTACCAACACGACGGCGCCCTCGACGGGCTCGGGCCGGTCTCGCCTCAAAACGACGTCCGCTACTCGTGTACATAGCCGCACTGGGTATAGCGCGCTTCGATGCTCCTGCTGGTCTTCATGCGCCAGCTCGTGACCTGCAACCAGTCTCGCCGTTGAGCCCGGTATGACCGACGCCCTCGCCGAGTCCCTGGCCCGAGACGCCGTCACCCTCCATGAAGACCTTCGCGCCGGCGACTGGCAGCCGAGCGCCGCAGAGCAGCTGCTCGCGGAGGGCATCGCCCGTACCCAGTGGAACCACCACAGCCTCCGTGCCGCTCTCCGCGACCTGTCGGCCGACATGCGCGCCGGTCGCCTGCTCGATGTAATCGATCCCGCAGTCCGTGTCGCCGAAGCCATCGGCACCCCGGCCGTCGACGCTGCACTCTGAGAGCTGAGCGTCCTGGTCGACGCTGTGGCAGACGGGCCGGCTTCCGTCCGTGGGGAGCGGGCAGCGCCACGGCACCTGGGTGGCTCGGCGATGCGGTCGGCCAATTAATTCACAGGCGCGCCACCTCGGTCCTGCACCACACTGGCTGTGTCTCACGGCCAAGCGTTCACAGACGCCGGATCGTTTTGAGGGAACGCCATTGTCTGAGCGTGCTCCGCAGGCCAAGTGGAAGACCGAACCTATGACAACACGCCTCGTCGCGGCTGTGCTTGTCACCGATCCCGTCAGCAACAGGCTTCTCGTCCTCCGGCGCTCTGACCATTTGGACTTTGCCCCCGGAGAGTGGGATGTCCCGAGTGGCAAGGGTGAGCCTCAAGAGCCGGTCACCGCCACGGCAGCCCGCGAACTCAAGGAAGAGACAGGGCTCCTGGTCGACGAGGAGTCGCTTCGTCTCGTCCATGTCATTCATGGGTCATGGGGCGATGAGGCTCCAGGGATGTACATGGCCCTGGTCTTCCATACCGATCAGTGGCGTGGCCAGCCCCGCAATGCGGAACCGGAAAAGCACGATGTAGTCGAATGGGCGTCTCCGGACAATCTCCCGCAGCCCTTCAGCCGCACCACCCTGGTCGCCGTGCAGCGTCACCTCTCGGGCGGTTCAATTCTCTCGTTCGACGGCTGGCCTGCGCCTGCATAAACCGTGCAGAGCCTGACAACAAAGGGCGTCAGCGAATCAGACACCGTTGGTAAATCCCTGAGTACAGCGTGACGTCGGTCCGCACCACTGAGTTGGTGGTGCAGACCGACGCGTGTCTTGGGGAGGGTGACGGTGTCCTTGCGACCCGAGGTGCCGGGGGAAGTTCCGGAGGAGACGGCGAGGGTGGCCCGTGAGGCGTCCCGCGTGGTTGTCTGGCGGTTCGGGTGCGCGATGCGCTCGGGCCTTTGTTCAGCGACGAGGAGTTCGCTGGTCTCTTCTCCAGCAGGAGCCGGCCGACTGCCTCACCCGCGAGGCTCGCGCTGGTCTCGGTCCTGCAGTTCGCCGAGGGCCTGTCCGACCGGCAGGCCGCACACGCGGTGCGCTCGCGCATCGACTGGCAATACGCGCTCGGGCTGGAGCTGACCGATACAGGCTTCGATTTCTCCGTGCTCAGCGAGTTCCGAGACCGGCTGATCGGCGGCATCGAGGCCCGCATCCTGCATGCGGTGCTGGAGCGGGCGGCAGCGAACGGGCTGCTCAAAGCAGGCGGGCGGCAGCGCAGTGACGCCACCCACGTATTGGCCGCAGTGCGCGAGCTGAACCGTCTGGAGTTCGCGGTGGAGACCCTGCGGGCGGCACTGAACGTGCTGGCCGCAGCGGCTCCCACATGGCTGTCCGCCTAGACTCCTCCGGAGTGGTTCGACCGGTACTCCGCCCGCCCGGACGTCACGAAGTCGAAACTGCCCAGCCGGTGGCCATGCCCGTTTGCTGGTCGGCTGGTTGGGTGGCTCGCAGGGAAGGGGCCGCCATGGCTGGTGGCATAGAACTTGTGGATGAGGATCGAGCTTCCTGATCAGGCCGACTGGGTGCCAGGGCGCTACCGGGCGCCTGGGCCCCAGCCGCTTTCCCGCTGTCGGGGCGCCGGGTACAGAATTAGCCGCCGAGGTACACCACGTTGACGGCAATTTCGCCCCTAGGCCCCTGACCAATGTCGAACATGACCATGTCGCCTTGCTCCAACCAACGGTGACCGACGACATCGGTCCAGTTCACGAAGATATCCTTTACGCCCTGGGCGGTGTTGTAGGCGATGAACCCAAATCCCTTAGCCGCGTTCCACCACTTCATTGTGCCAAGGTGTATTGGGGCCTTGTTGGCAATGCCTTTCGCGGGGGCTGCCTGCGCTGTTCCGGGTGTGGCGACAACTGCGACGGCGCCAATACCCGCGATCGCCAGGGCTGTGGTAGCGGCGACGAGGCTTTTACGAATTCGGGTCATTGCTAGTTCCTCCAGTGTCTAGTCGAGAAGCGAGCGCCGCCAAGGGGGGCCGGCTGGGAAGATGCTCGCCGGTCGGTCGACGGTCGGCTACCCCTGGTTTCATTGAGTGGACCCATCCGGCGCGATCCACGGGGGCCCGGTGTGAACAGCTCGCACGACGGCAACGGCACGAACGAGGGACCATCCCGCGCCCGGGGACAGCGCCCGGCTCACGGTGAACCCCTCCTGGACCGGGCCTTTCGCATCCTCGCCTGCTTCGGGCCGGACGTACCCGAGCTGTCGCTGACTGCCCTGGCCGCGCGGGCGGACCTGCCCAAGGCCACCGCGCTACGCATCGCCCGCCAACTCACCGAGCACGGCGCCCTGGAACGCACCGACTCCGGCCACTACACCATCGGCCTACGACTCCTTGAGATCGCCACCGTGGCACCCCGCGGCCACGGCCTGCGCACCGTCGCCCTTCCCTACCTGCAAGACCTCTGGCACGCCACACGCCAGCACGTGCAACTGGTCGTACGCGAGGGCCTCGAAGGCGTCCTCGTCGAGCGGCTGTCCGCGCACGATGCCCCGCGCGTGATGTACCGGGTCGGCGGCCGACTCCCCCTGCACGCCACCGCTCCCGGACTCGTCCTGCTGTCCTTCGCCCCCACCCAGTTCCAAGAGGACTTCCTCACCGCCGACCACCCAGCCGACGACGACAACCTGGATCTGGCCGCAACGGCCGACGCGCTGCGGCCCAAGCTCGCGGCCATCCGCCGCGACCGGTACGCGGTGTTCTCCCGTCCCCAATGGGACACCCCGATGACCGGCGTCGCCGCACCCATCCTCGACCGACACCAAACCACCATCGCCGCGATCTCGGTCATCACCCCCTCCCAGCAGAACCAACCAGCCACGCACATCCCCGCCGTGGTCGCCGTCGCACGTGCCATCACCCGCGCAATGACCACCGAAGCCGCTCACGACCCCCTGCCCTAAGGCGTGTCCGACAGATCGCGTGACCGAGCCGCGCTGGCGTCGTTCCGGCCAGCCGAGGGCCTGTCCGATGGTCCCTTCGCCCGCTTCGTCCCTCGGACGACGAGACGTGGTCGCATCTGCACGGACAACGAAACTGCCTCGCCACCGTGACGTGAGCACCGCCGTCACGCCCATTGTTGTGACCTCGTCACGGGTTGTCGTAGGCGCGTCACGGGCCTGTCACGCCGCTGTCCCGAAACATTCGCAGCGGTCCACTCAATGAAACTCCGGGTAGCTGATGGGCGTTGGGGCGGAAAGCATCCCCGTGTCAGCCGCACAGCCCTCCGGGCGCCGCGGCACCACAAAGACAGGAACGTGAAGTGCCATGCAGAAGCGAGCGAAAATCGGCACTGTGGTTGCCGGAATGATCGCGGCTCTTGCCGTTGGTGGAGCGGTAGCACCTCAGGCTCAGGCCGCCGGCAACGAAGAACGGGCATGTCGGTTGAATATTGTGATCAACGAAACTCACGCGACCATGGACGGACACGCGCTACACGAACTGCAGCACCGACCCCACACGATTCAGCAACTCATTGTCGCGGAAGTTCACCGGCGAGACGAAGAACAGGCAGCGGAGATCGCGCGTCAACTCTTCGCCCAGGGTAGGTACGCCGAGTGCGCTGTTGTGAAGCCGCGCACTCCGCATGGGAACTGACGTGACCCCGGCAGCCGTCGGGGCCAAGTCCGCTTCTCTGCCGCATGGCGCCATGAACGAACCACGCACCGGGCCGCCACCGGGCCCATCGGACACAGCCCATAGAACTGCCCTCCCATCAGCACAAACACCGTTGCAGTACTGGCACTGTGGAACTCGCGGGCCTCCACGAGCGGGCGTTGTTGGCGAATCCGTCCCGTTGGTAATTCAGATATGTCGTAGCCGGTCCGACGAAGGCCGTAACCACCGATGAGGGCGACGCGTCCTCCCGCATGCGACGGCTCGAAACGCAGGACGAGACGGAAGAAGTGGCAGCATGTCAAACGGGTTCACATCTGTTGTGGCGTGCGGGGCAGCCGGATTGCTGCCCCTTTGGCTCGGGTTACGCGAGGCGCTGGTGGTGCGGCGGCTCCGGCGGGACGGGATCAGGACGCGCGGTGTCGTGGTCGACAACGTACGGTCCGACAGCGACGGGTCGATTTGGGTGCCGGTCATCGCATTCCGAGACCAGCAGGGCCACCGTGTGAAGTTCACGCCTCGGATACGTGGGTCCGGGCTGGGGCTGGCGACCGGATGCAACGTGCCGGTGGTGTATCTGCCGCGCGACCCGCAGTCGGCACGGGTGTACACACCTCGGCACATGGTGGGACCGGTGGTGTTCCTGTTGTTCGTCGGGGCTGCCTTCCTCGGCTTCGCCGTGCTGAGCGCCCTGGGGAACTGAGCGCAGAGGCACCGCCGGTACTCCTTCCCACGGGATGGACCAGCAGGACGAATTCGCCAACAGCGCCCGAATCAGGGCCGCCCCCGGAAGCGGTGGCGGCCCTGACTGCGGCGGGGCAGGTGCCGGGTTCAGCTGGCAGCGCGAGCGCCGGGAGTGTCAGCTCACCGGTACGAGCATGGATGCGGCCGAGCGAATGGTGCGCAAGTCCTGGACGTAATCCATGATGCGGGCTTCCGGAGCAGCCATTCCGCCCGCTAAGACTCGTGTGGCCACCGACAGGAAGATCTGTCCACGGCGCCGCGCGATGTCCGCCCATTCGCCATTGGTCGCCCGACTCAGCGTGAGGCCCGGAATGCCGGTGACGGTAACGGTGGATCCTTTCAGCGATGCAATGACAGGTTCGTCCTTGATCCTCGGGTTCTCGGCGAAGCCACCCTCCTGCATGCCCCATGCTCGCACGATGTTGCGCATGGCCAACTGCGTGGCCTGCGGCCTGAGCGTGCCGTCGCCGGGGGTGTAGGCCATCAGAAGCGCAGGGCCCAGGTGGGCTGGTGGAGGGTGTTGCCGCCCCACACGGTCCAGGTCGGCAGCGGGCTGTTGTGCTTCTGGGCGGCGAAGGCGTCGAACTGGACGCCCGCGTCGTTGTCGTCCGCCGGAGTCCACTGGATCCAACGTCCTTCGACTGTTTGCGGCCAGTCGGCGTCGGCCAGGGGGCGGGTGGCCTCGGCGATGGTCTTCTGTCGTGCCGGCTTCCGACTTCTCCGAAAGCGCGTTCTCTTCACGTGACGGAGAGCAACTGCGTCACGGAAAGCGAGCCAGAACCGTTCTCGGGTTCTGGCTCAACTTCTGTGGTGTGGCCACTCTGAGTGACGGCTGAGCGTCTACGGGTGGCACCCGAAGTCGCCTGAAAATGAGCGTGGCCAAGGCGGATGGGCTGACAGTTCGGAGCCGTGGAAGAAGTCGTGCTCCGGCTGAAAGAGCTGTTGTTCCCGTCCATCGCGGACGTCGCGGTGCTGTCGGTGGACGTGAATGTCGAGAAAGTACGTGTTGACGCGAAAGGCACCGCGGCCGGTGCGGCCTGCCCGGGATGCGGGGCCTGGTCGCCCCATGTTCACGGCTCCTATCTGCGGTTTCCCGCTGATGTGCCAAGTGCCGGACGAAGCGTCGTACTCCAGATACGAGTTCGCCGGTTCACTTGCCAGAACACCGTGTGTCCGCGCCGGACCTTCGTGGAGCAGATACCTGGCCTGACCCGCAGGTACGGCCAGCGCACCGAGCGGCTGCGCTCGACCCTGGCCGCGGTTGGTCTCGCCCTGGCGGGCCGGGCAGGTGCTCGCCTGGCCTCCGTCCTCGGAGTGTCCGTCAGCCGAAGCACGGTCTTGCGCCTGGTCGACGCGCTTCCCGAGCCGGAGGTGCCGGCGCCGCGGGTGGTCGGCGTCGACGAGTACGCCACTCGCAAGGGCCACTACTACGGCACTGTCCTGGTGGACGTCGAAACCCGCCGTCCGGTCGATCTGCTCCCAGACCGGGAGGCGTCGAGCCTGGCGGCCTGGCTCGCACAGCGGCCCGGTGTCGAGGTCGTCTGCCGGGACCGCGCGCCGTTCTTCGCCGAGGGCGCGGCGGCCGGAGCGCCGCAGGCGGTCCAGGTCGCGGACCGGTGGCATCTCTGGCACAACTTGAGCGAAGCCGCCGAGCGGAGCGTCGCCCAGCACCGCCGCTGCCTGCGCGTCCTGGCGCCCGCGGCGCCTCAACCCGAACCCGAGGCTGTCCCGGACGCGGACCCGTCCGCTTCACCTTGGCCGCGAGGACACCGATTCGCCGACCGGAGCCGGGCCCGGCACGCAGCCGTCCACGACCTGCTGAAGGCAGGACACAGCCGGCGCTCGGTTCAGCGGCAGCTCGGGATGACCTACCGCACCGTCAAGCAGTTCGCCAACGCCGCGACGCCGGAGGAGTTGTTCACCGGCCAGTGGCAGAACCGGCCCTCCGTCCTCGACGACTACAAGCCCTACCTGGATAACCGCTGGAGCGAGGGCTGCACCAACGCGTGGAAGCTATGGGAGGAGATCGTGCCGCTCGGCTACGAGGGCAGCTACCAGCGCGTTCGCGCCTACCTGCACGACAAACGCACGTCACCGCGGCCGGTGACTGCACGGCCGCCCTCGCCCCGGGTCGTCGCCGGATGGATCCTCCGGCATCCGGAAACCCTCACCGAGTCCGAGCAACTCCAACTCAAGGACGTTCGGACGCACTGCCCCGAACTCGACGCTCTCACCCGCCACATCCGGTCCTTCGCGGCCATGCTCACCGTCCGCCAGGGTCAGCACCTGCCGGACTGGCTCGAGGCCGTCCGGCAGGACGACCTGCCCAGCCTCCACACTCTCGCCACCGGGATTGACCGCGACCGCGACGCCGTCATCGCCGGACTGACCCTGCCCTGGAACTCGGGAGTCGTCGAGGGACACGTCAACCGCATCAAGATGCTCAAGCGCCAGATGTTCGGCAGGGCCGGCTTCCAACTCCTTCGAAAAAGGGTCCTGTTGTCGTGACGGACAGTGGTGATCTTACGACTGCCGTGAGTGAGTAACACTCGAAGGCACCCATAAGATCGTCGGGCTGATCGCTTGCCACTGGAGGGGGAACAGGTGTTGCGAACCAAGAGGACAGTTCAGGATCTTTGCCTGATTGCGGCGGTTATGCCCCTGTTCGGGTGTGGATCCGGGACGGACGCTGACGAGCACAGCCCAACCCCGAACGACACGCCTTCGGCTGAAGCCGCCAGAGTCCTGGGCGAGAAACAAGTACGGGCCGTGCTCCCGGACTTGGACGATGTCCCTCCGGGCTGGGAAAAATCCGGCACGCTCCGTGTCCTGGGGGCTAACCCCAAAGACGGCGGCATTTTGGCCTCCCAGGGTTACGCTGCGACCGACCTCGAAGGCGTTGTCGGATTCGGTATCAAGTCCTTCCAGACCCGAGCTCAGGCCATCGGTAGGTACACGGAGAAGAAGTCCCAGTTGGCAGGCGCCCAATTTGGGCCTGTGCAGATCCCGGACGTAGACGCAGCGTTCACGGCCTCGTACTGCCTAGGCAAGAAATACTGCAGCACCTCGATCAACCTCCGCGTGGACTCTGTTTACGCCTATGTGAACATCAACACGGATGGTCCAGCCGCAGCCGATGCCAAGATCCTGAACTCTGTCACCCGCATGTTCGCCCTGCGTATTCGGCAGGCACAGCATGGGCTGTCGCCATCGGCAAAGGCAGCGTGAAGCCGCAAGCATCTAACTCTCCGCGATCGCTCCACAGAAGTTGAGCCAGAACCCGTTCTCGCGTACAAAGCCAACTGCGCGTGCAGCTGCTTCTAGGCGTGTACGGACGAAGGGGCCCCCTTCACTGCACGGGCGGTGAAGGGGGCCCCGATCTTGCTCGGGCGCAGTGTTACCTGATGCGCACGTAGTATTCGTCGTTCTCTCCCTCGCCCAGGGACTCGTCCCAGGCGAGGATGCGGTCGTTGAGGTAGTAGCGGCGCAGCATGCGCCCCCCTTCCTCGTTCTGCTCCCTGTTGACGGCCTTGACGGAGAAGTCCCACTTCTTGCTTGCCGCGCCCTCCAGGGTGGAGGCGAAGGGGTACTCGTCGCAGTCCTGGTAGGAGGTGTCGGGGCGCTCGGAGACCGGGATGCCGGTCTTCTCGTAGAGCTTCTTGTACTTGCCCTTGCCGTAGCAGGCGCCGTTCTTGTGGGCGCGGTTGTCGACGTAGGTCTTCTTGTGCAGCTTCTCGGTGATGCGGTGCAGGCCCGGCGAGTTCGGGTCTCCGGTGTATTGGCCGGGGATCTTCTTCGTCTGCGGCGGTACGGGGGAGGGGTAGGTGTTGTTGGGGTTGTTGAACGCTTCCCGGATGTGGTCGCTGACGCCGTGGTGGTTGTTCGTGCCCGTGCTGTAGGTCAGGTGCGGCACGGCTTCGGAGAAGATGCAGGCTTTGGGGAAGGTTCCGTTCAAGTCCCGCATGTAGCCGGCGGAGTCGCAGCGCTGGATGCGTTCAGGGGTCTCGCCGCTGTCGAAGGTCTTGTAGCCGCCGCCGTCGGTGAACATCTCCACGTACCACTGATTGTAGGAGATCTTGTCGCGGCCCTTGCCCTTGTCGGGGTTGTTGGAGATGTCCCAGTGGGCCCAGGTGGGGTTGTTGTCCCAGGTGGCCCAGGGGTAGGTGTAGGAGCTGGGTGCGGCACCGCAGGTGGTGTAGTCCTGGGAGCACTGGCCCATGAGCGAGAAGGGGACGCCGGGGGCGGTCCACCAGTCGTCAATGGGGCCCCACTGGTAGTCCACGGAGTCCTTCTCGATCTCGGAGAAGATCCGGGTGCGGCGTTCCTTTGCGTCGCCCTGTCCGAAGACCTTGATGGTGGCGACGGTGTCGCCTTCGTGTTCGACGGGAACGCCGCTGTTGTCTACCGACCAGTATTCGGCCGTGAAGCGGTACTTGGAGCAGGTTGTGTAACGGTTATAGACGCGGGCCTGGTTGAGTCCGAGGCCGTTGAAGCAGGCGTCCAGGCGGTCGGTGTCGGGCTGGCTGCCGATGGGAACCCAGCCCTGGTCGTTTTGTCCGCCGGTTGGGGGTGGCACGTATTCCTGGGTGGATGGTCCACCCTTGGTGGTTGCCCCGGCCGCGGCCGGGGCGGTATCACCGGCTGCGTTGGCGGCGGCTCCCTTCATGGAGAGCTTGGCTCCCTGGAGGAGGGACAGGTCCGGGGCGGCGTTCTTCTTGTTGCCGTTCTTGAGGGTCTTGCCCATCTTGAGCGGCTCATTGGCGAAGTTGGGCTTGCGTCCTTCGGCGCGGGCCTTCCTGGCTTCCGTGCGGATGGCGTCGAGCTTGTTCTTGTTGATGCCGACCTTGATGTGGATGCCGTGGGGGGCGTCCTTGATGCCGGTGGTGGTCTGCTCGGTCGGTGCCGGCTTGGCCGCGGGTTCGCTTTCAGATGCGGCGGCCGTGGTGGGGATGATGAAGGCTCCGGCGACGATGGCCGCGAGCAGGACTTTGGTGCGTGGTTTAGCTATTAACGGCATGCGTTGGCTCTTCCCCCTCGTGTTTGCCGGGGTTCCGGTCGGGCCTGGTTTTTCCCCCGTGGCCCCGGTGATCGGCTAACAGCGCATCGAGCCTGCCCGCGCGTTAGCTTGCCCTTCAAGATGGTTTTAGGCCCGGGTTAGGACGCCGCCGGTCCAAGGGCCCTCGAAGTCGGCTGCGGTGAGGGCGATGCCGGTCAGGACGCGTACGGCGAGGATGAGGCAGCCATCGGGTTCTTCGGTGTCGGCTTCGCCGGTGGGTTCGCAGTCGTCGGAGGCGTCGAAGCCGACCGCGGTGAGGGAGCCGACGACGGGGTGGGTGGTGTCCACGCTGCCGGAGGGGCCGTCGAAGTAGCCGCCGGACAGTTCGAGGCGGCCGAGGATGGCGCCGTCGTGGGCGATGGTGGCCGTCCTCGTGTCGGGGTCGCGGTAGGCGCTGATCGCGGTGCGGCCGTCGGCGGCGAGGGTGCGCAGGACCTCGTCATTGAAGCCGATCCAGCTTTCGCCTTCGATGGTGAGGATCCAGCCGCCGGGCATTTCGCGGCCGAGGATGAAGCCGCCTTCGCCCTGGTGCTCTTGAAGGAAGTCTGCGGCTTGGCTCACGCCCTCGGGGCAGGGGACGGGGTTGGCGACGCCCATGAGGTGGAGGGTTTCGGTGAGTGGGTGGGGGGCGAGGGTTACGCACCAGCCTTCGCCGAACATCTCGTCCAGGTCCACGGTGTGGGGCCTTTCTGGTCGGGTCCGCGGCCATTGTGTCTAGATGGCTGAGCCCAAAGGGTAGGTGGCGCACATGACATGAGGTGAGGAAGCCCAAAGATCGGGTGGTCTGCCCGATGATCCAAACGAAACTGCGTAGCGGCGAGCGGGCATACGCGTGCGTCTCGGCCCCAGTCTTCTACCGGCGGTCAGCGGGCGCGGGCAACCGTATGCCTGGCCGTTGCTGCAGGGGTGGCTGGTGGCGTGGTGCCGAGGCGCGAGCCGTGCTCGTGCGGAGCGGCGTTGGTCTGGCGGTGCCGGTTCCGTGGGCGACGTTCTCGGCGAGGTCGGCCAGCAACGAGCTGGGGGTGTGAGGGGATGCCGTGAGGGTCCAGGTGGGGTGGTTGAGGCTGGGGCCGGCCCAGACGGTCCAGGTGGCGAGGGTGCTATTCGGTTTCTGGGCGGTGAAGGCGTCGAACTGGACGCCAGCCTCTTCGGCTGGGCTCGTCGAGCGGATCCAGCGCCCGTCCACGGTGTGCTTCCACCCGGCGTCAGTGAGGGGCTTCGTGGCCGCGGTGACGCTCTTCTCGTCCACGGCAGCGCCGACGGCGGTGTCCCACCTGTCGCCCTCGGCGAGGTGGTGCAGCAGGGTTTGGAGCACGGGGGCAGGGGTGGCGCCTGTCGCGGTGAGGTGCCACATGCGGTCGGAGACGGGTGTCTCGTACGCGGCCACGGTCCAGGCGGTCTCGTGGGGGTGGGCCTCGTGGACCTGCTCGATGCGCAGGGTCTGTGATTCGTGGATGGCGTGGGTGGTGTCGTGGGACCAGGTTCTTGACTTCTCCCAGTCGCCGTGTGCGTCGAGGATGGTGTCGTGGTCGCCGGCGTAGGCGGCGTAGGCGGGCACGATCTCCGGTCCAGGGGCGGGCGGTTCGGGCTCGGCGGTCGGCGTGCCGAGCGAGGTGGGGGCTTTGGCGGCTGCGCGCTCGGTGTCGGTCATCGGCGCGGGGCCGGGGCGCATGGTGTCGCCGTGGAACCGTTCGAAGGACACCAGGGCCTGGGCGGGGGAGTCGAAGGTCTCGGCGACCTGCCGCAGGTGGTTCTCGCCGTGGAGATAGACGCTCTTGCCGCTGTCGAGGTAGGTGCCGACTGCCACGGTGGTGTGGCTGTCTTGGGCGTGGGCGTGGGCGTGGGCGTGGATGAGGAGGCGCCGTGACGGATGTCGTCGTAAATCTTCTGGGCCTCGTTGGAGACCTCACGGACCTCGGTGCGGGTGCATCAGGGCATCGTGTAGTTGGCCCACTTCCATTCCTCATCGATCGCCTCGCGGAGCCGGGGAGTGATCTCGGTGGTGATCCCCTCGGCGGTCAGGGCCTGTGCGGCTTTCTCCGCCCAGTAGGGCTCCTCGTGATCGATGCGGGCCAGGACCAGGGTGTTGAGGGTAACGGCTTCCCAGCCGTCAGCCTCCAGGGCAGTGCAGGCGACGTGGGCTTGGGGGCCGGTGAGGGTGGCGGTCACGGCGCTGGTGTGCGTGGGGTGGGTGTCGAGGCGGACATGCGCGTTGATGGAGGGTGTCGTCACGAAGGGCGCTCTCTTTCTGCCGGTGGCCGGACCATGGAGGTCCGGCCACCGGCGGATTCGGGGTCAGCGGGAGACGCGCGTGGCGGGCGGGGCCGTGGTCCGTGGCGGGCCGGCCCGGGGCGGGGCCGTGGCCCTGGTGCGCGCGGGCCTGGTCGTCGGCACGGGGGAGATGGCGTGGTGCCAGCGGGTACGCACGGCGGACAGGTCAGCGAGCGCGCGGCGGCTGCCGACGACCAACTGGTACGGCGTGGTGGCCGGGTCGTCGGTGACCGCCTCGATGCGACGGCCGACGTGGTGGGCGGTCGCGAGGAGGGAGCGCTGGAGGATGCGCTCGCCCCAGTACTGCGGGGGGTCGGCCGGTGCGTCAAGGAGGTCGAGCAGTTGTGTGGGCTCGGTCCCGGATGCGAGGAGGCCGCGCTGCTGTGCCTCCCACAGGACCGTCACGGGGTCGACGGGGGCACGGCGCCGGGCCAGGGCGGTCAGGCACTGCCACAGCCCGCCGTGCAGGGGGCGCGTGAAGTCGTCGACCTCCAGCCACCGCATCTGCTCGACGTCACCAGGGTGCGCGGTCGCGGCCGCGAGCAGCAGCCGCTCCTCGTCGACCGCCTCCTCGCCATCGCGGGGTGCGGCCGGCAGGGGTGCGGGGGTGCGGGGCAGGGAGCCGGAGTGCGGCGGGAACTTCGCGGCGATGTCGTCCACGACGGCGGCGAGGGAGTCGGCTTCGGTGAGCGTGGTGGGCACGGGGTGGGGGAGCGAGGTGTCCTGCGCAGTCTGCGCGAGGTGCTGGCTGGCGGCGCGCAGGAGACGGCGGGCGTGCTCCGCCCCGATCATCCGCGCGTACGCGGGGGCGTGCCGGGGCCACGGGCAGACCTGGATCAGGCTGTGCAGGTGAGACGTGAGAGCGTGCAGGGTGTGAGTGAGATGCTGACGCGCACTCTCCAGCACCGCCTTGATGGGTCAGAAGACGCCCCAGTCCTGATCACGAGCAAGGCACCGCATCCGTACAGCGGATCATGGTGAGCTACGACGAGCCGGGTCACCCGGTCGTCTGCACCGTCTCGACCATAAGGCTCTGACCTGCACTTACCCTGCTTTCGGTCGTCCTTGTGTCGGCCCTTCCTGACCCGGGTGTCAGGACCGCGTCAGAGAGTTCGGTAGCTTGGTCCGGTGAGCGAGAAGACCCTGCAGCACCGGATTGACGGTCCCGACGACGCCCCCGTACTCGTACTGGGCGCGTCGCTCGGTACCACATGGCACATGTGGGACCGGCAGATCCCCGAGCTGACCCGCCACTGGCGCGTCATCCGTTTCGACCTGCCCGGTCATGGCGGTTCGCCCGCCCACCCGGCTTCGTCCATCGCCGAGTTGGCGGACCGCCTGGTCACCACGCTCGACGGCCTCGGCGTGGACCGTTTCGGCTACGCCGGCTGCAACATCGGCGGCGCCATCGGCACCCAGCTCGCCCTCACCCGCCCGCACCGGGTCACCTCCCTGGCGCTGGTGTCCTCCTCGCCGCGCTACGGGACCGCCGACGCCTGGCGTCAACGCGGCGTCGTCATCCGTACGAACGGGCTCGACCCGATCGCCCGCACCGCCCCCGAGCACTGGTTCACAGCCGGCTTCGCGGGCGCCCAGCCCGCCATCGTCGAGTGGGCCGTCCAGATGGTGCGGACCACCGACCCCGGCTGCTACATCGCCGCCTGCGAGGCGCTCGCCTCCTATGACGTACGGTCCTCCCTCAGCCGGGTCGGCGTGCCCACGCTCGTCGTCGTCGGCTCCGAGGACCAGGTCACCCCGACCACCGACGCCCGCACCCTGGTCGCCGGCATTCCCGACGCGAGCCTTGCGCTGGTGCCCGGCACCTCCCACCTCGCGCCCGTGGAGCAGCCCGCGGCCGTCACCGAGCTCCTCATCCGGCACTTCACCACCGCCTGGCACGACAAGCCGGGCCCCGGCGCGCCGCCCGCGATCGGCGCCGCCGCCCCCAAGCCGCAGATCGCGCCCCCGCCGCCCCCGCAGACGGCCCCCGCCGCCATAGAGTCCGGCCGCACCCAGCCGGAGCAGGTCCGCGGCGGCACGTACGAGCAGGGCATCAAGATCCGCCGCGAGGTGCTCGGCGATGCGCACGTAGACCGGGTCGAGGCCGCGGCCGACGACTTCACCGGTGACTTCCACGACTTCATCACCCGGTACGCATGGGGCGAGGTCTGGACCAGACCCGGCCTGGACCGCCGCACCCGAAGCATCATCACCCTCACCGCGCTGGTCGCCGGCGGCCACCAGGAGGAACTGGTGCTGCACACCCGCGCCGCACTCCGCAACGGCCTCACTCCGACGGAGATCAAGGAGGTTCTGCTGCACACCGCGGTCTACTGCGGGGTCCCGGCAGTGAACTCGGCGTTCGCGGTGGCCCAGCGGGTGATACGGGAGGAGACGACGCCCGAGGGGTGAGCCCGAGGGGTGAGGGAGCCGCGCCGGATGGCGGTGGCGGCACAGCGCGAGCCGGCACATCGCGCGCGGCAAGATGGCCGTATGGAACTCACGAAGAAGACTCATGCCTGTGTCCGGCTCCGGAAGGACGGGCAGACGCTCGTCATCGACCCCGGTCTCTTCAGCGAGGAGGACGCGGCCGTCGGTGCGGACGCGATCCTGGTCACCCATGAGCACATGGACCACTTCAACGAGGAACGGCTGCGCGCCGCCATGGAGGCCAACCCCGCCGCCGAGATCTGGACCCTGGCCAGCGTCGCCGACCAGATCTCGGCCGCCTTCCCGGGGCGGGTGCACACCGTGGGCGAGGGCGACACCTTCACCGCCGCCGGCTTCGACGTCGAGGTGCACGGACAGCTGCACGCCGTCATTCACCCCGACATTCCCCGGGTCACCAACGTCGGTTTTCTCCTCGACGGCTCGGTCTTCCACCCGGGCGATGCGCTGACCGTCCCCGAGGGCCGCAGCGTCGACACGCTGCTGCTGCCGGTCCACGCTCCCTGGAACAAGGTCGCCGAGATCATCGACTACGTCCGCGAGGTCGCGCCCCGCCGGGCCATCGATATCCACGACAGCCTGCTCCAGGACCACGCCCGGCCGGTCTACGACTCCATGATCGACAAACTGGGCGGGACGGATCACGGCCGCCTCACGCCCGGCACCGCCATCGAACTCGGCTGACTGTCAGACCCTGCCTGTAGGTTTACGGACATGCGCATCGCGACCTGGAACGTCAATTCGATCACCGCCCGCCTCCCGAGGCTGCTGGCCTGGCTGGAGAGCACCGGCACGGACGTGCTGTGCATCCAGGAGACCAAGTGCTCGGCCGAGCAGTTCCCGCGCGACGAGCTGCGCGAGCTGGGCTATGAAGCCGCCGTCAACTGCAACGGCCGGTGGAACGGCGTGGCCCTGCTGTCCAAGGTCGGCCTGGAGGACGTCGTCGCCGGCCTGCCCGGCGGTCCGGACTACGAAGGCGTGGAGGAGCCGCGTGCCATCGCGGCGACCTGCGGCCCGGCCCGCGTCTGGTCGGTGTACGTCCCCAACGGCCGCGAGGTCGGTCACGCGCACTACGACTACAAGCTCGGCTGGTTCGAGGCACTGAAGGCAGCGGTCGCCGAGGATGCCGCGGGTGCCCGCCCCTTCGCGGTCCTCGGCGACTACAACGTGGCGCCGACCGACGACGACGTCTGGGACCCCGCCGTCTTCGAAGGCGCCACCCATGTCACCCCCGCCGAGCGCGCCGCGCTGTCCGCGCTCCGCGAGGCGGGCCTGACGGATGTCGTACCCCGCCCCCTCAAGTACGACCGCCCGTACACGTACTGGGACTACCGCCAGCTCGCCTTCCCCAAGAACAACGGCATGCGCATCGACCTGGTCTACGGCAACGAACCGTTCGCCAAGGCCGTCTCGGACGCCTATGTCGACCGCGAGGAGCGCAAGGGCAAGGGCGCCTCGGACCATGCGCCGGTGGTGGTGGATCTGGAGGTCTAGGACAGACCCTGGGCCCCCTGTGGGCGGGGCCGGCGAGGGGCGTGACCGTTCCGCCCCTCGTCGCCCCGCCTGGCTGCCCTCAGCCCCTGCGCCCGGGCACCAGCGCCCGGAGGTCCACCGAGTCGCCGAGTGCCTTCAGGCCCGTGTCGCCGGGGTGGAGATGGTCGCCGCTGTCGTATGCGGCCAGCATCCGCTGAGGGCGCTGCGGATCGCGGAGCACGGCGTCGAAGTCGAGCACCGCGTCGAAGACACCGCCGTGGTCGCGGATGAACGCGTTGACGGCCTGGCGGCGGGCTTCGACGGCTGGGGTGCAGTCGGGGTAGCCCTCGCAAGGCGCGACGGTGGCCGCCACGACCCGCAGGCCGCGTTCGTGCGCGCGCCGGGCGATGGCCCGCAGGCCGCCGATGACCTCGTCCGCCGACGTACCCCAGCGCACATCGTTGATGCCCTCGAAGACGACGACGGTCCGCGCTGCGGGCTGCGCCAGGACGTCCCGCTCCAGCCGGTGCTGGGCACTGACCCCGCCGGCGTCCGTGCTGACCCCGTCGCCCTGATAGCGGTCGGTGACAATGCGGTTCGCCGAGATGCCATGGTTGATCACGCCGTACCGGGGGACCAGGCTCTGTGCCTGGAAGCGGCGGGCGAGCACATCGGGCCAGCGCCGGTTCGCGCCGCTCGTCGACTTCACCCCATCGGTGATCGAGTCGCCCAACGCCACGACCGAACCGGGCCCTCCCTCGACATCGACACCCGTCAGGAACGGCCAGATGGTCATGGTCTCCGGATAGGCCGTGCCGCCGCTGTCACCGGTGCGGTCGCCGCTGCCCGCTGCGCTGACGTACGAGAGCTGGGTCGCCTCCTGATGCACCGGCGCGGCCGTCACCGTTCCCGGCAGATGGATGCTCACCAGCAGGTTGGTATCGGCCGGGACGGTGAAGTCCACCGGATCGCTGAACGCCTCGGCCCCCGCGGGGATGCGGGTCCCGGCGTGCCCCCGGCCGAAGGTCAGCGGCACCGGCGCGGCCTCCGCCGCCGCCCCAGAGCCCTGCACCGCCACGCTCGCCGCCCCTATGTCCACCGGCGCCGCCGCGAAGGTGTTCGCCAGCCGTATCCGCGCCCTCGGCCCGCTCGCGCCGGCGTGTACGACGAGCCGCAGCGTACGGTCCTGCCACGGCCCGACCGCCCGGTAGCCGGCCGTGCTCGCCGCCCAACTCCCCGTCCTGCCCTGCCCGCTGTCGCGTACCGACACCGCGAAGACATGCAGATCGCCCACCGTGCCCGGGTCCGCGGGCAGCACCACCGACGCCACCTCGCGCCCGGCCCGCAGCGGTACGGTCACCGCGTACAGCCGCGCCGTCTCCGCCGTCTGCCCGCCCGTGCCGTTGATGTGCGGCAGCGCCACCGCCTTGGTGCTCAGCGGCCCGGACCGCCAGTCGGGGGCGCTGAGTTCGTAGTGGCTGCGGGAGCCGTCGCGATAGCGCACGGTGCCCGTACCGGAGACCGCCGTGCCGCTCGCGCCGTCCGTGCCGCTCGCGCCGTCCGTGCTGCTCGCGCCGTCCGTGCCGCTCCCGCCCGTGCCCGCGACCAGGAAGGTGAGCGCGTCGCCCCGCCCGGTCACCGTCACCGCCTGCCCGTCCGCCACCACATTGTCCGGGGACCCGGCCGCCGAGCGCGGCCAGCCGAGCCGCGCCCCGTCGATCGCCAGGACGCGCCCGCGCGACCAGCCCGCCGCGGTCAGGTCCTGTGCGGACAGCGAGTGGCCCGCACCGTCGAAGTCGGCGGCGCCGGGTCTGGAGTCGTCGCTGATCGCCGTATTGTCGAAGAGCCTCGCCAAGGGCAACGAGCCGGGCGGGTGTTGAGCCGACGGAGCCGACGGGGCCGATGGGACCGACGGGGCCGACGGAGCCGACGGAATCGATGAAGCCCTCGGCGGTGTCGCCCCCGTCGCCGCGACAGCGGTGCCGCCCGGCAAGCTCGCCGCGCCGAGCAGCAGCGTCAGGGCGCCGCCCCACATACGTCGTCGTACGCGCATGAATCGTTCCTCCCGATGGCATCAACTGGCATCAACAGGCAGGCGTTGAGCTGCGATCCGGACGTTCCCGCGAGAGGTTGGGGGAGCTCCTGCGGATCCCACAGATCCGATCCGAGCGCCATGAAAGTAGGGAGGCCGGAAGGGGACGTCAAGGTGACGATCGGGTCACCGTCCCGCCGCGCGCCTGTGGCCGCGCCCCCGGGGCGGGTGGGACCCTGCACACCATGAACATGTCTTTCCTGGACAAGTGGCGCAAGCGTCCGCGCGCGGACCATTCCGTGTCGCTCGTGGAGTCGGTGCGCGCCGACCCCGGCAGCGTCATCGAGCTGCTGTCCGAATGTGAGCTGCTGCGGGCCCAGGCCGCCGCCGCGGGAGTGGAACTGGACGATTCCGTGCGGTCGTTGGAGGCGCTCGACCAGCTGCAGCCGGTCTGGCGGGACGATCTCGAAGTGGTGCCCTGGCTCGGCAATGACGCGGGTCTCTACCTCGGCACCGTCCTGGTGCGTACGGTGCGCGGCGCCGTATGGCAGGTGCGGCCGAACGGGCAGCCGGTGGTCCGGCTGGAGTCGGGACGGGAGATCGATGTGGTGCAAGCGGGCCATGACTGGGCCGATGTCGGGGCGCCCGAGCTGTCCCAGCTCTACGCGGAGGCCTCGGAGAGCTGACCCTGCGGTACGGGCGCCGGACCGCAGGGACCGCTGCCCCGCCGCTGCCCGGGGACCGCATGCGTCACCCTGGCCGCCCTGGGCTTATCACCTCACATAATCCGTATGTGCGTGTCAGTGGAGAAGTGTCCCTTTCCTGCCGGTAAGTTGCGGGCTCTCCGCTGTACGGATGAGAGTGGGCAGGTCTGCATATGGCCGGTGAAGCGCTGATTGAAATGCGCGGGGTCAACAAGCACTTCGGGCAACTGCATGTCCTCCAGGACATCGACCTCACCGTCGGCCGCGGGGAGGTGGTGGTGATCATCGGGCCCTCCGGAGGCGGCAAGTCCACCTTGTGCCGGGCCATCAACCGCCTCGAACCGATCGAGTCGGGCAGCATCACGCTCGCCGGCAAGCCACTGCCCGAAGAAGGCCGCGCGCTGGCCCAGATGCGCGCCGACGTCGGCATGGTCTTCCAGTCCTTCAACCTCTTCGCGCACAAGACCGTGCTGGCCAATGTGATGCTGGCGCCGATCAAGGTCCGTAAGAAGAACAAGGACGAAGCGGCCCGGCGGGCCCGTGAACTCCTGGACCGGGTCGGGCTCGCGTCCCAGGCCGACAAGTATCCGGCGCAGCTATCCGGCGGCCAGCAGCAGCGCGTCGCCATCGCCCGCGCACTCGCCATGGACCCGCAGGCGCTGCTCTTCGACGAGCCGACCTCGGCCCTCGACCCGGAGATGATCAACGAGGTGCTGGAAGTGATGCAGCAGCTCGCCCGGGAGGGGATGACCATGGTCGTCGTCACCCACGAGATGGGTTTCGCCCGCTCCGCCGCCAACCGTGTGGTGTTCATGGCCGACGGCCGGATCGTCGAGGACCGCACCCCCGAGGCCTTCTTCACCGCTCCGGAGAGCGACCGGGCGAAGGACTTCCTCTCCAAGATCCTCAAGCACTGAACGGGGGCGCCGCGATGCATTTCCACTCCCCACGTAACTCCCCACCTCACTCCACCCGGCTGCGCCGCGCCCTGGTGGCGGTCGCGCTCACCGCACTCGCGCTGGCCACCGCCGGCTGCGGCAGGGAAGGCAGCCCGCCGGTCAAGGGCCCCGAGGGCAGCGAACTTCCCCAGTACACGGTCGCCAAGAATTTCCGGCTGCCCGACTCGCCGACGTGGGCGAAGGCCAAGAAACGCGGCCGCCTCATCATCGGCGCCAAGGAGGACCAGCCCTACCTCGGCGAGAAGGACCCGGCGTCCGGCCTCTACACGGGCTTCGACATCGAGATCGCCAAGATGATGGCCGCGGCCCTCGGCTTCCCCCCGAAGGCGATCGAGTTCAAGACGATCGCCTCCGCCAACCGCGAGACCGCCCTGCAGAACGGCCAGATCGATCTCTACGTCGGCACCTACACCATCAACGACAAGCGCAAGAAGCTGGTGGGCTTCGCCGGCCCGTACTACATGGCCGGCCAGTCGCTGCTGGTCCGCGCCGACGAGGACGACATCAAAGGTCCCCAGGACCTGGCCGGCAAACGCGTCTGCTCGGCGGCCGGTTCGACGCCGTACCAGCGCATCCAGTCCGACTACCCCAAGGCGAACCTGGTCGCCTACGACACCTACTCGGTGTGCGTCGACAACCTGCTGACCTACCAGGTCGATGCGGTCACCACCGACGACGCGATCCTGCTGGGCTACGCCGCCAAGGTGCCCGACGAGCTGAAGGTGGTCGGCAAGCCGTTCTCCGAGGAGCCGTACGGCATCGGGGTCCCGCACAACGACAACGCGCTGCGGTTCGCGCTGGACGACGCCCTCGTCGCCGACGAGAAGAACGGCGACTGGAAGAAGGCGTACGACGCGACGCTGGGCCTGTCCGGAGTGCCCGCACCGAAGCCGCCGCCGATCGACCGCTATCCGGCGAGCTGAGGATCTAGGACCTGACCGATGAACGTTCTCCTCGACAACCTCTCCCTCTACGGGGACGGCCTGCTCGGCACCATCGAACTCACCGTCTACGCCTCGCTGCTGGCGCTGGCCCTCGGCTTCATCATGGCGGCGTTCCGCGTCGCGCCGGTCCGGTCCCTGCGGGCCTTCGGCACGACATGGGTCACGGTGCTGCGCAATACGCCGCTGACGCTGCTGTTCTTCGCGGTGATGCTGGGCCTGCCGCGCTTCGGAGTGGTGCTGCCCTTCAAGCTGTTCGCCATCCTCGCGCTGGGCTGCTACACCTCCGCCTTCATCTGCGAGGCGATGCGGTCCGGCATCAACACGGTGCCGGTCGGACAGGGCGAGGCGGCCCGCAGCCTGGGCATGACCTTCCCGCAGACCCTCGGCGATGTGGTCCTGCCGCAAGCCTTCCGGTCCGTCATCCCGCCCATCGGCTCCACGCTGATCGCGCTCGCGAAGAACTCCGCGATCGCCGGCTCCTTCAGCGTCGTCGAGCTGCTCGGCGTGTACAAGCCGCTCAACGAGATGGGCTACAGCATCATCTGGACCTTCATCTGGATCGCCGTCGGCTATCTCATCGTGACCCTGACCATCAGTGCGGTGTTCAACGTGCTGGAGAAGCGCTTCGGAGTCGCCCGATGACCACCGCCCTTTACGACGTCCCGGGGCCGAGGACCAAGCGGCGGCATCTCTTCTACGGGCTCAGCGCCACCGCCGTGATCCTCGCCCTCATCGCCTGGATCATCTATCTCCTCTTCGACACCGGCCAGTTCGTCGCCGAGAAATGGAGTCCCTTCACCTACAAGGGCATTCAGGAGCTGCTGCTGCGCGGCCTGGGCAACACGCTCAAGGCGTTCGCCTACGCGGCGGTGCTGTCGCTGGCACTGGGCGCGGTACTCGCCACCGGTCGGCTCTCCGAGCACCGGGTCATCCGCTGGGTGAGCACCCTGCTGGTGGAGTTCTTCCGCGCGATGCCCGTACTCGTCATGATCTTCTTCATCTATGTGGCGCTGCAGGTCGAGCCGCTGCCCGCGCTGGTCGCCGGGCTGACCCTCTACAACGGCTCGGTGCTCGCCGAGGTCTTCCGCAGCGGGGTCAACTCCGTCGAACGTGGGCAGCGGGAGGCGGCATACTCACTGGGCATGCGCAAGACGCAGGTCATGACGTATGTCCTGGTGCCGCAGGGGGTGCGCGCGATGCTCCCGGCGATCATCAGCCAGCTGGTCGTCGCGCTGAAGGACACCTCCCTGGGCTTTCTGATCACCTATGACGAATTCCTGCACGCCGGCAAGCTGATCGCCTCCAACCTCAACTACGGCCTGCCGTTCATCCCCGTCGTCATGGTGATCTCGCCGATCTACATCGGGATGTGCATGCTGCTCTCCTGGTTCGCCACCTGGGTCTCCAAGCGCCAGAAGCGCAACCCCAAGGTCGAGGCGGTCAAGGTGGCCGCTCCGGAACCGGGGCCGCTGCTGCCGGGCGGTCATCAGCCGCCCACCGTTTGAGCGTCTCCGCGGCGCGGCGGGCCGCCGAACGGGCGGATCTTCTCCTGAGGCGGGCACCTTGTCGGTAACCCATGCCGTCACGGCCTGGACCTTCATGGCCCAGGCCGTGACAGAAGTTACTCAACAGCACCTACACGGCAGAACCTATTCGCCTATTCGCCTATTCGCGCACCGGCACCGAAACGTACGACGGGTCGCTCGCCGGGGACGAGAACGTCAGCCGGGCGCCATTCGGATTGTGCTCGATATACAGCGGATCGACGGAGTCCACGACCACCGCGAGCCGGTGCCCGGCCGGGACGTCGTACGCCGTGGAGAACAGTTCCAGATCCACCCCGAACGGCTGGTTCGGGGTTTTGCCGTGGAAAGTGAACGGTGCGTGCGAGACCAGCCTGCCGAGGCCGAGCGGGCCGACGTCGTAGAGGTAGGCGATGCCGGTTCCGCTCTCTGCGGTGCTGGTCACGGTGGTGTGCAGCCGTGTGGTGCCACGCACGCGCTGTCCGCTCTCGTAGCGCTCGGTCTGCCAGACGGCGGCCAGTGAACGGGGCAGCAGCGGGACCGAGGCCATCGGCGGAAGCCTCAGGAACTGGTCCAGCATGCTGGAGAGGAAAATCAGCCCGCCATTGGCGCCGGAGTCGAGATTGGTGTGGATCTGCCGGGTGCCGTTGAGCTCGATCCTCCGGTGCGCGGACGGCACGTCCCGCCAGCTTTTGTAGCCCTCGTACGCACCGGTGGAACGGGACTTGAGCAGCACCGGCGATTCGCGGTCGATGCCGTTGTCCGCGCCCTTGAGATAGTGGTCGAACCACCGCTTGGTGTTGGTCCAGGTGTCATTGGGCAGCCCCAGGAGTCCGAGCCCCTCGGCCGTCGCATGGTCACCGGGGCGGAATTCCAGCCGCTTGGGGCCCTTCAGCTTCTCGTAGAAGTCGGCGTATTGATTGGGCGGAAACAGCGAATCGCCCCATGCGTTGCCGAGCATGATCGCCGTACCGTTGGCGTTGATCTTGTCGAGGTAGGTGGCGGGGGAGCGCTTCTTCCCCCAAGCGAGCATTTCCTCTTCCTTGGACAGATTCGAAGTGAGGAAGTTCTTGAGAATGCTCTGGAGTTCGGGGCTGGGGCGGCCGGTCAGCGCCCCGGCGCCACCGAGCATCGCGGCGGCCTGGAGGTGCTGGGTGCGTCCGCTGTAGATCGAGCCGATGAGGTCGGCCCAGCCGCTGAGCGCCGCGACCACCTTGATCCGCTTGTCGAACGCCGACGCCAGCAGGCTGATGCCGGCACCGTAGGAAACCCCGCCCATGCCGACCTTCTGCGGATCGGCCGGCGTGTTGGCCAGGGCCCAGTCGATGACCTTCGACGCATCGGCGATGTCCTTCGGGCCGGCCGTCTCGATCTGGCCGCCGGACTGCCAGAAACCACGCGAGTTGTATCCAACGACCACATAGCCCGAGTCGGCCAGCTTCTTGGCCTGCGCCATGTACTCGATCTGGGGCATGGCCCAGCTGGTGGGCAGCACGATGACCGGGTACCGCCGGGTCCCGTCGGAGCCGGCCGGGGTGAAGACATTCGCCTTGAGGATGGTTCCGCCATCCCCCTTGATATCGACGAACTTCACGGACACGGAGTCGTCGGAGGCGGCCGATGTGGGGGCTGATGAGGGGGCTGCTGCCGTCGCGGCCTCGGCGTTTGCCGGTGCGCCGGTGAGAACCGTGGTGGCGAGCACCGCCGCGGCGACGGTACCGATCGCGGCGCGCAAGGTCGTGCGGGAGGGCGTCATCTTCTGCTCCAGATCTCGAAGCGGGCCGGCCGGACGCTGTCCGAAGACAGGAGGGGCGTACGGCGGCCCGAGTTAACTGGAGAGTAAGGTCCGCTACTTACCTGTGGTAACCCGTCGGTAGGTTACGGCTGGGTAACGTCGCGGGGTCGAGATGAAGCCGACGGGGGTGGCCGAGGCGTTTCCCTCCCCGTGGGCCCGAGTCCGGTCGCTGCAAAGGGAATTGGCGGCGCGCGGCGGAACCACTTCCTCCGCTGATTCATCCCTTCATGTGGGTGCGGGGCGGCGTGAGGTATGGAGTAAGGGGCGGGCGAGGGTGGGGCGGCGAGGCGTGAGGTGACTCGGTGGGAGAAGGGGAGGGGAACGGTGGCGGATACGCCGCTCGACCTTTGATCTGCCGAGCGTGCCCCGGCGTTCACGCCGGGGGTGAATCGGCTCCTTGGGGCGGAGCCGCGAAGCGGCGGAGATCACTTCGATAGTCCCCCAACTGCCGTCGGGGAAAGACCACTTGGGCGACCTTCGGGCGTTAGAATGGTCGTCACGTTTCCGCAGTTCAGACGGGAGGTGTGCCCTCGTGTCCAAAGCTGACATGGGCCGCAGGTACCGGCTGTACCCGACGCCGGAACAACACGACCGGATGGCTGGGTGGGGGCACACGTGCCGGGCGCTGTGGAACCTGGCGCTGGAGCAGCGCCGGTACCTGTACCGGCAGCGCGGAATCACCCTGATGGGCTCTGCGCAGTGCAAGCAGCTCGCTCAGGCCCGTGCTGATCTGGACTGGATTGCCGACCTGCCGTCCGAGTGCGGGCAGCGCGTTGTGGCGAACCTGGACGCGGCGTTCCTCAACTTCTGGAACCCAGACCACCCGGCTGGCTTTCCCGCAAGGAAGAAGCGCGGGCGCCACATGAGCATCCCGTTCAAGGGGCAGACACTCGTGGTCCGCAAGCTCAACCGGCACTGGGCCAAGGTCAAGCTGCCCAAGCTCGGCTGGGTACGGTTCCGCCTCTCGCGCGCCCTTGGGGGCACGATCCGTAACGCGGTCGTTTCCCGGGACGGCAGCGGCTGGCACATCAGCTTCGGTGTGCACACCGGCCGGAAGCCGGATGCGCCGAACGGAAAGCTCGCCTGCGGGGTGGATTTCGGGGTCGCAGCGTCCGCATTCGTCTCCACCGAGACCGAGCCCCGCCGCATGCCTCAGACGCTGAAGCCGAACGAGCGTAAGCGGCTGGGGCATCTGGAGCAGCGCAAGGCGCGCCAGCTCACCTACGCCAAGAAGCACGCCGGCGGGAAGTACAGCAACCGTCTGCGCCACACCATCGCGCAGATCGCCAAGCTCAAGACCCGGCAGGCCAACCGTCGCCAGGACTTCACGCACAAGCTCACCACCGACCTCGCCAAAAACCACGGCATCGTCGGGATCGAGGATCTGCGCGTGAAGAACAT
Organism: Streptomyces sp. NPDC050636; assembly: GCF_040654775.1. Taxonomy (NCBI): domain Bacteria; kingdom Bacillati; phylum Actinomycetota; class Actinomycetes; order Kitasatosporales; family Streptomycetaceae; genus Streptomyces; species Streptomyces sp. NPDC050636. Next base: position 81,787 of record NZ_JBFAIP010000030.1, read on the forward strand.
GACCAAGGCCGCCAAGGGCACCATGGACGCACCCGGGAAGAACGTCGCACAGAAAGCGGGCCTGAACCGCGGCATCCTGGACAACGCTCCGGGGGAGCGCAGGCGCCAGCTCGCCTACAAGTGCCGTATGTACGGCTCGCTGCTGGTCGCGGTGCCCGCGTTCCACACTTCCCAGACCTGCGCCGCCTGCGGCAAGGTCGACCCCGACAGTCGTGAAGGCTGCGGACGGCTGTTCTTGTGCGTGCACTGCGGGCACGAGGACGACGCCGACCACAACGCCTCGATCGAGATCGAGGCCCGAGCCCGCCGGACGGGTGGCTCGGTCACCAACAGCACGCGCAGCACCACGGTGCGAGTCCCGGCCGCACGTCGGAGGCGGACGCGTGAAGCCCTCCCGGCCACCCACGGGTAGCCGAAGGGAATCCCCTTCCTGAACGAAGCGAAGGGAGGGGAGGATCGTCAAGAGAGTGAGCGCCGTACGTGGGCGGGGAGCGCGGGGGCGTACGCGGCCGGGTTCGCCAGGCTCTGCGCGTACCCGATTCCACGGCTGCTGGATGCCGCCCGGGTCGGCGCGGGTACCCGAGTGCTGGACGTCGGGACACGGACCGGCTCGGTCGCCGCGGCCGCCTGAGCCCGCGACGCACGGGTGACCGGCGTTGACGCCGAGCCCGGCATGACCCGATGAGCCGCCCGGGCTGCCCCCGACGCGGACGTCCACACCGCCGCCTTGCCCCATCTCCCCTTCCCCGACGGGGAGTTCGACGCGGTCATCGGTAACTTCGTCCTCAATCATGTGGGACGGCCCGCGGTGGCGCTCCGCGAACTGCGCCGAGTGACGCGGCCGGGTGGCCGTATCGCGCTAACGATCTGGGCGGCCCCGGCGGCCCCGGCGGCGCCGGGCCAGACGCTCCTGCGGTGTGATCTCGCCGATGGCTGCCCCGATGGCGGGGAGGGTGGCACGTACGGTCTCGGCGGACTTCGGCGACAGCATGGGCGGCGACTCCAGGGCTATTGGCGGCATGTAACGGTGTAACTGGCATTTGAGATGCGTATTTAAGGGTGGGGGTGAGGTGGCCCGGAGGTGGGCGGATCAGTCCGTCGGGCGGGGTGTCAAGCTCAACAGGAGCGGTCCGGTCGGGGTTTCCACGAGTTCCTCGATGGACAGCGGATCGAGCGAGGCGAAGAACGCCTCCTGCGCGGAGCGCAACGCATGGCGCAGTCGGCAGCCGCCGCGCAGTGGGCACGGTGGGCTGTCCTCGCACCCCACGACGTCATCGACGCCCTCCAGTTCGCGCACGAGTCGGCCGAGCGACCCCGTACGGCCCGCGGTGGTCAGCGTCAGTCCGCCGCCGCGCCCGCGCCGTGCCTCGATGGCGCCGAGATGCTGCAGCTTGCTGACCACCTTGGCGGCGTGGGTGTACGGCACGTCGACGGCGCTCGCCACCTCTCGGGTGGTCGGGGCGTCGCCCGTGTCGTCCAGCACGGCCAGGCGCATGGCGATACGGAGGGCGATGTCGGTGCTCTTGGTGAGGCGCACATCGCCACCGTACAGAAGTGGATTCCTGTATACCAATTCAGGTGGCAGGGAGGGGCTGGCCGCCGGCGAGGCGACCAGCCCGGCAGCGCAGCCGACCCGGGCGGCCTTGCTGTGCAGGTCGGGTCAGGCTTCCGTCACCGCGGCGGCGATGTGCGCTTCGGTGGCCGCCTTGTCGATCCCGAGCCCCGCGAGTGTGCCCTGGCCGTCCTCAAGTTCCAGCAGGGCGAGCAGGATGTGCTCGGTCCCGATGTAGTTGTGGCCCAGGCGCAGTGCTTCCCGGAACGTCAGCTCCAGGGCCTTGCGGACCTTCGCGTCGAACGGGACGAGGGCGGGCATCCGCTCCGCCGCCACGGGCAGCGTCGCCGTGGCGGCCTCCCGTACGGCTTCCAGCGTCACGCCCTGCGCGACGATCGCCTTCGCGGCGAGTGCGTCCGGTTCACACAGGAGACCCAGCACCACGTGCTCGGGACGGATCTCGTCATTGCCCGCCGCCCGGGCCTCGTTCTGCGAGGTCACCACGACGTTCCGCGCCCGGTCGGTGAACCGGCCGAAGCCCTGGCTGGGGTCGAGGTCCGCGGATGCCCCGGGGTCCTTCGGGACGAATCGCTTCTGGGCGGCCTGTTTGGAGACCCCCATGCTCCTGCCGATGTCCGTCCAGGAGGCGCCCGAGCGCCGTGCCTGGTCCACGAAGTGGCCGATCAGATGGTCGGCCACGTCGCCGAGATGGTCCGCGGCGATGACTGCGTCGGAGAGCTGGTCGAGGGCGTCGGAGTGAACCTTCTTGATGGCCTCGATGAGGTCGTCGAGGCGGACTGGGTTCGTCGGTTGGACTGGTTTCGTCATGCGTCAACGTTAGGTTGACGGTGCGTGGATCGTCAACCCTTAGTTGACGATAGGGAGGGTGGGTCGGGTTCAGTCGACGGGAGCGGCCACGGCGTGCGGGCCGTTGGCGCGCCCGTGGGTTAGGGGGGCGGGGGGAACCCCCGAGGGGGGGGGGTTTCACGGGTGTAGGGGTTAAACCCGGAGGCCGCGTGCGCT
>NZ_JBFAIP010000031.1:0-79904 GCF_040654775.1 Streptomyces sp. NPDC050636
CGCCGGCCAGGAAGAACATCCCGGCCGTCGCGGCGGCACCGGCGTACGCACAGCCGCCCAGCAGCTTCCGCCGTCACCGGTGAGGCGGACGCCATCGTCCAGGTCTTCGCCTCCGACATGCGGCATTTCGAGCGGGTGCTGGAGCGGATAGCCGGCGAGCCGTTCGTGGAGCGTACGAAGTCCGTGCTGGTGCTCTCGCCACTGCTGCGGCGGTTCGGGTCGGGGGCGCCGGGCTGAGCCGGGCGCGGCTCGTGAACCGAGCCCCCGCTGCATGAACCGAGCCCCGGGGGACCTGTGGCGGGGTGCCCTGAGTCCGGACGTGCGCCAGCAGCGCGTCCCGGCCGTGGACGGTGCCGATGGGGGGACCGCTCGTGCACCGCAGCGGGGAGCGCATTCGGCAGCGGTCGAGGGCATGGCCGGGAGGCTAGAGTCGCCTCCAGGTGACCTCAACTGCAAGGTGTGCTCTGCATGATTGCGCGGAACGCAAATATCGACCTCAATCTGCTGACGGCGCTCGACGCACTGCTCGAAGAAGAGAGCGTGACCGCGGCCGCCGACCGTCTGGGGCTCTCCGGTCCCGCCATGAGCCGCGCGCTCGGCCGGATCCGCCGTACGATCGGCGACCCCGTCCTCGTACGTGCCGGCCGCCGTATGGTGCCGACGCCGCGTGCCCTGGAGATCAGGGCCGAGGTGCGGCGGCTGGTGGAGGCGGCGCACGGCGTGCTCGCCCCGTCCGCCCCTGCCGATCCGGCCCGGCTGGCCCGGGTGTTCACCATCAACGCCAACGATCTCCTCGTCACCGCCGTCGGTCCGGGCCTCGTCGCCCGCGCCGCCCGGGAGGCGCCGCAGGTGGTGCTGCGCTTCCTCGGCGAGAGCCATGTCGACGTGCCGATGCTGCGCGACGGCGTCGCCGACCTGGAGCTCGGCGTCATCGACAGCCGCGAGCCGGAGATCCGTACCGAGGAACTCTTCGAGGACCGCGGTGTCGCGGTGGTACGCGAGGGACACCCGCTCACCGCCGCGAAGCTCACCGTGCGCCGCTTCGCCGACGCCCCGCATATCAACTTCACCCGCCGCGGCCGCCTCACCGGCCCCGTCGACGAGGCCCTCGCCGAGCGGGGGCTGCGCCGTAAGGTGATCGCCACCGTCCCGACCTTCGCCGCATCGCTGATGATGGTGCAGGACACCGATGCGGTGGGGCTGTCCAACGAGCGGATCGGGGCCGCGACGGTGCGCAGACTGGGGCTGCGGACGCTGGAGATACCGCTCGATCTGCCGTCGATGACGATGGCCATGGCCTGGCACCCACGCCAGGACGCGGACGCCGGCCACCTCTGGCTGCGCGGACTCGTACGTCAGGTCATGGCGGAGACCGTCAGCGAGTAGATCGCCGGCAGGGCGGACGCGGTGGACGCCATCACGGCGGCAGCCGCCGCCGATGTCCGACCGGGGGGTCGACACCCCCCGTCCGACCTGCACAGACACAGGACGCAACGAATCGCCGCGGAGTCCCTTGAACGCGCAATGAATCCTCCACCGGCACGCAACGGTGGCGCCTTGTCCAGGATCGGCGGCGGCCCGTACCGTCAATGCGTCCCGCCCGAACCGTCCCGCCGAGGGGTCCCATGTCGTCGCTGCGTACCGCCCTGCTCCAGAGTTCGGGACGGCCCGGCGACGTGGAATACAACCTCAAGGTGCTGGCCTGGGCCGCCGGCGACGCGGCGGCGTCCGGTGCCGGGCTGCTGGCCTGCCCCGAGCTGTTCCTGACCGGCTATGCGATCGGCTCCGGCGTCCGCGAGCTCGCGGAGCCGGCGGACGGCGAGAGCGCCGACGAGGTGGCCCGCATCGCCGCCGAGCACGGCATCGCGGTGCTCTACGGCTACCCGGAGCGCGGCCGGAACGACGAGAGCGCCGGGAACGAGGCGGATGTCGCCGACACGGCAGGCGCCGCGCACGACGAGAGCGGCCCCGTCTACAACTCCGCGCAGCTCATCGGCCCCGACGGCGCCCGCCTTGCGAACTACCGCAAGACGCATCTTTTCGGCTGCTTCGAGCGCGAGTGGTTCACGCCCGGCGACACCCCGGTCGTCCAGGCCCAGCTGGACGGCGTCCGGATCGGCATCATGATCTGCTACGACGTCGAATTCCCCGAGAACGTCCGGGCGCACGCCCTGGCCGGCACCGACCTGCTGCTGGTGCCCACGGCCCAGATGCACCCCTTCCAGTTCGTCGCCGAGTCCGTCGTCCCGGTGCGCGCCTTCGAGAACCAGATGTATGTCGCGTACGTCAACCGGGTCGGCACGGAGGGCGAGTTCGAGTTCGTCGGCCTCAGCTGCCTGGCGGGGCCGGACGGCATCGTACGCACCCGGGCAGGCCGCGCCGAGCAGCTGGTGGCGGCCGATGTCGACGCCGCCTTCCTCAAGGAATCGCGGGCGGACAACCCGTATCTGCACGACCGGCGGCCGGAACTGTACGGCTCGCTGATGTGACCGATCCGCTCCCACGCCGCTCGGTCCGCCCTGCCTGAAGCCGAACCTGCCGTCTCCGCCCCGCCCTGCCCCGCGCCTCGAACCTCCCGCCTTGATCCTCGCGCCTTGATTTCCCCTGTCCCGCCCCGCCTGCCCCGCCCTGTTCCGCCCGCAAGGAGTCGTACCCGATGACGTCCACGGTGCCCACCGCCGCCACCCACCACGCGGATGTCCAGCCGCCGATCACCATGTTCGGCCCGGACTTCCCGTACGCCTACGACGACTTCCTCGCCCACCCGGCGGGCCTCGGACAGGTCCCCGCGGTCGAGCACGGCAAGGAGGTCGCGGTCATCGGCGGCGGCCTCTCCGGCATCATCACCGCCTACGAGCTGATGAAGATGGGCCTCAAGCCCGTCGTCTACGAGGCGGACCAGATAGGCGGCCGGCTGCGCACCGTCGGCTTCGAGGGCTGCGACCCGTCGCTGACCGCCGAGATGGGCGCGATGCGCTTCCCGCCCAGCTCCACCGCGCTCCAGCACTACATCGACCTGGTGGGCCTGAAGACCAAGCCGTTCCCCAACCCGCTGGCGCCGGACACCCCTTCGACCATCGTCGACCTCAAGGGCGAGTCGCACTACGCCCGCACCGTGGACGACCTCCCCGAGGTCTACCACCAGGTCATGGACGCCTGGAACGCCTGCCTCGAAGAGGGCGCGGACTTCACCGACATGAACCGGGCGATGCGCGAGCGCGACATACCGCGGATCCGCGAGATCTGGTCCCGGCTGGTCGAGAAGCTCGACAACCAGACCTTCTACGGCTACCTCTGCGACTCGACCGCGTTCAAGTCCTTCCGTCACCGGGAGATCTTCGGCCAGGTCGGCTTCGGCACCGGCGGCTGGGACACCGACTTCCCCAACTCCATCCTGGAGATCCTCCGCGTCGTCTACACCGAGGCCGACGACCACCACCGCGGCATCATCGGCGGCAGCCAGCAGCTGCCGCTGCGCCTGTGGGAGCGCGAGCCGGAGAAGATCGTCCACTGGGCGCAGGGCACCTCGCTCGCCTCGCTGCACGACGGCGCGCCGCGCCCGGCCGTCACCCGGCTCAACCGTACGGCCGGCAACCGGATCACCGTCACCGACGCCGACGGCGACATCCGCACCTACGAGGCGGCCGTTTTCACCGCGCAGTCCTGGATGCTGCTGTCGAAGATCGCCTGCGATGACGCGCTGTTCCCCATCGACCACTGGACGGCGATGGAGCGCACCCACTACATGGAGTCCAGCAAGCTCTTCGTGCCCGTGGACCGGCCGTTCTGGCTGGACACCGACGAGGAGACCGGCCGGGACGTGATGAGCATGACGCTCACCGACCGGATGACCCGCGGTACGTACCTGCTCGACAACGGCCCGGACGAGCCGGCCGTCATCTGCCTCTCGTACACCTGGTGCGACGACAGCCTCAAGTGGCTGCCGCTGAACGCCAACGAGCGGATGGAGGTCATGCTGAAGTCGCTGTCGGAGATCTATCCGAACGTCGACATCCGCAAGCACATCATCGGCAACCCGGTCACCGTCTCCTGGGAGAACGAGCCCTATTTCATGGGTGCGTTCAAGGCCAATCTGCCCGGCCACTACCGCTACCAGCGCCGTCTGTTCACCCACTTCATGCAGGACCGGCTGCCCGAGGACAAGCGCGGCATCTTCCTCGCGGGCGACGACATCTCGTGGACGGCGGGCTGGGCCGAGGGCGCCGTGCAGACCGCACTGAACGCCGTATGGGGTGTGATGCACCAGTTCGGCGGCGGCACCGACGCGACCAACCCGGGCCCCGGTGACGTGTACGACGAGATCGCGCCGGTCGAACTCCCCGAGGATTGAGAAGGGCCGACGGACGGCCGACGGACGGCCGACGGAGGCTGTCGGCCGGGCCTGCTCGCCCCGCTGTGCGTCAGTTCAGCGGCGTGAGCAGGCACCGTCCGACCATGCCCACACTCGCGTCCAGCCGTTCGGTGAACTCCTCGGCCACCTCGGGCAGCCGGCGCGAGCCCCACAGCATCCGGGCCGCGGCCCAGGCGCCGTCCCTGGCCATCTCCAGGCTCCAGGAACCGGCGAGATGGGTCAGCGGATCGGCGATGTCCAGCAGGTCGGGGCCGGGCATCAGACTCTCTCTGATCTGCTCCTCAAGACCGGTGAGGACGTCCCCGATCCGGTCGAAGTCCCCTTCCAGGGACGACGGTTCGCAGTCCAGGGCCCGGCAGGTGTCCACCACCGCGAGCGCCAGATCGTGCCCGATGTGCGCATTGATACCGGCCAGCGCGAACTGCAGCGGACGTACGCCCGGATGACGGCGCAGCTGGAAGAGCGGCCGCCAGCAGGCCGGTGGCCGCAGCCCCGCGGCCGCGGCGTCCAGCGCGCCGAAATAGCGTTCCGCGAACCGGATGTCCAGCTCGCCGGCGGCCGTCGGATCGTGGAAGGCACCGTCACCGATGCGCTGTGCCACCGCCTCGGTGACGGTCAGATAGACCCGGTTGAAGACGGCCACCCCGTCATCGGCGGGCAGGCCGGCGTCCAGCGCCCGCATCCGTGCCAGCACCCCCGCCACACCTGTGGCCGCCGAGGGCCCCGCACCGCCGGCGGGCCATGCGTCCGACTCCCCGGTCGTGTCCTGTTCACCGTGCCCGCCGCACTGCTGAGTCGTCGTCATTTTCTCAGCGTGACATCAGGTCGGCGAATATCCGCGGCCACCGTGTGGCGATGACCGGATCGGGGTAATAGACGGCGCGCCTTCTTGTGGCTTTTCGGGTGAGCCGCAGAGAACGGCAACGGCCTTTGAGAACCGAATAACTTCGGCGCCCCAGGGACAGCTGCGTTCGGTGAGGCGCCGAATTCCGGAGGTTGACGCATGTCCCGACGACTTGCCGCCGCCCTGTCCGCCCCCTTCTTCGGAGTGTCCGCGCTGCTGGTCGCGGCCTCCCCGGCGCAGCCCGGAACCCCTGCCGACAAGCCCCGCGTCCTGTCGAGCTGGACACAGCCGAGCGCGAGCAGCTATGCGATCTGGGCAGCCGCCCGGGGAAATCAGTCGCAATGGTCCGCATACGGATTCGACTGGTCCACCGACTATTGCTCGACGTCGCCCGATAATCCCTTCGGTTTCCCCTTCGAGATCTCCTGCGCGCGGCATGACTTCGGTTACCGCAACTACAAGGGAGAGGACACCTTCCGCACCGACAAACCACGGCTGGACAGTGCCCTGTACGAGGACCTGAAGCGGGTCTGCGAGCGCTACTCGCGCGCGCAGAAGGCCTCCTGCCGGGCGTTGGCCTGGACGTACTACCAGGCAGTCAAGAAGCTCGGCTGAGCCGGGCGATCAGTCCTTCTCCGGCCCCGCCGCGGTTTCGTCGTACGACGAGGTCCCCTCGTCCAGCAGCGGTGGCTGCGCCTTGAGATGTGCGGGGGCCAGGGCCCGCAGCACGTGGTAGCCGGAGAGCACCACGATCGTGCCCAGCGCGATCCCGCTGAGCTCGAAGTTGTCGCTGATCCGCAGGCTGATGCCGCCGATGCCGATGATGACGCCCGCGGCGACCGGCACAAGATTGAGCGGATTACGCAGATCCACCTTGTTGTGCACCCAGATCTGGGCACCGAGCAGGCCGATCATGCCGTACAGGATGACGGTGATGCCGCCCAGCACGCCGCCGGGGATGGCGGCCACGACCGCGCCGAACTTCGGGCAGAGGCCGAAGAGAAGGGCGAAGCCCGCCGCCGCCCAGTAGGCCGCGGTGGAGTAGACACGGGTCGCCGCCATCACGCCGATGTTCTCGGAGTAGGTGGTGTTGGGCGGACCGCCGAGCGCGGTGGAGAGCACCGAGGCCGCACCGTCCGCGGAGATCGCGGTGCCGAGCTTGTCGTCCAGCGGATCGCCGGTCATCTCGCCGACCGCCTTGACGTGTCCGGCGTTCTCCGCGACCAGCGCGATCACCACGGGCAGTGCGACCAGGATCGCCGACCACTCGAAGCTCGGCCCGTGGAACGACGGCAGTCCCACCCAGTCCGCCGAGCCGACCGCCGAGAAGTCCAGCCGCCAGTGGTCGGTGACCTTCCCCGCGCCGTTCATCGAATGGATCATCCCGAAGGTGCGGTCGAGGACCCATGAGACGGCATAGCCGAAGACCAGCCCGAGGAAGATCGCGATCCGCGCCCAGAAGCCGCGCAGACACACCACGGCGAACGCGGTGACCAGCATCGTCAGGAGAGCCACCCACTGGTCCTGCGGCCAGTACGTACTCGCCGTCACCGGCGCCAGATTGAAGCCGATGAGCATCACCACCGCGCCGGTGACCACCGGGGGCATCGCGGCGTGGATGATCCGCGCCCCGAACCGCTGCACCGCCACGCCCACGAGGAAGAGCGCGACACCGACGGCCAGGACCGCGCCGGTGACGGTCGCGCTGGTGCCGCCCTGCGCCCGGATGACGGCCGCGACGCCGACGAAGGAGAGCGAACAGCCCAGGTAGGAGGGCACCCGGCCGCGGGTGGCCAGCAGGAAGATGACCGTTGCGACGCCCGACATCATGATCGCGAGGTTGGGGTCGAGGCCCATCAGCACCGGTGCGACGAAACTCGCGCCGAACATCGCGACGACATGTTGCGCGCCCAGGCCCGCGGTCCGCGGCCACGACAGCCGTTCATCCGGCCTGACCACGGCTCCAGGGGCCGGGTTGCGCCCGTCGCCATGCACGGTCCAGCGCACACCGAGGCCCATGGCTGCTCCACTTCTTCGTCACGGAGGTCTTCGTAACGAGGTCTTCATACCGGGGGGACAAAGCATTCTAAGCAGCCGCTTACGATGGCTCCGACCCGTAACAGCAGCATCACTTGCACCAAACGCAGCAGCGACCGCACCAAGAATTCCAGGAGCAGCAACCCGTGAGCGTCGAAACCCTCCAGGCCGCCGGCCCCGTCCCGTTCGGACAGCTGGTCCCCGTCACCGTCCACTTCGACGACCTCGACGCGCTCGGCATGCTCCACAACTCCCGCTACCCGCTGCTCGTCGAACGCGCCTGGGCCGAGTACTGGCACGGCCACGGCTTCGGCTTCGACGGCGACTGGGCCGCCGCCGGCGATATGTGCAACGTGATCAAGGAGATGCGCGTCTCCTACGAGCGCCCGGTCACCCGGCCCGGCCACTACGCCGCGCACCTGTGGGTCGAACGCCTCGGCCGCACCGGCCTCACCTACGGCTTCCGGCTCTGCGACGCGGACGGCACCGGGACCTATGCGCAGGGGCACCGGGTGCTGGTGCGCGTCGACCCGCAGGCGCTGCGGCCCACGCCCTGGTCGGAGCGTGCGCGGGCGATAGCGGCCGGACTGCTGCGCCCGGAGGCCGAGGCGGCCTGACCGCCCGCTGGGCGGGAGGTGCGGTGTCAGAGACCGCAGCGGCGCAGCGCCTCCCGTACGGCCATCGCCCCGGCCTGCTCGAATCCCCGCTCGTGGGAGTCGACCTCGTGCCAGCGGGCGTCGGTGACCGTGCACCGGGCGGCCGCCCGTACGCCCTCCGGGAGTTCGCCGAGGGCCGTCCGGACGCCGTTCTCCAGCGCCCCCACAAACTCCTCGGGCAGCCACTCCCGCGCATACCGTCCCCCGCGCCTGAGGTCCCGGTTGCGCTGCTGGTCGCGCACCGGCCAGTCGAAGACGACCGGCGCGAACCCGTCGTCCGGCAGCGGCTCGAAGTCCATGGTGAAGATCGCGAACGGCCCGCCGCACGATGTCTGGCAGACATGCTTGACGAACACGTCCCGCACCGGGTGCGGCGGGAAACGACGGGGTTCGGGCGCGGTGGTCATGGGAGCTCCGGGACGGTGACCGGCGCGGCGACGGCCGCCGCGCCGGTCAAGAGCGTTCCAGATCGGTGGCCTGCGTCGCGACGGGTTTACCCGCCTCACGCCCCGGTGCCCGCAGTACCCGCGCGCCCATGACCAGCCCGAACGCCAGCACCGTGACCAGCGCGAACGACATGGTCAGCGAGGTGGCCTCGGCGATACCGCCGATCGCGGACGGTGCGAGCAGCCCGGATGTGTAGGTGATCGTGGCCACGCCGGCGATCGCCTGGCTGGGGGCGGGGCCGCTGCGGCCGGCGGCCGCGAAGGCGAGCGGGACCACGACCGCGATGCCGAGGCCCAGCAGCGCGAACCCGGCCATCGCCGGCGCCGGATGCCACGCCGTCATGATCAGCAGGGCACCGGCGGTGGCCAGCAGTCCGCCCGCCCGTACGGTGCGCACCGCGCCGAAGCGGGCCACCACCTTGTCGCCGGCCAGCCGGGCGGCGGCCATCGTGCAGGTGAAAGCGGTCGTCGAGGCGGCCGCCAGGCCCGCGTCGGTGCCCAGTACGTCGCGGAGATAGACCGCCGACCAGTCCAGGCCGGAGCCCTCCGCGAACACCGCGCAGAACCCGACGGCACCGATGAGCAGCGCGGACCTGGGCGGCAGCGAGAAGCGCGGCGGCGGGTGTTCCTCGGGGGCGCTGCGCAGATCGAGTACGCCCCGGCAGGCGAGCGTGCCGACGGCGGTCAGTACGAGGGCGGCGCCGCCCAGATGGAGCCGGGCGTCCGTCCCGGCGTGCGCGGCGACGGTGCCGGCCGCCGAGCCGAGCAGCGCGCCCACGCTCCACATGCCGTGCAGCCCCGACATGATCGGCCGGCCGAGCCGGTCCTCGGTCTCCACGCCCAGCGCGTTCATCGCGACGTCCGCCATCCCGGAGGTCGCGCCGTAGACCAGCAGCGCCGGGAACAGCGCGTACAGGTTGGGGGAGAGGGCCGGCAGGAGCAGCGAGAGCGTCCAGAGGCCGAGCAGTCCGCGCAGCGCGGTGCGGGCACCCAGGCGATGGCTGATGCGGCCGGCCAGCGGCATGGCCAGGGACGCGCCGATCGCGGGGAAGGCGAGGGCCAGCCCGAGCTGGCCGGGAGTGATGTCGGTGTGGTCCTGGATCCAGGGGATGCGGGTGGCGAAACTGCCGGTCACCGCGCCGTGGACGAGGAAGACGAGGGCGAGGGACCGCTGCGCTTTGGCTGGGCCGACTTGGTTGCTCGCCGTTTTCGGCCGGCCCGCCGTGGGGGTTTCTCGCCGTTGCGCCTGCGGCGGGCGGGGCCGTCTGCGGTGCGCGCCGTTGTCGGGTGCGGCGCCGTTTCGCCTGCGGCGCTGTTGCCGCTGCGCGGGGCTGTCGGGTGCGGTGACGGGCCTCCGGACTCCGTCCTGCGGCCCGTCCCCTCCCGTTGTGGTGGGGAGGGGGACGGTGGGTGGGGGCGCGCCTGCGTCGCCCCCTTGCTGGTCATGGTCCCCGGGGGCCACCTCTCCCGATTCGGGAAACCTGTCAGACGATTCGGGAAACCTGTAGGACTGCGCGCGCCTCCACCGTCTTTTCACCACCCACCCACGGTAGGTGCCGGACCGCAGGACGGAGTCCGGAGGTCCGGAACCGCTGCCGAACAGCCCCGCGCAGCGGCAACGATCCCGCCGCAGCCCACAGCGGAGGGAAAGCCGAACACGGCCGCGGCGGAGCGCAGCGAACAGGCACCGCTGCCGAACAGCCCCGCGCAGCGGCAACGATCCCGCCTCAGTCACAGCGGGGGGAAAGCCGAACACGGCCGAGGCAAAGCGCAGCGAAAAGCGCCCCCGGCCACAGCACACCCAGCGCGAGTACCGCCACCAGTGCCCGTGCCGAGGCCGCCGACTGATGGCCGAAGTGGGTTGTGTGGAAGGCCAGATGGGGCAAGTTGAAGGCGAGGTACGCCAGCAGCGCCACGTACGTCAGCCGCCGCTCGCTCACATACGCGGCGGCGCCCAGCATGATGGCCAGCGCGAGGTTCATCGCGCCCAGATCGCGCATCAGATGCTCGTTGTATGGGGGCAGCGCGGCGACCCAGGGCATGTCGAAGAACGACCGTGGGGAGAACAACTGCCATATACCGATGGTTAGTTGGACGGTAGCGAGCAGGAACAGGCTGGCCCGCAGCCAGGTGCGGGCGGGCGACGGCCGTGCCGGGCGTTCCGTCATCGCCGCACCTCGCCCGCCACGCGCTCCGCCAGGAACTCCGCATAGGTCCGCTGCCCGTCCGCGTGTCCCGGCGTGAGGTTCTCGCCCCGGCGGAACGCCGCGAACGACGGGCCCGGCAGCCACAGCGGCGCCAGCAGCCGGTGCCGCCCGCCGGCCTTCAGCGTGGCCCGTACGAGATCCCGGGTCTCCAGCACCTCGGGCCCGCCCATGTCGGGGACCCGCCCGGCCGGCTCGCCGACCGCCAGCTCCGCAAGCCGGGCGGCCACTTCACGCACGTCCACCGGCTGAACCCGTACGCCCGTCGGCACCGGCAGCACCGGCGACCGGGCACCGGCCTTGATCACCGTGAGCACCAGGTTGTGGAACTGCGTGGTGCGCAGCACCGTCCAGCCGATGCCCGACTCCTCGACCGCCCCCTCCACCGCGAGCTTGGCGCGGTAGTAACGCAGCGGGATCCGGTCCACGCCGACGATCGAGATATAGACCAGATGCGGGATATGCGCCGCCTTCGCCGCCGCGATGAGCCGCCCGGCCGCATCCGTGTCGCCGCCGGTAGGCGCCGTGGCGCAGTGCACGATCGCGTCCACGCCCGCCACCGCCTCGTCGAGCCCGGTGCCGTCGTGCAGATCGACCGCGTGCACCCGCAGTCCGGGACGCTCGGTGCCGGTGTGCGGCCGCCGGCTCAGCGACCGCACGTCTTGGCCGTCGTCGAGAAGCCGGTCGACCAGCGCCCGCCCGAGCGTGCCCGTACCGCCGGTCACCAGAATTGTCGCCATCGCGGATCATTCCTTGAGGTGGGAGATTGAGGTGGGAGAAGAGACGCGTACTCCCTTAGCGGCGAGTACTCCCGTTATGACGAAGCACGCGCTCCGGCTGTGACAGCCGACGCGCCGCGGCCTGTGAGGCAGCCCACAGGGCTTCGCTCGCATGGGCGACGATCAGGCGTGGCAGACTGAAGCTGTACTGACATAAGAGCAGCAGCGCACTCCGGGGTCGGTGTAATTCCGAACCGGCGGTTACAGTCCGCGACCCGTCCGCAGCCAGCGGCCGGTTGAGCAGGTGAAATTCCTGCACCGACGGTGAAAGTCCGGATGGGAGGCAGTGCGCGGCGGGCGAGCTTCGGTACACCGCCGTCGGCGGCGCGTCCGGTCATTCCCGGACGAGCCCCCTTTTCCGGCCGCGGTGTCCCCGTGGCTCTGTTTCCGCTTCTGTCGTCCAGACAGCCCCGGAGTCCGTGCCTTGAGAGGCAGGAGGACCCGGTGGCCATCGCAGCCCCCGACGAGACCGCGGCGATGCGCCGAGCCATTGAGCTCGCCGCGCGCGGCCTCGGGCACACCAGCCCCAACCCCGTGGTCGGCTGTGTCGTCCTGGACTCCGAAGGCCGTACCGCCGGCGAGGGCTGGCACCGGCGCGCCGGCGGGCCGCACGCCGAGATCCACGCACTGCGCGCGGCCGGCGAGCGGGCCAGGGGCGGCACCGCGTTCGCCACCCTGGAACCCTGCAACCACACCGGCCGCACCGGCCCCTGCGCCCAGGCGCTGATCGACGCCGGGATCGCCCGCGTCGTCTACGCCGTCCCCGACCCCACCCCGACCGCCACCGGCGGCGCCGTCACCCTGGCCGAGGCCGGCATCGACGTCGAGGGCGGACTGCTGGCCGACGAGGCCGCCGCGGGCAACGAGGCCTGGCTGACCTCGGTCCTGCGCCGCCGGCCCTTCGTGCTGTGGAAGTACGCCGCCACCCTCGACGGCCGGATCGCCGCAGCGGACGGCAGCAGCCGCTGGATCTCCTCGCCCGAGTCGCGCGCCGATGTGCACCGGCTGCGGGCCGCCGCGGACGCCGTCATCGTCGGCTCCGGCACCGCCCGCACCGACGACCCGCAGCTCGGCGTCCGGATCAGCCTCTCGGACGACGAGATCAGCCAGCCGCTGCGGGTCGTCGTCGACACCGGAGCCACCGCCGTCAAGGCCGGTGCCCGGGTCCTGGACGGCACCGCGCCCACCCTCATCGCCGTCGCCGAGGACGCGGACACCGCGCACCTCGAAGGCCTGGCCCCGATCGTCCGGCTGCCGTGCGCCGCCGAAGGGCTCGGCCTGCACATCCCCGCACTGCTCCAGGCCCTGTACGAGCGCGATGTGCGCTCCGTACTGCTCGAAGGCGGGCCCACGCTCGCCGGTGCCTTCCTCGCCGCCCAGGCCGTCGACAAGGTCGTCGGCTATCTCGCGCCGGTACTGCTCGGCGCCGGCCCGGCCGCCCTCGGCGACGCCGGAATCTCCACCATCGCCCAGGCGTTGCGGCTCGACGTGACCGACACCGACCGGCTCGGCCCCGACCTGCGCGTCACCGCCACTCCCATTCGCCACGCCCTCCCCGAGGAGAACTGAAGTGTTCACCGGAATCGTCGAAGAACTGGGTGAGCTCGTCGCCATCGAGAACCTCGGCGACAGTCCCCCAGCTAACGCTGGGGGTGCCCCCACCCGCTTCCGGCTGCGCGGCCCCCTCGTCACCGAGGACGCCAAGCACGGCGACTCGATCGCCGTCAACGGTGTCTGTCTGACCGTCGTGGACACCGCCGACGGTGAATTCACCGCGGATGTGATGGCCGAGACGCTCAACCGCTCCAGCCTCGGCGCGCTGGCCGCCGGCTCGCGGGTCAACCTGGAGCGCCCCATGGCGCTGGGCGGCCGGCTCGGCGGGCACCTCGTCCAGGGCCATGTCGACGGCACCGGCACCATCGCCGAGCGCACGCCCGGAGAAAACTGGGAGATCGTCAAGATCACGCTGCCGGCCGCGCTCGCCCGCTACGTCGTCGAGAAGGGCTCCATCACCGTCGACGGCGTCAGCCTCACGGTCGTCGACGCCGCGGACGACTACTTCACCATCAGCCTCATCCCCACCACACTCGACCTGACCACCCTGGGTATCAAAAAGGTCGGCGACCCGGTCAACCTTGAGGTGGATGTGCTCGCCAAGTACGTCGAGCGGCTGCTGGGCCAGGGCACTTCGCAGGCTGCGGACGGCAAGGACCTCGCGGATCTCGCGGAAATCAAGGAGATGGACCGGTGAGCGCCCTCGGCTGGCTGAACGGCGAGGCCTTCGCGGCCTTCGGACAGCACATCATCTGGTCCGACATGATCGGCAACACCATCGGGCTGGCCGCCCTGGCCCTCGGCTGGCGCCGCTCCATATGGACCTGGCCCGCCCAGTTCCTCTCCGGTGTCATCCTCGTCGCCGCCTACGCCTCCGCTCACCTCAGCGGCGGCGTCGGCAAGCAGCTGCTGGTCATCGGCGTTGCGGTATGGGGCTGGCGGCAGTGGCAGCGCGGCCGTCAGCAGGCGCAGGACGGCTCCATCGCCGTCCGCTTCGCCACCTGGCGCGAGCGCGGCCTGCTGCTGGCCGCCACGGCCCTCGGCACCGCCGCCGTCGGCACCCTCTTCACCCTGATCCCGAAGCTGTCCTGGAACCCCTGGCCGGACGCCTACATCTTCGTCGGCACGCTCGCCGCGATGGTCTCCCAGGCACGTGGCCTGGTCGAGTTCTGGTTCGCCTGGCTGCTGGTCGACCTCGTCGGGGTCCCGCTCGCCTTCAGCAGCGGGCTCGCCTTCTCCGGCTTCGTCTACGTCGTCTATCTCGCCCTCGTCGTGTGGGGCATGCGCGACTGGTGGCTGCGCTCGCGGGCAGCCGGCCGTCCCGTCCTGGAAGGAGCAGCGGCATGACCGCACTGCAGAGCTGGTACGACGCCGAGAGCGTTGACGAGGCAGCGGCACTGACGCTCGACCCCATCGAGCAGGCCATCGCCGAGATCGCCGCGGGCCGCCCCGTCGTCGTCGTGGACGACGAGAACCGCGAGAACGAGGGCGACCTCGTCATCGCGGCGGAGATGGCCACCCCCGAGATCGTCGCCTTCATGATGAGCGAGTGCCGGGGACTGATCTGCGCGCCCATGGAGGGCCCGGAGCTGGACCGCCTCGAACTCCCGCAGATGGTCGAGAACAACACCGAGTCGATGCGGACCGCCTTCACGGTCTCCGTCGACGCCACCGCCGCGCACGGCGTCAGCACCGGCATCTCCGCCGCCGACCGCGCCACCACCCTCCGGCTGCTCGCCTCCGGCGAATCGGTCGCCGGGGACTTCGTGCGCCCCGGCCATATCTTCCCGCTGCGCGCCAAGCCCGGCGGCGTGCTGGTCCGTAACGGCCACACCGAGGCCGGCGTCGACCTGGCCCGGCTCGCCGGACTGCGCCCGGCCGCCGCCATCGTGGAGATCGCCGGCGAGGACGGCACGATGCTGCGGCTGCCCGAGCTGGTGCCGTTCGCCCGTAAGCACGGCCTGGCGATCATCTCCATCGAGGACCTGATCGCCTACCGGCAGCGGTCCACCCCCACCGTCCGCCGCGAGGCCGAGACCCGGCTGCCCACCGCGCACGGCGAGTTCACCGCGTACGGCTACCGCTCCACCGTCGACGGCGTCGAGCACATCGCGCTGGTTGCCGGCGAGCTCGGCGACGGCGAGGACGTCCTGGTCCGGGTCCACTCCGAGTGCCTCACCGGCGACATCTTCCACTCGCTGCGCTGCGACTGCGGCCCCCAGCTGGAGGCCTCGCTGGAACGGATCACCGAGGCCGGCCGCGGCGTGGTGATCTACCTGCGCGGCCACGAAGGACGCGGCATCGGGCTGCTGTCCAAGCTGCGCGCCTACGAACTCCAGGAGCGCGGCCGTGACACCCTCGACGCCAACCTGGAACTGGGGCTGCCCGCCGACTCCCGCGACTACGCCGCGGGCGCGCAGATGCTGCAGGACCTCGGCGTGCGCTCGCTGCGCCTGATGACCAACAACCCTGACAAGACCGCCGCCCTGGTGCGGCACGGCCTGAAGGTCAACGGCCGTGAGCCGATGCCCGTCCAGGCCGGCGAACACAACCTCCGGTATCTGCGCACCAAGCGGGACCGGATGGGGCACGACCTGCCCTGGCTGGACGGCGACCGCGCGTCCGCCTGCGACCACCAGTAGCCGGCATCAGAGTCACCACAGCACCGTCAACCATCACCTGTACGAGGAGAACCGTGAGCGGCAAGGGCGCACCCGAACTGACCGTGAAGAACTGTGGCGACCTGCGGGTGGCCGTCATCGCGGCGCAATGGCACGAGAAGGTCATGGACGGCCTGGTGGACGGCGCGCTGCGGGCCCTCACTGAGCTCGGCATCGACGAGCCGACGCTGCTGCGGGTGCCCGGCGCCTTCGAGCTGCCGGTCGTCGCCAAGGTCCTGGCCGGCCGCGGCTATGACGCGGTGGTCGCCCTCGGTGTGGTCATCAGGGGCGGCACCCCGCACTTCGACTACGTCTGCCAGGGCGTCACCCAGGGCCTGACCCAGGTCTCGGTGGACACCGGCGTACCGATCGGCTTCGGTGTGCTGACCTGCGACACCGAGCAGCAGGCCCTGGACCGCGCGGGCATCGAAGGATCGACCGAGGACAAGGGCCACGAAGCGGTCACCGCCGCGGTCGCCACCGCGGCGACGCTCCGCTCCGTCTCCGAACCCTGGCGCTGAGTGGCGGGGGCGACCGCGTAGGGTAGGGATCACCATGTCCAAGAAGACGTTCGAGGAGCTCTTCTCCGAGCTCCAGCAGAAGGCCGCCACCGGCGACCCGGCCACCTCCCGTACCGCCGAACTGGTGCAGGCCGGGGTCCATACCATCGGCAAGAAGGTCGTCGAAGAGGCCGCCGAGGTGTGGATGGCCGCGGAGTACGAGTCCGACGAGGCCGCCGCCGAGGAGATCTCCCAGCTCCTCTACCACCTTCAGGTGATGATGGTCGCCAAGGGGATCTCCCTCGACGACGTCTACGCCCACCTCTGATCCACCCCCCCCTCACCACCCCAACTCCCTTTAGCTGCAAAGGAAACCCGCTCTCATGCTGCGCATCGCTGTCCCCAACAAGGGTTCACTGTCCGAGCCTGCGTCGGCGATGCTCCATGAGGCCGGCTACCGCCAGCGCAAGGACCGCAGGGAACTGGTCCTGGTCGACTCCGACAACGAGGTCGAGTTCTTCTTCCTGCGCCCGCGCGACATCGCGGTGTACGTCGGATCCGGCAAGCTCGACATCGGCATCACCGGCCGTGACCTGCTGCTGGACTCCGGAGCCGACGCCGAGGAGATCCTGCAGCTCGGCTTCGCCGGCTCGACGTTTCGCTACGCGACCCGCCCGGGCACCGCGAAGGACGTCACCGAGTTCGGCGGCATGACCATCGCCACCTCGTTCTCCGGCCTGGTCACCCAGCACCTCGCCGACAACGGCGTGGACGCCTCCGTCGTGCACCTCGACGGCGCCGTCGAGACCGCCATCCAGCTCGGCGTCGCCGAGATCATCGCGGACGTCGTGGAGACCGGCACCACCCTGCGCAACGCGGGCCTGGAGATCATCGGCGACCCGATCCTGAAGTCGGAAGCGGTGGTCATCCGCCGCACCGGCGCCCCGGACGACGACCCGAAGGTGCGCCAGTTCCTGCGCCGTATGCAGGGCGTCCTGGTGGCCCGCCGCTACGTGATGATGGATTACGACATCCGGGTGGAGCACGTCGAGAAGGCCGTCGCGCTCACCCCCGGCCTGGAGTCGCCGACCGTCTCCCCGCTGCACCACGAGGGCTGGGTCGCGGTCCGCTCGATGGTCCCGTCCAAGGACGCCCAGCGCATCATGGACGAGCTCTACGACCTCGGCGCCCGCGCGATCCTGACCACCGGCATCCACGCCTGTCGGCTCTGATCCGCGATCCGCAAGACCAGTACGCGACATACGAGAAGTACGAGAGATACGAGAAAGACACCGCCGTGTCCGCGCCCGACGCCCCGCCCGTTCCGCTGCCCAGCCTCCCGGTGACATTCCGGCCGACCCGCACCCGGGTCGTCCTGTACGCCGTCGGCATCGCCCAGCTCGCCGCCCTCACGGCGATCGCGCTGGCGCTGCCGAAGCTGAGCGGCGGCGAGCGGATCAGCTTCATCCTCACCGGAGCGCTGGTGCTGGCCGTCCTCCTGCTGCTCGGCCGCCCCAAGGTGGTCGCGCGGCCAGAGGGCGTCACCGTCGTCAACCTCACCACCAAGCGCGAGCTTGCCTGGGCCCAGATCGTCCGCGTCAACCTCCGGGTCGGCGACGCCTGGGTCCATCTCGACCTCGCCGACGGCACCAGCCTCCCCGCGATGGGCATCCAGCCCGGCATCGCCAGGGACCAGGCCATCCGTGACGCCCGCGCGCTGCGCGACCTCGTCGAGAACCACGGCGCCGTCGATCACACGGCCCTGTGAGCCTGCCCTAATCCGCGCCCCGCTGATTACTCTGTTCCCCGGGACGCGCTGAGCGCCCCGCCCCTCAGTGGGACACCTGCGACCCGAGGAGTGACTCCCTCCAGCGATGGACGGATCGTCCTGTAGTACCTGCGCCGCCCCTCCGCATACGACGGGGGCGGCGGCATGACCGGCCCCCTGCTTCTGCTCGCCGCGGCATTTGTCCTGATTCTGGCCAACGGTTTCTTCGTGGCCGCGGAGTTCGGACTCGTCACCGTCGAGAAGGCGGACGCCGAACGGGCCGCGGCCGACGGCGACCGCCGTGCCCGCACCGTCGTCTCCGCGCTGCGTGAACTCTCCTTCCAGCTGTCCGGCACCCAACTCGGCATCACGATCACCTCCTTGGTGGTCGGAATGCTCGCCGAGCCCGCGCTGGCCCAGCTGCTGTCCGGCCCCCTGCTCGCCACCGGCCTGCCCAAGGGCGCGGTCCCCGGCATCGCCGTCGCGATAGGCATGCTGCTGGCCTCCGCCGTCCAGATGGTCATCGGCGAGCTGGTGCCCAAGAACTGGGCCGTCTCCAAGCCGCTGCAGGTCGCACGGTTCGTCGCCGGCCCGCAGAACGCCTTCTCCCGGTTCTTCCGCCCGGTGATCACCCTGCTGAACACCGTCGCCAACCGCCTCGTCCGCTCCCTGGGCGTGGAGCCCACCGATGAGCTGGCCTCCGCCCGCACCCCCGGCGAGCTGGTCTCGCTCGCCCGCCACTCCGCGCAGGCCGGCGCCATCGAACAGGACACCGCGGACCTGTTCGTCCGCACCCTCTCCCTGGGCGATCTGACCGCCGAGAACGTCATGACGCCTCGGGTACGGGTCAGCGCCCTCCAGGCTTCCGCGACCGCCGAGGACGTCGTCAACCTCACCCGCGCCACCGGACTCTCCCGCTTTCCCGTCTACCGCACCCGCCTCGACGAGATCGTCGGCATGGTGCACCTCAAGGACGCGCTGGCCGTCCCGGCGCACGAGCGGCTGCGCACCCCGGTCGGCCGGATCACGGTGCCGCCGCTGCTGGTGCCCGAGACGCTGCCCGTCCAGCCACTGCTGGAGCGGCTGCGCAGCGAGCAGCCGATCGCGGTGGTCGTCGACGAGTACGGCGGCACGGCCGGGGTGGTCACGCTGGAGGACATCGTCGAAGAGCTCGTCGGCGAGGTCCGCGACGAGCACGACCGGGTGGACCTGCCCGAGCTGGGCCAGGCCCCGGCCGAGGACGGCCGCCCCGCCTGGGACGCCGACGGCGGCTGCCGGGTGGACACACTGCGGCGGATCGGCCTGGCGGCCCCCGACGGCCCGTACGAGACGGTGGCAGGACTGGTGGCACACATACTCGGCAGGATCCCGGCCCCCGGTGACACCGCCGAACTCGACGGCTGGCGGCTGCGGGTGCGGCTGGTGTCGCACCACCGCGCCGAGCGGATAAGGCTCGTACGGACGGCGGCCGCCGGGGCCGCGGTGCCGCCCGCACCCGAAGCGCTTCGTGAGCCCGCAGTGGCCGGTGCGGAGGTGGCCCGGTGACCCTGGCCCAGCTCCTCTTCGCGCTGCTGCTCGTATTCGCCAACGGCTTCTTCGTCGGCGCCGAATTCGCCCTGGTCTCGGTACGCCGCAGCCAGGTCGAACCGCTGGCGACGGAAGGCTCCAAGCGGGCCCGGCAGGTCCTGCACGGCCTGGAGAACCTGCCGCAGATGATGGCCGCCGCCCAGTTCGGCATCACCATCTGCTCCCTGACGCTCGGCGCGGTCGCCGAACCGACCGTCGCCCACCTCCTGGAGCCGGTCTTCCACGCGGTGCATCTCCCCGAGCCGCTGATCCACCCCCTCGGCTACGTCATCGCCCTGGCAGTGGTCGTCTTCCTGCACCTCGTCATCGGCGAGATGGTCCCCAAGAACATGGCGATGGCGGCGCCCGAGAAGACCGCACTGTGGTTCAGCCCCGGCCTGGTCGCCTTCGCGAGGCTGTGCCGGCCCGTCACCGCGCTGCTCGGCGCCTGCGCCCACGGCGTGCTCCGGCTCTTCCGCGTCGAGCCCAAGGACGAGGTCGAGGCGGTCTTCACCAGCGAGCAGCTCACCCATCTCGTCGAGGACGCCGGCCAGGCGGGCCTGCTCGCCCCCGCCGAACAGGAACGGCTGTCCGACGCCCTGGAGCTCGGCAGCCGCCCCGTCACCGACGTCCTCCTCGACCCGGCAGGACTGGTCACCGTCGATCCGACGGTGACCCCCCGCCAGGTGGAGGAGCTGACCGTACGGACCGGCTACTCCCGCTTCCCGGTCTGCGCGCCCGGCGGCGCGTACATGGGCTATCTGCACGTCAAGGACGTCCTGGACCTGGAGGAACGGGACCGCGCGGTGCCGCAGCGGGTCTGGCACCCGATGGCGACGCTCCGCGCCGAACTGCCCCTGGACGACGCCCTGACCGCGATGCGCCGGGCCGCCTCCCATCTGGCGGCGGTCGCCGACGCCACCGGGCGGGTGCTCGGCCTGGTCGCGCTGGAGGACGTACTGGAGATGCTGGTCGGCGAGGTTCGCGACCCGGCGCACCGCACGGCACCCGCGGCCCGTCCGGGGCGGGAGAAGGCGGCGGACCGCGTCACCGGACCGCGCGAGGAGCCGACGCTGCCCGCGGACGACCGGGCACTGGCCGGCTGAGGACGGGCGCGCCTCGGAGCTGTTCTCCGGGGCGTGCCGGGGTCGTTCTCCGGGGCCGTCCTGTCTCTGGGGCGTGCCGGGCTCGCGCTTCGGGGTGTGCTGGGCTCGTGCTTTGGGGTGTGCCGGGCTCGTGCTTCGGGGTGTGCCGGGGCCCGCTCTTCGGGGCGCGCCGTACGCCCGACGCGGCGTCTTGTCGATCACGTGGTGAACCCGGGAATACCGCCCAGCGCCCCGCGCGTTGTGGCCCGCAGGGGGCACTCGCGTCCCCTACGGGATGTGTTCGCCTCCCCCTAGGACCTCCCCCCAGGACCCCCTACAGATCCAGCCCCTTCGGCGGCGGCCCCTGCGGGTCCGGGCCGCGGCCGGAGAGGACCTCGCCGTACGCCTGCATCAGATCGGGCAGCCGGAGCGTGGCGAGGTCGTCGCGGCTCGGGGTGCCGCGCCACGTGGACAGCCGCAGATCGCGGTAGGCGCAGCTCTTCTCGTACAGGGTGCGCAGGAAGCGGCCGTTGCCGAGTTCGTCGATCCAGCCCTGGTCGACGACATGGCCGCTGATGCTGCACAGCTCGTCGCGGGACTCGTCGTCCCAGAGGTCGCCGTTCTCCGCGGCCAGTACCTCGCCGATCGCGGTCAGCTCCAGCGGCCGGTAGCTGGGGAAGTCGACGCGGGTGGTGAAGCGGGAGGACAGGCCCGGATTGGCGGCCAGCAGCCGGTCCATGCCCTCCGGGTAGCCGGCCAGGATGACGACCAGCCGGTCGCGGTTGTCCTCGGCGCGCTTGAGCAGCACCTGAAGGGCCTCGTCGCCGTACGCGTCGCCCTTGCTGTAGCCGGAGTTGGACAGGCTGTACGCCTCGTCGACGAACAGCACCCCGCCCAGCGCCGAGTCGATCAGTTCATTCGCCTTGACCGCGGTCTGGCCGAGGAACTCGCCCACCAGATCGGCCCGTTGGGCCTCCACGAGATGGTCGCCGCCGAGCAGTCCCAGGGCGTAGAAGACCCGCCCGAGTATGCGGGCCACGGTCGTCTTGCCGGTGCCCGAGGGCCCGGAGAAGACGAAGTGCCGCTTGGGCGGCTGCACCGGCAGGCCCTGGCTCGCGCGCAGCCGCGCCATCCGCAGCTGGGCGGACAGCGCCCGTACCTGCCGTTTGACCGGCTCCATGCCGACCATCCGCTCCAGCTCCGCCAGCGCCTTTTCCAGCAGCACCGGGTCGGAGGGCCCGGCGGGCAGCCGTTCGGCGCCGCGCGGGCCCGGCGCGGCGGCCTTCATCCGGGCCGCGGTGCCGGCCCCGGCCGCCTTGCCGCCCATGTCGCCGTCCAGCCCGTCCAGCCCGTCCAGCTCGTCGGGCTCGCCGGTCGCCAGCAGCTCGCGGCCGTCGACCGGGTCCAGCGGGGAGAGCGGGTCGAGATCGCCGCCGGCCTCCTGGCCGAAGCCGGGGGCGGAGACCGCCGCGAGATCCGCGCCCTCGTCCAGGCCGTCCCCCTCGGCGATGGCGGCGAGCCGCGCCGCGGTGTCCATGAACGCCGGGTCGACGCGGTGCACCGCGCGGTAGAGGGGGAGCGCCGCGGCGCTGCGGCCGGTGCCCTCATGAGCGCGGGCGAGCCAGTAGCGCAGCTCCTTGCGCTGCGGCTGCTCGCTGCGGCAGCGCATCAGCGCCGCCGACAGCATCGGCTCGGCCTGCCCGTACATCTCCAGCCGCACCCGGGCCATACCGCCGAACAGCCCGGCCTCGATGCCCAGGACCGGGTCGCCCAGCAGTGGTTCGGTGTGCCGTACGAGCTGGTCCCAGTCCTTGACGAGATAGGCGCGGCAGGCGTGCAGAAAGCGGACCTGGGGATCGGTGTCCACCGGCGGGCAGCCGGCCAATGCCTGGTCCAGCTCGGCGACATGGCGGCCGTCCAGCCAGTGGGAGGCGTGTGCGAGCAGCAGATCGCGGCCGGTCTCCAGCACCGGCTGCACCCACCAGCCGAGCCAGTACCAGGAATTGAGGGTGCGTCGGTGGCGGGAGCGCTGCTCACCGAAGCGGTCGCGGTGCCGGTGCATCCGCAGCAGTGCGGTGGAGGTGTCGACGCGCAGTGCGTGCAGGCCGAGCCAGGCGTCGGCCATCGATGGATCGAGTCGTACCGCGGCCCGGAACTCCTCCTCGGCCTGCGGGTACGCGCCCACGGTGTAGGCGTCGACCGCGCGCAGCCAGGCGAGTTCGGCCGGGGCGGGCGAGCCTTGTGTGCCGAATTCCATCCCGTCCCCCCACAAAACGTACCCCCGTGGTGTGCCGCCGGACGAGTGCCGGGCCGTAGCTCCCGAACCAGCGGTCGGCGGACGGGAGTTGACCGTCACCGCGCACCTCGGTCGGTGTCCTTCGGTGGCACAGACTCGCATCGTACCTGCGGAAACGGTGCGGGCCGAAGAGGGCGGAACGGGGGAGGGGAAAGGGAGGGGTGGAGGGGCGCGGGCGGGGAAGCTGCGGCTGGGCGGCGCGAAGAATGCGGTGACCCAGGGTGAGGGAAGAGCGGCGCGGAGCGCGGTGGGAACGGTGCGTTCGCACAGAACGAAGCCCCCGATCACGGGGGAACAACCGGGGGCTTCGCGTCTGCGGGCGGTCCGTAGAACCGCACATTGAGAACGTAAGTCCTGTACGCCCCCCAGGTCAAGCCGAGTTGGGGCAGTCGGCGGGTCCCTGTCGGCGCGATGCGGCGCCTCGACCGCGGTCCGTTACGGAGGGTGAAATCCGGGGCGGATCAGGGCGTCGAAGAAGGTCCCACGCGTACCTCGTATCCCATCTGCCCCTGGTGCACCAGGAAATCGGCGTACGGGCGGGACGGATCCTCGGCGAAGTGGGTGAGCTCCGCCGGGATCCAGCCATCCCAGAAGGCGGAGAGCTCCGGTCCGTCCCGGAGTTGACCCCTTTCCCATGAGTGATCGCTCGTCAGTTCCATCCACAGCAGGCACGCCAGATACGGCCGCAGGGACCGGCGGCCCGTACCGACGCCCTCGACCAGCACCACGGGCGCGGGTGCCACCACGTGCTGCTCCATGAACGCCCGGCGCACCCAGTCATAGACCCCGTACCGCGCGTTCTCTCCCCGGGACAGCGGCTCCAGCACCTGTGCCCGGAACCGGTCGCTCCAGGCGAACAGCTCGTCATGGGTGGCGAGGTCGTCGGTGTGCACCACCGGCGCACCGTCGAGGGCGGCCGCCAGCAACTGGGCGAAGGTGGTCTTGCCGGACCCCGCGTGCCCGTCGACCGCAATCAGCCGCACCGGCCCGCAGGAGGGCGGCAGGGCGCGCAGCCGGGCGGCGAGCGAGGTCAGATCACGGTCCATCACGCCAGCGTATGTCAGTGGTCCACACCAATAATGTCGCGCGACACGGGAATATTGTTGCCGTGGCGCGCGCCGAACCGCTGGCCGAAGGGCAAGCGGAGCGGTGATAGTTGAGCCACCGCCGACCTGCCCGTGCGCACCCGTTGTCCCGGCCCGATTCCGCACACCCGATCGCATGCATCCGACTGGGGGACTTTCACGATGACCAGCTCCGCGCCCCGGCGCACCGTCCTCGCCGCCGCGCTCGCCGTGGCGGCAGGCGCCGCCACCCCCTTGGCGCAGGCCGTCGTTCCCGACGACGCGCCTGCCGACGCGCCCGCCGACCAGCCCGCAGACCAGCCCGCAACGAAGCAGAAGCGCCTCGTGGACTACCACGCCTGGACGACCGACGCCGAATGGAGCCAGGGCGCCGCCGCCGGCTGCCGCGTGGAGGGCGGCGCCCGCCCCGGCGTCGTCATCGGCAAGCCGGCCGGCACCTACGAGTACCTCGACCCGCACACCCACAAGAAGTCCACCTGGGAGTACGCCACCTGGACCTCCCCGGCGCACACCCTCAAGGTCCCCGCGACCGAGGCCGTGGCCTCCTGGAGCGCCCATGCCCCGGCCGGCACCTGGATCGCCGTCGAGCTGCGCGGCAGGTACAGCACGGGCGAGCACACCCCCTGGTACGTCATGGGCCGCTGGGCCGCCGGTGACCAGGACATCCGCCGTACCTCCGTCGACGACCAGAAGGACGGCAAGAGCAGCATCTCGACCGACACCTTCGCCATCGACGACCCGAAGAGCGGCCTGCGCCTGACCTCGTGCAAGCTGCGGCTGACGCTCTACCGCAAGCCGGGCACGAAGCTCACGCCCAAGGTGTGGCGAGCCGGCCTCATGGGCTCCGACGTCCCGGACCGCTTCACCGTCCCGGCCTCCGAGCCGGGTATCGCGTCCGGTCGTGAGCTGGCCGTCCCGCGCTACTCCCAGGAGATCCACAAGGGTCAGTACCCGGAGTACGACAACGGGGGAGAGGCCTGGTGCAGCCCGACCTCCTCCCAGATGATCATCGAGTACTGGGGCCGCAAGCCCACGCCCGAGGATCTCGCCTGGGTCAACCGCGACTACGCCGACCCGCAGATCTGCCACGCCGCCCGCTTCACCTACGACTACCAGTACGAGGGCTGCGGCAACTGGCCCTTCAGTGCCGCCTACGCCGCGACGTACAACGACCTCCAGGGCGTGGTCACCCGCCTCGGCTCCCTGGCGGACGTGGAGCGTCTGGTCCATGCGGGCATCCCCGTCATCACCTCCCAGTCCTTCCTCAAGGAGGAGCTGGACGGCGCGGGGTACGGCACGCCCGGCCACATCATGACCGTCATCGGCTTCACCGCGAGCGGCGACGTCATCGCCAACGACCCGAACTCGCCTACCAACGAGGCGGTGCGGCGCGTCTACAAGCGCCGGCAGTTCGAGAACATCTGGCTGCGGACGAAGCGCTACGACGCAAACGGCCAGGTCAAAGGCGCTACGGGAGGCGTCTGCTACCTCTACTTCCCCGTGAAGTCAGCACCAAGTCAGCACCGGGTCCTGCGAGAGCTCGGAATCCTGTAGCGGCTCACGCCGCCAACCCGACCGACAGCTCCTCCGGCAGGTAGCCCTGGAAGGTCGCCGCTACCACCTGACGGCAGCGCTCGCGCCCGTCCTGGGTGAGGTGCCCGTAGCGGTCGACCGTGACCTTGATGGACCGGTGCCCCAACCACCGGGACACCTCGTGAATGGACACTCCGTTCGTCAAGGTCACGGTCGCCCATTTGTGCCTCAGGTCATGGGGTGTGTATTGCAGAAGCCCCAGCCGTTTGATGGCCCGATCCCAGGAAGCGCGGACGAGTCCGGGATATGTCATCCCGCCCTGCTGGTTGAGGATGGGGAACCGGTCGGCGAAGGAAGTGAAGAATTCCGGCACCGGAACGTCGCGCCATTCACCTTCTTTCCGGTGCTTCAAGGGCGCGTATCGCGCCACATAGGGTCCGTCCTCATCCCGATACCGGACGATCTGACGCCGCAGGCGCAACATGCCGTCCTGAAAATCCTCGGGAAAGACTCCCAGTGATTCGCCGATACGCAGTCCGCCGCAAGCCATCAGCCACACCGCAGGCTCCAAGCGCGGTCCGATGGCGTGCGCGATGGCCTTGATCTCTTCGAGGCTCGGAAGGCTTCGCTCGTCTACCGGAACCACCGGATTATCGGGCTTCTCTGCTTCCTTGACCGGGTTGCTGGGTATACGCCTGTGGCGCACTGCGTGGGAGAAGAGCGACGACAGTGCAATGTTGCGCGCGTCGATCGTGTTCGGCTTTGCCCCACCCTTCGCCCACCGCGCGTACAGCTCCTCCACATCGGCTGCCGTCACCTGAGCGATTGTCTTTCGCCCCAGGTGCGGCAGGACGTGAAGCCGCAGGATGCGCTCGTACGACTCCCAGGTGCCGCCCGACAGGAGCACTCCCTTGAGCCAGTCCTCGGTATAGCGACGCAGCGAAACCTTGCCGGCGTTCGGGTCGATATACGTGTTCTCACGCTTGTCGTTCTCCACCTTGGTGGCGAAGTCCACCGCGTCCTTCTTGCGGTCGAATGCCTTCTGGCGCTGCCGGGAACTGCGCCCGCCGGGCTCCCGGTAGCGGACAACCCAGCGCTTTCCAGGTGCACCAGCGCCCTTGTCCAGGACCGTAGCCACATCCACACCAATCCGTCCGAGAGTCCCCGACGGGTCTTCCCGCCAGGGGGTGTTGTTGTAGCTCGGAATTCCGGCCGTGCCAAATGTGGGCTGCGGGGGAGAATTTTGCTACGTCGCCACTCATTCGGGACTTCGACTGCGTGACTGATGAGGGCTCGTGGACTGTCCGCCGCATAGCAGCTAGCGCCAGAGCGGGGTGTCGCTGGCCGACTGGTTGCCGCAGAGCCGGGAACAGCATCGGCTTGAGGTGGTGAGAAGCGGGAGGTGGAGAGTCCGGGGGGACAGAACCCGGCGTACAGGCCGACTCGCCCGCCGCCACCCGGGACTTTGCCTCGAAAAGGGCCTCTGACCTGTATCGGAGGCACTTTCCAATCTTTCGGGGCCTTGCCTGCTTAGTACTCCAGTTGTAGATCGTGATCTTCATGTCTGTGTTGCGGCTTGTCGCCGGTAATGACTGTTCTGGGCCCGGGCCTGGTGACGGCGTCGTCAGTCGGACCACCTGAGCCGGTGGGCCGCATCGCGGAGGGGCTTGAAGACGAGGGTGATGAACAGGCGCTGGATCTCGTTGCAAGACAGCGGGACCAGGCCGTCGGGGGCAGGCTGGCGGGCGTGTTCCTCGGCGCGGACCACGGCCAGGAAGGCGTGGGCGAGCATCGCGAGGGTGACCCAGCGACTCCAGGAGGGGTAGCGCCGGACCTGATGCTCATCGAGCCCCGCCAGCCCCTTCTCGCTCTGGAAGGTCTCCTCCACCCGCCAGCGCGATCCCGCGACCCGCACCAAGGCGGTCAGGGGCACCGGATGGGGCGAGTAGCAGTGGTAGTAGGCGAGTTCGCCGGTGGTGCGGTTGCGGCGGATCAGCAGCTGGCGGTGGCCCGGCGCTGGAGCGGCCAGGTCGATGACGGCCCAGTCGTAGAACCGCTGCCCCTTCGCGCCGCGTCCGGCCGAGAGCTTCTGCCAGGCCCACTTCGGCACCTTCTGGACCAGCGCATCGGCGCGGAACGTGCCCGCACCGGTGGTCACTTCGGCCGAGCAGGCCACCGCGAGGACATAGCCGATGCCGCGTTCCTCCAGAGCCGCCCGCAGTTTCGGGTTGCCGCCGTAGACCTCGTCACCGGTGACCCAGCTGAGGCGGTGTCCGGCGTCCAGGAACCGCTCGATCATCGTGCGGGCCAGTTCCGGCTTGGTCGCGAAGACGGTGTCCTCGCCGAGCCCCGCGGCCCGGCAGCGATCCGGGTCGCACGTCCAGAAGCGCGGGATGTACAGCTCCCGGTCCACCGCCGCGTGTCCCCGGGCGCCGGCGTAGACGAGGTCGACGGCGACCTGGGAGTTCTCGATCCGCCCGGCCGTGCCGGTGTACTGGCGCTGGACCCCGACGGTATGGGTGCCCTTCTTTACGTCGCCGGTCTCGTCGACGACCAGCACCGCGGCATCGTCGTAGAGGTGCTCGACGACGTATTCGCGCACGTCGTCGCGGATGGCATCGGCGTCCCAGGCGGCCCGGCACAGCAGGTACTGCATGCCGTGCGGGCTGGCCTCCCCGGCCCATTCCGCGATCGTCCAGCAGTTCTTGCGCGGCAGGTCCGACAGCAGGCCCAGCACCAACCGCCCGGCCCGCAGGCGGGGTTCGACCCGGGCGAAGCGGCCCGCGATCCGGCCCATGGCCACCTCGAACGCCTCCCGTCATCGGACAGGATTTATGCTGTGACCCGCGGCCACCGTCTCATCGTTTGTCCACACAACTCACGATGATCAACGGTGGCCGCACCCGTCTCCGCACCGGCCCAACCAGCAAGATCAAGGCGCGCAGCGACAGGCCTTCAGTCCCGGCCCCCAGCTGCCGGGGCCGCGACTGAAGGCACCTCACGCCGAACGAACAGCTCGTGCCCCCCGGATCAGCAGCGCCGCCGGGATCAGCCCCAGCAACATCGGCGTCGGCTCCAGAACCGCCGCCGCCACCACGCACCACACCGCCAGCCCCCAGCCGATGGACGCCGGCAGCGCGATGCTCCGCCGGGCCAGGTCTGACACGAGCGCACCCAGCAGCATCATCGGCACGGCGAAGCTGCCGATGATGATCCAGAACGCACCGTTCGCGCCACGGGGGTGGATGAACTCGTCACGCGGCAGCCCCCACAGTGCCCCAGTGAACCACTCATCGGCGTACTGGACGTTCTGCACTCCCAGCACGATGAGGTGCACCGCTCCCAGGATCATCAGGATCCGTCCTGCCCAGCGTCCCATCGCCGCTCCCCCTTTTCGAAACCATGAGTTTCGGAACCGCAAGTACCGTAACATGGCCGCATGGGACGACCTCGAGACAGCCGGGTCGACGTAGCGATCCTCACCGCCACCCGCAGTCTCCTGGCGGAGAGCGGATACACCGGGCTCACCGTGGACGCCGTGGCCGAGCGCGCGCGGATCGGCAAGGCGGCGATCTACCGGCGCTATGCGACGAAGCAGGAGATGGTGTTCGCAGCAGCGGTGCACAGCGCGGACCTGCCCCCGCCACCCGATACGGGAAGCCTGCTCGGGGACCTGACGGCGCTCGTCCAGGAGATCGTGGACCACGTCACCAACCCGGCGGCCGCCGCCGCGATCCCGGGGCTGCTCGCCGACGTACGCAGTTCGCCGGAGCTCACCGCTCGCTTCCGCGACGCCTTCGTCACCGTCCAGCAGGCCGGCCTCGCCGAACTGCTCGGCCGAGCGGTCGCCCGCGGCGAGCTCCCGTCATCCCCGGACATCGACCTCGTCCACGCCCTGGTGGCCGGCCCGGTCTTCGCCACGGTCTACCTCCAAAACCGCTCCCCGGACGGCCTGGCCGAACAACTGGGCCGGATCGTCACCGCCGCTCTCACTGAGGCCTGACCTACCCATGTCCGGCCCCTCCACGATGCGGCCCACCGGCTCGGCTGGTCCGACAGGCGACGCCGCCATCAGGAGCGATCAGGCACCAGCCATTACCGGCGACAATCCGCATCCCAGACATGAACATCACGATCTACAGCTGGAGTATTAGGCAGTGGAAAGTCCCCGGAAAGTCCCCCTGCCAGAGCGGAAAGTCCCCCGAAAAGTCCCCGGGATGGGCGGCCTGACGAGACCTCTGAACAGGCGATTCGTCGGACGGTGCCACGGGGGAAGGCATTGATCGCCGAGAGCTGCCACCTCCCTCGGGCTGCGGATGCGTGCCTGCCGAAGCTGAGAGGCCCCGTCAGGGTGGTGGCGTGTCAGGGGTCAGCCCAGCATTGAGGCTTTTACACGTATAACAGCTGGAAGGGAACCAGTTCACTCGGAGGGGGAGCTGTCACCTTCATCTCTCTCTGCGGCAGCCGCGGCACGGGGCATCCGCAGCAAGCGCCAGCCGGCCGGTATCGCCCACCAGAGATATCGAGCAAGAGGCATGAAGATCAACACGGCCATTCCCAAGGCGACATCGTGCAGCATCTGCTCGGCCATGTCGGGTTGAGGATTTTGTGGATTGGTTGCCAGCCATCGGAGCGAACGGTACTCGGTGAAAACCATGAGGATCAGTAC
The DNA here is from genome assembly GCF_040654775.1 of Streptomyces sp. NPDC050636. Classification (NCBI taxonomy): domain Bacteria; kingdom Bacillati; phylum Actinomycetota; class Actinomycetes; order Kitasatosporales; family Streptomycetaceae; genus Streptomyces; species Streptomyces sp. NPDC050636. The sequence goes on from NZ_JBFAIP010000031.1 coordinate 30,055, forward strand.
GACGAGCCAGGTGCTGAACATGGCGCTTTCGAAGATGAAACGGGGCCTGCTCTTCCACGTTGGATTGGTACCTGCAAGGTACCGCTCAAAGTCGTTCCTGACCCACTGGAAGTGGGGGCGCCACTCCACGATGCCCGCCAGCACGATGACGGGGGCGACTGCTGCGACGGTGGTGGCAAAGGCTTCTGTCATCTGCACTCCAACAGTCTGCCCTCGGAGATATCAACTGTTCATCAGGTTTGGGCGGTTGTCCACCTGCCCAGCCGATGTAACGGACCTTGATTGCCCAGCACGCTGCATGAACTGAATACAGCGGCGCCCCCCGAATGCCTCGCGGACCTCCTCCACGCTGCCGGGACACATCCTGAGCCGCAGATCAGAGCCGAGCCGAACGGCTCCTGGCGTTGATCTTCCGGGCTCGGTAGCTAGTCGAGGGCGCTGGCCCCATAGTCGGCGGCGTCCGTCGGACGCAGTTGGTCGCGGGCGTACACCGCGGCGAGGCGCTTGCGGTCGCCGGCGTACCACGGCATCGCGGCGTACTTGGCCGCCCACTGCGGCGGCCAAGGGATGTAGGAATCAGGCAGAGGCGCTGCGTCTCCTCCCCCAAGTTGCGCAGGACGTAGGTGCAGGCGTCGGCTCCCTGCATCATGTGAGGCATGGATCAAGGACTAGCCGCCGTTCTTGGCGCCGGTGTTGGCGTACTGGGCACCCTCGGCACTGCCTCTCTGGCATACATTGCTGCTCGACGTCAGGCTGTGGATCAAGGCATGGTCCATCACTGGCAGAGGGTGCGGGATGACCGCCGAGACGCCTATCTGGCGCTCTTGGAAGAAGCCGCAACTGTCACGGATGTAGTGCACTCCTTCACACCCCGAGCCATGCCGAGCGAGTCGCTCGTACGTGAGGCGGTTTCGGAGATGAATCCGGCCGTTTCCAAGCTGTATGCCTGCGCTACCCGTGTGGCTCTCGCTGGCTCTGCCGAGGTCGGATCCCGGGCATTCGAAGTGCACAAGGTTGCTCGAAACTGGCGCCTCTTCCTCGAAGTACTCATGAGAAATCAGGTAACTGCGGAAGAGTACGGTGAACGCTTGCACGAGGTGACGCAGGCGTTCACCCGAGCCCTTGCAACTTTTACAGGCGCAGCCCGTGACCTTCTACAGGTTCCCTTCTTCCCCGGGCCGTAACCAGCCCAATGCTTGACTGTTTGCGGCGTTGTCTATATCAGGCGCACAGCTCTGGTCGACTTGATGAATTCATACTCGTCGACTTCCCGCGGCGTCATTGCGATTATGTGGAACGGCGGCTGAAAATCTTCCCAGGGCTCCATCTTGCGCAGCGCCACGACTGCAGAGCGATCCTCGTAGACCAACAGAACGTCCAGGTCCGCAGGGTGCTCAGACCTTAGCGCCGAACCAAACAGCCACACCTGTAGGGGCTGCAAACTACTCGCTGCCTCCAACAGTAATCTCAGATGAGGCCAGCCGTTCAGGTCCAATTGCTGCCCAGATCATCTAGGAAGTCGACCAAGCGGACCAGAGGGATTCCTGTTTGGCTCGCGGCCTGCATCGAGTCAGTCGAGAATCCACGGCAATTGGGATTGGTAACTACGACCAGGTCAGGTTCAATTCCCTCGTAGCTTTCGAGAATGCTGTATAGCCTGTCAGCTGTGAACTCGTAGACATTGGTCGTAACGATGGTGAGTGGCCGGTGTTTCTTGCGCTGAATCTCGTAGGCGTGATATCCCTTCCGCTTGAGGGACTTCACGGCTTTGTTGTATTTCAGCCTGCGCTGCTCGTACTGCTCCTGGCTGTCGATGTGTCCAGCGATATCCTCGTCGTGCTGGAGCGCATCAACGAGTTCACCGAACCCGGCCACACAGACGCCGAGCTCCTCGGCCCGCTCGTAGGCCGCGTGAGTGATATTCGTCGGCACCACGACCACGAACCCGGTGCCAGGAATATCCTCGACGGCGGCAACGAGATTCTCTGCATCGAACGTCTCTCCCTTCGAGAGTCCGACACACAGGACACGAGCGTCCGGGTACGGGTCACGGGCGATCTCCAACTGCCGCTCGGGTAGCCTCGTCGAGGAAAAGCCTTTTTCCCGCAACTTTGCCTCGATCCAGCCTCGCACATCATTCATGTCCGCTTCGTTACTCTCTAGTCCAGGAAGACATCCTGAATGCCTTCGGGGAAGCGTTCCGTACCGGTCGTGAAGTCGTCGAGGACGTGCCGGTTCTCAAACTGCTCGACGTGCAGTCGGTAGATCGTAAGGGCCTGCTCTTCCTCTGGGGTCAACAGGCGCCGATTGGCGTCCAAAACCTGAAGAATCCTGCGGTTGTTAGGCGCAATCGTGGACCGCGCGTGCCGGTGCCAGCGGATCGGGTCTCCCTGCCGGTACGGGTCTCCCGTCGGGCCGTACTTAGCGTAAATCAATGCATTATCGTCCAGCAGTCCGCGGACCTGGGCCCGCGCCTCAGCGCGAGTTAGAAATTCCGGTGTGGAAACGGCGACCTGGATTTCATCGACCCGCCCCTGCTTCCAGCCATACAGCATCTCCGCAGGATAGGCATCCGAGGCTTTGTCAATCGTCGTATGGCAGTTGGCGCACAAAAGGATCAGATTGCTGTGATGTGCTCGGTCTTCACGAGAGACAGCTTCAAACGGCACACCTCGAGGGCCATCGGGGGATGCTGGGATGACATGGGCAATTTCGCCGAAATCCACATCAAGGTCTTCGGGGAAGAGATATTGCCGACAGCTGGGGTTTCCGCAGTATCCACCGGAGTCTCCCCACAGACGTCGTCGGCTATTTACGTCAGGGCTGACCCTGCACGAGGTTCCCGCCATGGCTCCATCCACCTCGATCGGGCATCCACAGTGACGACAGCCTACGCATGCACCCCGCCTGACTGGGGACTGTTTCCGAAGCGCTGGTCACGGCGGCATGACAGATTTTTGAGCGCTTGCGCGATTTGGACGGGTTGTGCCGCCTTCCGCGACCAGCGTGGTGCGCTCTTGGCACGGTGTGTCCTACGCCGAGGGGAAGCTTGTACGAGACGTTCAAGCACACCGCTTAGCGGCTGGAGACGCGGGGCGATTGCAAGGTTCAGGGCAGCACGGAGCGTGGCCTTGATATGGGGTTGAGTGTTGAGACCAGCGGGGCGCCGAGAATCTGTGCGCGTAACCACTACGGAGAAGCGGGTCAGCCCAGGCCGTCCGTGCCGAGGTCCTTGCGCATGGCCGTTCGCAGCCTGGTGAGAGCCTCCTCGTACTCGGCCCGGCCGCCCGAATACGCCTCGTCACCGGCCAGAGTGCCATTGGCGGCAAGATCGCGAACATCGCGGAGCCGTCGAAACGTGGCCTCGGAGGCTTCGAACACCGCAGGTGAGGCAGTGATCGACATCTGATAGCGCATGGCGTAGCAGGGCGCGAAGCTGTCGCGCGCCGAAGCAGCTCGCTCAGCAAGCCCCAGGTCTCCATTCCTCGCCAGGCTTCGCAGAGCATTGCTGGCCTCCGACAGGCAGGCAAGGTACTCCCCGTACAGGTCACGCCGCACGCCGATAGTGCGCACGTGCTGCTCGCGGCGCCATCGACTGCGGTCCAGCAGGGCGGCGGATGCGGTCGCGATGACCGCTCCGACTATCGCGCTGGCCAATGTCATCCACTGCATGGACCGAACGTAGGGGCTACGACGGCCGAGCAGGCAGTGGCGGAATCGGTCAGCTGTCCTTCGAGGGGGCGTAGTAATCGCGAAGCATCTCCGTCGGCCATGGCGGCTGATGCACCTCGCCCCGAGGGCCCATCTCCACGAACCAGGGCTTGATCTCCAGCACAGGCGTCCCGTCGACGGCGTCGAGGTCCTCGACGTGGAGGTCGAGACCATCGACTCGGAGAAGCCGGCACCGGGATACACCCAGCCAGTTCTGGCGTCGCATGTTGCGGTGAGCGAAGATCCCCGTCGCGGGCCAGGCCGGGTTGTCCCGCGGTCGCCGCGCGCTTGCGTGGAGATCAGTGGGATCCGTGAGGTGGAACCGGAAGACGATCTCCAAGTGGGAGAACTCCTCAAGGCCGGCCACTGAGTCCGACGGGAACTGCTCGCTGTCGATCCGGATGATGGAGCGGGTGCCGCCCCAGAAGTCGTCGGTGGGCTTCTCGCGTCCGCCGACTACGTGCGCAAGTGCCTTGACCTCGAACGTCTCGCCGGTCATGACTGCCTCTCTGCTACCGGGTGGGAAGTCCCGCAGCCCCACATTGCCATGGCCGGGTCAGGCTACTCCGGACAGGAACTCCGCAGCACGAGAGTCCAGCTCAGTGACGACTCTGACTCCGCGCCTCCGGTACGGCGACAGCGCTCGACGCATGTCAACGACGGTCTGGCGAGTGCGTCCGGAGTGAATGCCGTCCATGGAATCCAGTGCTCGCGACCAAGTGGCACATGCCTCCTCGATGGAACCGCGCTCGGCCTGGACTTTTCCGAGAAGGCCCAAGGTCACGGCATGAGTGCGGCCGAAGGCCGCGCCGTTTCGTGTACGTACGCTGCGACGGAACTCGCGCAGGGCTCCTGCGACATCGCCGGCGGCTTGCAGCGTGCGGGCGGTTTCGTGCGCGAGGCTGGCCTCAGAGAAGAAGAACGTCCGGTTGGGCTCTTCGATCCCGGGTCCGGCTCCGGCGAGGTCGTCCTCCGCTCGCCGCAGGGCTACGGATGCAGCCTTTCGGGCGCCCGTCGCCGCCAGGCTGCGTGCGTGGACGACGCCGAGCAAAGCCTTCTCTCTGGGGCTCGCGAACCTGTAGCGCTTACCCTCCACTGAAGCCGAGGCCAGGCCGAGAGCCTGTTGCGGGTGACCGAGTTCCAGAGCCTGATGAGCCATCGCCCGCAGTACATGGCCGGCCATCGGAGGGTCGTCGGCTCGCGCGGCGAGTTTCACAGCGATGGTGAAGTACGGCTGTGCCACGGAGTGCTGGGCGTTGTCGAAGGCGGTCCAGCCTGCCAGATAGGCAAGCTCACTTGCGGCCGAGAACATCTCCCGTCGCACGCGGTCGTCAGGAAAGCGCCCGTCGAGGTAGTCGGCCACCTCTGTCATGAGGTACTGGACCAACGACTTGCGGCCATGACCGCCTCCGTGGCGTTGATCCAGACGTGAGAAGAACGCTCCGGTCTCACGAACGGCCTCTACGTCACCTATACCGACGCTTCTCGTACCGAGGCGAACCGCGCGGCCCTCGGGCGCCGCTGCCATCTCCGACCACCATGACTCACTCGGCAGGGCGAGAGACGCCACGGAGAAGGCGGAGCCGACCAGCAGCTGTCGCCGTTCAAGGTCCACGTCGACTCTCCCGAGATCAACTAGCGAAGCCACCGCGTCGGCACGCCAGTCCAGCGCGCCGCACGGAGCCGAGGACGGATCCGCAAGCCCGACCTCATCCAGGGTGACGACGCGGCCCAGGCGACGGGACAGTGCCTCGCACAAGATTAGCGGCACCTGCCCGGACGGCTTGGTGCCGCCAACCCACTTCGATACGTGAGACCTGCCGATCGCAGCACATTCTCGGACACCGTTCTCGCGCCCCAGCCGGACAACTGCCAAGGCCACTTGCGAATGTGGCCAGTTGCTCTCGGCGATGACGGCTGCGAGCCGCTCGTTTCGCTTCTGCGCCATGACGCGTCCTGTTCGCTAAACGATCTTTCACCGCTTTCACCGCATGACCGCCCTCGGCTCCATACCGGCCGGGCTCATTTCGCGGTTTTCTCAACGTACTCATCAACGACCGTGCCCAGGGGGCGAATTCGGTGAACGCGAGCCAGAGGGGTGGTGTTACCCACGATGCGTTCCCTCAATGCATCCGGCGATGGGCACGCCAGTCCGGAGGCCGAGGGCCTCGGAACACGGTCGGTGGCAACGAGGCCGCACAGTCGAATCTCGTGAAGCGCGAACAGGGTGAACGGACTTGTGTCCTAGCCGCCCGGTGCCGCCGGGGCTGCGGAAGCGTGGATAGAGCCCGGCGTATCCGTGTCGGCGTTCGTAGCGCGAGTACGGCCTTCCACTGGACGGACAACCAGCGCTGGCTCCATCCCCGTACGGAGTTCCGTGGCGGTCGATGGTTCCTTGGCGCACTCGGCGAACCCCGATTCGCCGGACCCGACGGATTCGCTGTCGAACCGGACGCCGTTGAGGCGCCCCTGACGATGGAGGTCGCCTTATGCCCGACGGACGTGCCCTCGCGAGGAACAACTCGGACATTGCGGGAGAAGGGATCTGTCTCCGGCGCGAAAAAGGTGCCTCCCTGGGAAAGCACCAGGCGGAGAAGGCCACAGAGGTACCGGTCGAGATCTGCCGTCGTGTACTCGATGGCCTCCGGCGAGTCCGGTGACGGGGGCGACTCGATGGACGCGCCCCTGGCCTTTGAGTCCGCTATCGAATCGCCCGAACACCAGGAGAGCCTGACGCTCCCCTCCGACGACCTCGCTCCCCGCGCGGCGCGCACCTTCACACGGAAGACGCTCGCGGACTGGGGTCTCGATGAACTGGCTGACCGTGCGTTGCTCATCGTCAGCGAACTCGCCACGAACGCAAGGCGCCACGGTCGTACGAAGTCTGAGGGAGAAGTCGAACTCATCACGCTGACGCTGGCCGTCCAGAACGGAGTGATCGGCATCGAGCTGCAGGACAACTCGACCCTCCCACCGGTTCCTCGTGCCGACGGGCCGGATGCTCTCGATGGCCGCGGTCTCCTTCTCGTATCCGCGGAGGCCGACGCCTGGACGGCTCGTCTCAACGAAGACGGAAGCGGCAAGAAGGTACTGGCCTTCCTGGTTCGCCGACCGTCTGCTTCCGCAGCCTGACCCCACTGCATCGCACTACTCCCACCCGCATTGACGCTGGAGGTGTTTGCCATGCCCGTACAGTCACCACCCGCCGCACCGCCGTTGACTCCAATGGAGAAGAAGGTGCTGGCGTTCGTCGCTCCAGGACAGAGCAACGCTGAGATCACCACGACTGCAGGACTTGTCGAGGAAACGGTGCAGGATCGTCTGCGTCGACTTCGCAGCAAGCTGGGTACGAGCAGCCGAGTCCGCCTCGTTGGGACTGCCCACTGGGAGACGCGCATCTGGCGGCTGCTCTCCGAGATGGGTTCCTCCGGCCGGGTGCACTGCGTGGGCCTCGGTTGGCGCTGGCGTCCGCTCGCTGACCGCGAGGGGGCGTGACCACCGTGCAGACCACTGCGGAGCGGCGGGCTCTGGCCCTCGACCTCGACGGCGTCCTGTTCGACACCCGTCCGGTCATGCAGGAAGCATGGCGAGCGGTGAGCGAGCGCCACGGCATCGACGTGCCGTTTGAATCGTACGAGCAGCACCTCGGCCGACCGTTCGCCGACATCATGGAGTGCCTGGGTCTCGTTGACATCGACCGGCTCCACCAGACATACACAGAGGCGTCGAAGGCCGCCTCGTGGCTGGCTCAACCGTTCGATGGCGTGGAGGACGTTCTTCACGCTTTCGTCGCCGACGGCTGGCTCCTCGCGGTTGTGACGTCCAAGCCGCTCGATCGCGCGGCGCCGCTCCTGGCTCGGCTGGGCTGCCCCTTCGCCTCTGTACGGGCACCCGGCGGGCCCGGCCGAGGCAAGCCGGCCCCCGACCCACTGCTGCTCGCGCTCGTCGACCTCGCCATCGATCCATCAGCCGCTATGTACGTGGGGGGCATGGCGGTTGACCACGAATGTGCTCGGCGAGCCGACGTGCCGTACGTCCATGCGGACTGGGGTTACGGATCCCACGGCAGCCCGACTCCAAGGGTCGCGCATTCACCGAAGGACCTCCTGCGGCTTCTTGACGAGAGCGGACAGACGGCCCCCTTCATCGAGGGGAGCCTGCTGTGAGCGGCTCGAAGCGAAGTGCCCTCGGCCTCGCCCAGACGTTCGTGGGCGGGCGGTCTGCGTGGATCCTCGTCGGAGAAGCATCCCTTCGGAACGTGCGGTCCGCGCAGATCACCACGTTGCAGCTCGAAGCCCTGCCGGTCGATCGGGGAGAGACGGGCCAGCACGTCGAGAACGTCATGACGGCGCTGGAGAAGTACAGCTCTCACCGCGCGGCGACGCCCCGCGGGGCCCCGTGGCTGTACGTGCAGCACGTCCCCGTACGCCGCCTGATCAGCCAACTCGTACGCAAGCTGATGGCGTTGAGCGCCTGGGACGCCTTCGCGCAGGCACCCGGCCCCGTGACGCCGGCCCCGTACGAAGGGCTGCTCGGCGTGCGCGACAGCAGCTCTCGCGAGTATCGCCCCTACACCGTCACCTGGTCAGGTGCTGCATTCGCTCTGGGGGCACCGGCACCGCACAACCCGGCGCGCTCCGCCCGGCTGCGAAGGCTCGCAGCTCCCCAGGTGGATGCTTGTGCCGAGCCGAGTCCGGTGCCCTCGACATTGCCCAGAGCCGCGGTTGTGGCGCTGTCCTGGTCCTCCCGGCATGCACAGACCCTGATGCCTGTGCTGGAGGAACTGGCCCGTGACGGCCACCCCAGCGTGCTCATCGACCTCGCCACCGACCCAGCGGAGCGCTGCCCCAAGCCCGTGGCTGACGCCGTCAGCCTGTGCCGAGCTCCCGCCGAGATCCTTGCAGTCTCCGGAACCGTCCCCGGGATGCGGCTGGAGGCCGAGGAGCCCGCCGGATCCGACAGCAGCGTCCAGGTCGGCCGGCACACCGTGCGGCTGGACAGCCTGGAGCGCCTGGCCGCTGCTCTCGTGGAGGAGAGCGGCGGATGCACCCAGCCGTCATGGCGGGCGGTTGTGCACACGGAAGCGTGGCTCGACGAAGTGCTCTGCGCGGTACGTCCGCACACCGTGCTGGTGAGCAACGACACCAGCCCCCTCGGCGCTCTTGCCGTGCATACCGCCGAACGACACGGCGCCAACACCGTGCACGTCCAGCACGGAGCGTGGATGCCGGGGTCTGTGGCGTGGCCGGCCATCCACAGTCGCCACATCGTCGTGATGGGGGAGCGTGACGTCGCTCCGGCGAGAGCCTGGGCTCGGCACACCGAAGCGGAGATCCACGTTCTCGGACAGCCACGCTTCGACGTGCTCGCCGGCCTCGGCCCTGAGACCCAACGCCGCTACCTCCAGAAACTGCTGGCCACCGGCACTGGCCAGCAACCGGACCGGATCGCGGTCTGGGCCTGCCAACCCTTCGGGCCGGACCGCCTCCGGGCCCAAGCGGACATCATCCTGGATGGCCTGCGGAAGGCCCAGAGCTGTTGGGGCCTGGTCATTGCCCCGCATCCGACACAGGGCATTCATGCCTTCGACCCCCTCCTCCAGCAGGACGGAAGGCAGCTGGTGGCCGTGGCCGATCCGCAGGTCGGCGCACGAGGCTGCCTCGCCGGCGCAGACGCGGTGGCGAGCGTGTTCTCGACCTGCGGTATCGAAGCCGTACTCCTCGACGTCCCCGTCCTCGAACTGGACCTGCCCGGCGAGCGAACACTCGGCCTCGCCGACCAATCCCTTGCCCACCGATGCGGCTCAGCCGCCGACATCGCGAGCGCCCTCAACGCGCTGAGCAAGCCGCACCTCCGGGTTACGCCGGACGCGCGCGATGCGGTGTGCCACTGGCGAGGTAACAGCGCCTTCGACATCGCCCAACTCATCGTCGCCCGATCTCGGGCCGACCACGCCCACATCGACCCCAACCACCACGATGCCCCCGGCGCCGTCTCCGGTATGCCGAGGGACGAGGGAGCCCCTGTCCGATGACGAACCTGACCGCTGACAGCGTTGCCGAACTCTTCACCGGGGCCGTGCTGTTGGCCAAGAGCGGAGAGAAGGTCAGCCCGCGCGGGATGGCCACTCGCGAGGCCCGCAACGTGACCATGACGCTGACCCAGCCGCGGGCCCGGCTGCTGTACGCGCCGCCCGCCCGGATCCTGAACCCCGCCTTCGCAGTGGCCGAGACCGTCTGGCACCTCTCCGGCTCCGACGCCCCGTGGATCTACGACTACAACGGACGGCTGCGGCAGTACGCCGACGACGGGATCCTGCGCGGCGCGTACGGGCCCAGGATGCGGAACTGGGGCGGGGAAGTCGACCAGGTCCATCGGGTCGTCGAGATCCTCAAGGACGACCCCGATTCCCGGCGAGCCCTGATCCAGCTCTACGACCCGGCCCGTGACACCGCCGGGCACAAGGACGTCCCCTGCACCCTCGGCTTCCGATTCCATCTGCGCGCCGGCCGCCTGCACATGTCGACCACCATGCGAGGTCAGGACGTATGGATCGGCATGCCTTATGACCTGTTCTTTTTCACCACGCTCCATGAGCTGGTCGCCGGCTGGCTGGGCGCCGACTTGGGCGAGTACCACCACCAGGTCGGCTCGCTGCACATCTACGAGCGCGACATGGACAAGGCCGACGCGCTGACTGACGTCGTCGCGAGCGCGGTCATGCCGGAACTCGTCACGCCCTGGGAGGGGTTCAACAAGCTACTCGACCGGGTGGAAGCCCGGGACGAGACAGGACACCCGGGCTGGGACGCCATGGCCGAGACGATGCGCAGCTACCGGCTGTGGAAGGACGGAGCGCGCGAGCAGGCGTGGCGCGTCGCCGACAAGATCGAGAGCCCACTTGGTGCAGCTCTGATCGCCTGGTACGGCGAACTGGCCCGCCGCAGCGGCAGCCCGTTCGCCCCAGCCGCAGCGGCGACGAGGTGACGTGCCCCATGGGCTATGTCCCGTCCGTCATCCTCGGCCTCTGTGCCTTCACCCACGACTCCGCCGCCGCGCTCCTGGTCGACGGCGAACTGGTCGGCTTCGTCGAGGAGGAGCGTCTCTCCCAGGAGAAGCACACCCGCGACTACCCCCGCCACGCCATCGAGTGGCTGCTGGACGAGGCCGGCATCAAGCCTGGCGACGTCGACGCCGTCGCGTACAACTTCCAGCCCGCCCGCTACCTCGCTGAGAGCCCTGCCGCCCTGCGCTTCGCGCTCTCGGGAACAACTCGTCATCGAGCCCTGCCGCGGGCGGCCGGGTTCGCCAAGGTCGGCCTGCGTACCCGACGCCGGGTGCAATCCCTCCGTCAGGCATTCCCCGGGGCCCGCGTCACGCCCGTACTCCACCACCGCGCTCACCAGCTGACGGCTTTCGCCTCCTCGGGATGGAACGAGTCCGCCGTGCTGGTCGTCGACAGCCTCGGCGAGCGACAGACCACCACCATCGCTCACGGCCACTGGGCGGGCCGCCGCGGCACCCACACGCTGGAGGCGCTCTACGACCCCGCCTCCTTGGGCTACGTGTACGGAGCGGTTACCGAGCACCTCGGGTGGCGGCGGGGCGACGAAGAAGGAACCGTGATGGCGCTCGCAGCGCTCGGTGATCCAGCCCGCTTCCGGAAGCTGTTCTCCGACGCGGTTCGTACGACTTCCACCGGCTTCACGCTCGACCCGGCCTACTTCCCGCCGCGCGTCCTGACCTCCGGCTATGCACGAACCTCGCCCCGCTTCATCGCCGACGCTTGCCTTCCCCGGCACCCGGAAGAACCGGTCCAGCAAGTCCACCAGGACTTGGCCGCCGCCCTCCAGGAGCGCACCGAGCAGATCATGCTGCACCTCGCACGGCGGTCCCGTGCACTCACTGGCTCGCGGCGGCTGTGCGCGGGCGGCGGGGTGGCCACCAACTGCGTCAGCATCGGCCGAATCATTGAGGCGGGGATCTTCGACGAGGTCTTTGTCCCCCCGGCCTCGGGCGACGCTGGCACCGCCATCGGCGCAGCTCTCGCAGTGCACGTCGACAGCGGCAGCAGGAGGCCACTGTCCGGGATCGCCCGCACCTGCTACCTCGGCCCGTCCTTTCCCGAGCCGGTGCTGGATCTCGGCCCGTGGCCGGGTCTGAAGCAGAAGATCCTCGGCACGGACGCCGCGGAGTTTCTCGCGGACCAGCTGGCCCACGGGATGATCGTGGGGCTGTTCCAGGGCCGCGTCGAGGCCGGCCCCCGTGCCCTCGGGAACCGTTCGATCCTCGCCTCGCCCCTCGAAGCCGGGGTGGTCGAGCGCCTGAACGCAACGGTGAAGTTCCGCGAGCCCTTCCGCCCGTTCGCACCCATGGTCACCGCCGCCCGCGCCCGTGAGTTCTTCACCCTCGGCCAGGACGCGCCGTACATGTCCATGGCCTCCCAGGTGACCGACGCTGCCCGTGAGCGCATCCCCGCGATCGTCCACGCCAACGGCACCGCCCGACTCCAGACCGTCACCGCGGCACAGAACCCGTTCATGCACAAGGTCCTGAAGTCGTTCGCCCGCCGTACGGGAGTCCCTGTCTTGATCAACACCTCGCTCAACGTCAAAGGAAAACCCATCTGCGGCACCCCGGAGATGGCGTTGGACTGCCTCGCGAACTCCGGGCTGGACGCCCTGCTGCTCGAAGGGCGGTGGATCACCAAATGAAGATCGGATACAGCTTCTGGGGCTTCCTCGGAAACGGGATCACCGACACCCCCGACGGAGGCCGCAGCCACCGCCGGCCGCTGATCGACGAGCTTGTCCGGCGTGGTCACGACATCGTGTTTCTGCAGGCTGACCGCGATTGGCTCGAAGCGGGCGACGCTCTCGGCGGCGTGTACTCCTTCGACGCCGGCATCCCGGACATCGACGTGCTGTTCCTCGAATGGCGCTGGCCCATCGAGGGGCGCAACACCACCGCCTGCGGCACCGCAGGACATACCTGTGATCTCCACCGCCAGGTGGAGCTGCTCAACCGCTACACCATTCGCCGCCGTACCCCCACCGTGATCTGGGACAAGGACCGGCAACTGCGCGAGGACAGCATCTGGCGCAGCACCCCGAACGTCACGGTGTGCGAAGCCGCCCTCGCACCCACCCCCGGTGCCCACCGCGTGCTCTTTCCCATCGATGACGCGCTCCTGGACGGTGCCGACCCGATCGCCCTGGCCGGCGAGGACCGGAGGACGCCACTCGGTTACGTCGGCAACCAGTACGACCGCGACGACGAGTTCGACCGATTCTTCGCTCCAGCCGCCGCCCGCTTCGAGCACCGGGTGGGCGGCAAGTGGACCAGTACCGAGCGATGGCCACACGTCACCTTCCTCGGCCGAATCCCCTTCAACACCGGCTCCCGGCTCTACAGCAGCACACTGGCCACGGTCCTGCTCCTGCCCGAGCGGTACGCCGCGGTCGGACAGATGACGCAGCGGATCTTCGAGGCCGTCCTCGCCGGCTGCCTGCCGCTGGCGCCGGCCAGCATCCGACACGTCGAGCTCTTCGTCCCCGAAGACCTGGTGGTCCAGACGGGCGGCCAAGTGATCCGGCGGATCGAAGACCTCCAGAAGATCGCGGGCAGCCGGCAGCACGCCGAACTGATCTCGGAGTGCATCGGTCGGCTGGAGCTCTTCCGGCTCAGCCACCAGGTCGACGCACTGGAGTCCGTGCTGGACAGGGCCACCGCCGCCGGGCCGTCAAGGCAGGGGGCCGCATGATGAACCGCCTCGCTCGAGCCAGCAGGACCCGATCATCCGTATGTGTTCCGGCCGCCGAGCCGTCCGGGCACCCGAGCACCTCTAGGCTGGAGCACCATGAAGAAGGTCGCCATCGTCGGCTGCGGAGGCAGCGGCAAGTCGGATCTTGCCCGCAAGCTGGCCAAGATCCTGGATGCGCCGGTGACGCACCTGGATGCCGCGTTCTACGACGACGAGTGGAACGCCCTGCCCATGGAGAAATTTGCCGAGGTGCAGCGCGGCCTGGTCACGCAGCCGACGTGGATCATCGACGGCAACTACAACTCCACGCTGCAGATCCGGCTCGAAGCCTGCGACACCGTGGTGCTGATGGACGTCTCGACACTGGCTGCACTGTGGGGGATCTTCTCCCGGCAGATCAGGCACGGCGCCGGGCACAAGGGCAACGGGGTGCACAACCGCATCACCTGGGGCGTGATCAAGTACGTGGCGACGTACCGGCGCAAGATGCGACCGCGGGTCATGGCCAAGACCGAGGAGTTCGCCGCCGGGCACGCCGAAGTGGTGTTCCTCACCAACCGCCGGCACACGCGACGCTGGCTGCAGCAGGTCGCCGTCCAGCACACCTGAGCACTCCGCGACCCGAGCGGGGGTGCGGCTCGTGACCACCAACCCGTTTCTCGACCCCGGCCGCCAGGGCGAGCTGTACGGCAATGCCGCCCGGCTGGCCAGCCGCTCCAGCGCCCTGATGCGGGCCAAGACCGCAGGTCGTTTCGTTCCCGAGGTCATCGTCCAGCTGGCCCAGGCGCACCGAGCCGGGGCCGATCGCCGTCTTGGTCTGGTAGCAGACATCGGATGCGGTCGGGGCACCAGCAGCCGCGTCCTGGCCAAGCAGCTGAAGCCACAGCGGCTCGTGGGTATCGACGCTTCTCCCGCCCTCCTGGCCGCTGCCCGCAGTCGTGCCGGCCACTACCCCGGAACCCAAGTGGCGTTCCTTCAAGGGGACTTCCACCAGCTCCCCCTGCCCGATGATTCGTGTGAGCTGGCCGTTGCAGCGTTCTGCCTGTACCACTCACCCGACCCCGGGCGGGCCATCGCGGAAATCGCCCGCTCCCTGGCCCCCGGCGGGCTCGCCGTGCTGGTCACCAAGGCGTTCGACAGCTATAGAGAGATGGATGCCCTGGTCGCCGGGCCCCTTGACCCGCGCGCCGAGCAGCACGAGAGCCTCTACGCCACCGCGCACGGAGGCAACCTCGCCGACATGGCGCAGTCGGCCATGGACGTGGTGGCGGTCGAGCACGAGGAACACCGCTTCGAGTTCTCGGGCCTCGACCACGCTGCCGAGTACCTCGCCACCAACCCCAAGTACGACCTCGCACCCGGTCTGTACGGCAACCCCGGCGCCCTGGCCGCCGCGCTCCACGAGTGGCACCCGGACAAGCCGATCACCACCACCTCGGTCATCACCTATGTCGTGGCCCGGCCGCATGGAGGTCGGACGTGACGCTTTTCCACTTCAGCAAGCACTACGAGACCCCCGCGAAGGCAGCTGCCGCAGCCTGCCACTACGGATGGCTCGCTACCCATGCGAAGCCGCTGCGGCAGCCGGCGCTGACGGTAGTCGGGCCGGCCAGCCTGACCTTCGAGCACATCGACGGTCGTCATGCGCAGAAGGAGGATCTGCTGCCGCTTGCGGCCCTCCTGGGTGATGCGCACGGTGCTGCTTGGGCAAGCGACCTGCACCGGGCACAGCTGGACATGCCACACGAACTCCGAGACGGCAGCGTCCTCGCGGATTTCGGCTCCTGCCGGGAAGCGGCCCTGCGCAACCGGCTGGAGAGCGGCTTTCTGCCCGACACTGCCGCCCTGCACGCGATGCTGACGCTGCTGGAGCGCTCCACTGACGGGCCCGCCGCCTTTTACAAGGACAGCAACCCGCGGAACTTCCTGATCACCCTGGACGGCACGGTCTTCAGCGTCGATACGGACGACGTCACCCTCGCGCCCTTCGGATACGACCTGGCCAAGCTGATCACGACGCTGATCATGACGCACGGCCCGATCGATCCGCCCGACATCGAAGCAGCCCTGAACGGCTACAACCATGCCGCCGCCCGTCACCACGCCCAGCTAGGTGCGACGAGCAGAGAGCGCCTCGGTGACTTCCTCGCACTGCATGCCGTACTGACCGCGCCGTACGCCGGGCGCAACGGCTACCGCTACGGCTGGCTGCATCAGCACCCACGAACCCAAGGCCCCTCATGATGACCACAGAACTCGTCTTCGTCCGCCACGGCGAGGCCCGGTGCAACGCCGATGGCCGCGTCGGCGGCCCCGCAACCTGCACAGGGCTCACCCACCTGGGATACGTCCAGGTCGAGAGGGCCGCTGCCCTACTGGCCACCGAGCACCGCGCCCAGCCCTTCACCGCGCTCTACGCAGGCCCCCGACTGCGCCTTCAGCAGAGCGGGCAGATCCTCGGGCACGCCCTCGGCCTGGAGCCCCGCGTAGAACCCGGCCTCGATGGACCCATTCACGGTGAGGCCGACGGCAAGCCCTGGCACTACGTGAAGACCGCAGCCAACGGCGGACCGCATGCCCACCCAGACCAACCTTGGGCCGCGGGATCCGATACCTGGAACGGCTACCTCCAGCGAGCCGAAGCGTTCCTCCACGACCTCATCAACCGCCACGAAGGCGACCGCGTCCTGTTCGCCGCCCACGGCGAAACGATCCTCGCCGCACACGCCCTCCTGCTCGGCCTCGGGTCGATGACGGAAGCCGGCTTCACGGTCTCCCACGCCTCCGTCACCCGCTGGCAGCACCACCGCAACCGGCTCGGCCAGCGCCGCTGGATGCTCGACCGGCACAACGACACCGCCCACCTCGCCGCCTTAGCAACGGGAGCGACACCGTGAGCAGTAGGGCTGACGCCGACCCTCGCATCGAACTCGCGCGCCAAACGGTCGGAGCTGTCAGCATCGTCGCCGACCCCTCGCTTCCGTCCCACCTTCTGCAGCTCGTCGACACCCGGGGCACCACCTACTTCGCAAAGCAGCACGCAAGCCAGGCCCGCTACGTCCAAGAGACGCACGCATATCTGACCTGGAGGGTCCATCTCCTGGACCGCGCCCCCGAGTTAGTCGGCCGCCAGGACTCGACGCACATCCTCCTGATCACCGCGGTGCCCGGTTGGAGCGGTGACGCACTGCTCCCTGGTTCGGACGACGAGGAGAAGGCGCACCACGACGCCGGAGGTGCCCTTCGCGCTCTTCATCACGCGACGAACCGGCGTAGCACCGCAGACATGGGAGGCGCGCTGGCCGATCGTCTCCGAAGCTGGGTTGCCAGGGCCGACGGCACGGACCTCCTTTCGGGCGCCGAGCGGAAGCTCGTCCTGCAGATCGCGGATGAGCTGGCCGGCGCCTGCATGGACAGCGCCGTCTGCCACCTCGACTACCAACCCAGGAACTGGCGCGTCGGAGAAGGCTTCTGGACCGTCGACTTCGAGCACATGCGGCGCGACGCCCGCATCCGGGACTTCGCCCGCCTTGAGTTCCGCCACTGGCAGCAGGCCCCTCGACTGCGCGAGGCGTTCTTCACCGGATACGGCAGCCAACCCTCGGACACCGAACAACGGCTCCTGGAGCGCTTCGGTGCCATCGAAGCCGTCACCGCACTCGTCCGCGGTCACGAACAGAACGACGCCGTCCTGAGCGCCCACGGCCGCACTGTCCTGTCCCAACTGAGCTGACCACTAACCACCCCACCCGCCAACCCACCTCTGGAGAGTTCCGTGTCAGACAGCCCCTCCGCCGCGACCGCATCGAGCCCTCGGCGCGCGCTGGTGACCGGCGCGGCCGGCTTCATCGGATCCCACCTCGCCCACGCCCTGGCACAGGCAGGAACCACCGTCATCGGCGTCGACCGCCGCGACCCAGCAAGAGACAAGACGGCCGCCGCCAACATGGCCCCATTGCGCGGTCTCCCGGGCTACATGCACATCACCGCGGACCTCCTCACCTGCGCGATCGATCCGCTCCTCATCGACGCAGACGTGATCTACCACCTTGCCGGCATCCCCGGCGTACGCCCCTCGTGGGGACCGCAATTCAGCGAGTACGTCAACTCCAACATCCTCGCCACCCAGCGCGTCATGGACGCCGCCACCCGCATGCGCGTCCCCCGACTCGTCGTGGCCTCCTCCTCCAGCGTCTACGGCCCCACCAACGGCGGCCCCAGCGTCGAAGGCGACCACCCCCGCCCGGCTTCCCCGTACGCAGTCACCAAGCTCGCCGAGGAACAACTCTGCCTCGCCCACGCCTCCCGAGCCGACTGCCCCACCAGCGTTATCGCCCTGCGCTACTTCACGGTCTACGGCCCCCGCCAGCGCCCCGACATGTTCACCCACCGCGCCCTCCACGCCGCGATGACCGGGCAGCCACTGCGGCTGTACGGAGACGGCCACCAGCGCCGCGACTTCACGTACGTCGACGATGCGGTCGCCGCCACCATCTCCGCTGCGGGCGCCCCCATCGACACAGGCATCGTCAATGTCGGCGGCGGAGCCAACGCCTCCCTGGTCGACGTCATCAAGATCGCCAATAGCCTCGTCGGCCGAGAGATCCAGATCCACGCCGACAACGTCCGCAACGGAGACGTACTGACCACCCGCGCCGACCCCCGCCGCGCCCAGGCCGTACTCGGCTGGCAGCCCACGGTCGACCTGCCCACCGGCATGCGCGCACAGATGCGAGCCCTGACCCAGCCCGCGTACCGAGCGGCTGCCTGACCACCTCGCGACGACAGAGGAGTTGCCGTGGAGAGCCCAGAAAAAGCCCGGCTGGACGCCTTCTTCCGACGCGTCACCGAACGCTTCCCCGCCGCCGGCCAAGCCACCTCGCTGATCATTACGCACCTGCTCCCCGAACGCCCGGCGTTCCTGCGCGCGATGGCCCGCACGACCACGGTCGCCGCCGTTCTCCCCAAGCCCAAGTCCGTGACTGCGGAGGCCCTGGCAGAGGTCCGCCGCACATACGCCGTCCACGCCCTCACCCGTGAACTGTTCGCCGATCCGACCAGCGCCCTGGAGTACCTCGAAGACACCGCGCCCGGTCGCGACGTCGTCCTCCTCGACATCGGCGGCTACTACGCCCCCAGCCTCGACACCCTGGTCGACAAGTTCTCCGGCCGCATCCTGGGAGTCGTCGAGGACACCGAGAACGGCCACCAGCGATACGAAGCGCTCGGTCAACTTCCCTGCCCCGTGTTCTCGGTGGCGCGCTCTCCGCTGAAGGACTGCGAGGACCACCTCGTCGGGCGGTCCATCGTCTTTTCCACGGACGCCCTGGTCCGCACCCGAGGCGACATCCTTGCCAGCCGCGACGCCTGCGTCATCGGTTTCGGAAAGGTCGGCCGCAGCATCGCCCAGACCCTGCGAGCCCACGACCTGCGCGTGGTCGTCTACGACAACGATCCCGTCAAGCAGGTGCAAGCCCACGCCCAGGGCTTCCGTACCACCGCCTCCTGCACGGAAGCGATCCACGAGGCCGGCCTCGTGCTGTGCGCCACTGGCAACCTGGCCCTGCGGCAGAGCGACTTCGCAGCCCTGCACAACGGCGCGTACCTCGCCTCGGTCACCTCCTCCGAGGACGAACTCGAACTCGACGCACTCGACGACCTCTACCGGCGCACCCCAGTCGGGGATCAGCTGACTCGCTACGACGTGACCGGCCACTACTTCTACGTGCTCGCCAACGGCAACGCCGTCAACTTCCTGCACGGAGCATCCATCGGCACATACATCCACCTCGTCCAGGCCGAGATACTCGCCGCCACATCCGCCCTCAGCCGGGGCATGCATGCCCCGAGCCTCCACGAGATGTCCGCAGACGCCCGCCAGGCCATCGCCAGAGCCTGGCTCGACCACTTCGCCAGGTGATCCACATGCCCCCGTCCCGCAGCCACATCCACAACATGACCGAGGCGTACCTCGGGCGTCACCCCGACGAGCGGGAAGCGCTCGTGCCTCTCCTGAACGCCCTGACGAGCCCGGAGGACCCGACTAGCCGTGAGACCTACCCCGGCCACGTCACCTGCAGCGCCATCGTGATCGACCGGCACGACCAGATGCTGCACATCCACCACAAGATCCTCGACAAGGATCTCGCGCCCGGTGGGCACTCTGAGCCTGCCGACACCGCTCTCCCCAGTGCCGCCCTGCGCGAACTCCAGGAGGAGGCCGGCATCCCGCCCAGCGCCGTGGTCCCGCTGACGGGATACGAAAGCATCCCGCTCGACATCGATGTACACGACATCGCAGCCAACCCCGATAAAGGCGAACCGGCACACCAGCACTACGACTTCCGCTTCGCTTTCCGGCTCCTCGGCAAGCAGAAGATCCACCTCCAAGCCGAGGAAGTGACGAACTACCGGTGGCTGCCCTTCACCAAGGTCACCGCACCGACCATCGCCGCCAAGCTTGCTCTCCTGCCCAGTTCCACGGCTCCCTGACCCGCCTGCAATGGTCGCCAAGGTCAAGGGAGCGTCTCCGCGTATGCGGAGCAGCCCCGACCTGCAGGCGCAGCGGGGTCAGGCCGCTCGGAGCATCTCCGCATGCGCGGAGCGAACCCGTCGAGCTGGCGGATGATCGACGCGTACTTCGGTGCATCTCCGCTTGTGCGAAGCGGACGACTGAACGGCCAAGTCGACGCCGATGCCGACCGGAACATCTCCGTCTGCGCGGAGCCGACCAGCAGTAAGCGCTGCGCCGCTGCCTTGGAACCAGAGCATTTCCGCGTGCGCGGACAGGACCAGACCGTCGTCGACGAGGCCCTGGCCCTGTACGGAACATCTCCGCGTACGCAGAGCGAACGCCATCGGTCACTCGCCCCGGCTCTGCGGTGTACGGAGCATCTCCGCCTCCGCGGAGCGGACTCCGAGGCGAGGGCGAGGCCGGTGTCTCCGTACGGGATATCTCCGCATACGCGGAGCGCACGTCTATCCGGATATGGACCACTCCGCCATCAACGGAACATCTCCGCGTACGCGGAGCGCACATCCGGCAACGCCTGTTCACCCTCGCCTCCGACGGAACATCTCCGCGTACGCGGAGCGCACCCTTCGTGACCTGGCCAGTTGCGGAGGCTTTGCTGTTTCGTTATCAAGGTGCGGTGGGGTGTCCGGTCGTCTTGTAACGGTAGCGCTGTCTGGTTGTGCAGTTGGCGCTGGCGAGTTCCCCGGGCGCGGAGCGGACGCTACAGCCATGGTGATCATCTCGCCGTAGTCGGCGCATCTCCACGTACACAGAGCCTGACTTGGCGGCCAGTTCGAGCAGGACATCAGAGTCCGGAACATCTCCGCACGCGCGGAGCGGACGGCACGGTGACGCCCAAGAGCGTTGCTGCCGTGGGAGCATCTCCGCGGACGCGGAGCGGACAGCCCAGGCACTGTCCCCGGCGGACCGGAAGCAACTCCGCACGCGCGGAGCGGACAATCCGCACGCTGGGCTGGGTCTGCCGGAGGACGGATCATCTTCGCCTGTGCGGAGCGGACCCGGAGTTGACCCGATCGTCTTGCTCGCAGAGCGGAACATCTCCGCGTGCGCGGAGCGGACAGCGACAAGCAGCTGCGAGCCGGCATCGGACACGGAACATCTCCGCGTGTGCGGAGCGGACCGAGGCGCCGGGCTGGGCGAGCGGATGCACTGCGGAACATCTCCGCGTGCGCGGAGCGGACGAGATCAACAGTGATCCGATGGCCCGCATGGTCGGAACATCTCCGCATAAGCGGAGCGCACGATGACGAGGGTTTCGGCTTTCAACCTGGCGGTGGAACATCTCCGCGTACGCGGAGCGCACGAATTGACGGCGCAGCGCGGCGAGCTGGTCAGCGGAACATCTCCGCGTACGCGGAGCGCACCCTTCGTGACCTGGGTAGTTGCGGAGGCTTTGCTGTGTCGTTATCAAGGTGCGGTGGGGCGTTCGGTGGCCTTGTAACGGTAGCGCGCTGTCTGGTTGTGTAGCTGGCGCTGGTGAGTTCCCCGTTTGCGGAGTGGACGCGGCGCCGGCCCGCAGGTGGCCGGCGACCAGCGGAACATCTCCGCGTGTGCGGAGCGGACAACAACGGCATCGGCGCGCGGATTCTTCGCCGCGGAACATCTCCGCACGCGCGGAGCGGACCCATCCGGCCCTTGTATGACTACTGAGCCACAGGGAACATCTCCGCATGCGCGGAGCGGACGCCGCATAGTCCCGGTCGACGTCGGGCCAGTCGGGAACATCTCCGCACGCGCGGAGCGGACATCGGCCGCCACGTCGTGACGTGCCTCTTGCCGGGAACATCTCCGCACGCGCGGAGCGGACTTCTCCGGCATGGCCACGGGGGACGGGGCACGGGGAACATCTCCGCACGCGCGGAGCGGACGCACGACTCGTCCTGACCCTCGGCTGGTACCGGGGAACATCTCCGCACGCGCGGAGCGGACAGGTCATGACCTGCAGTTCTATCGTGCCGGCACTGAGTCTTTAAGCACTTGCACAGAAACAGGCAAGCGGCACATTCTGGATTTAGCGTTCGATTGACGTAGGGCGTCGTGGCCGTCTTGCGGCCGCTGGCGTGCCCGTCCCGGACTTGGCCTTGACCACCCGACATTGACCACCGGTGCCGGTCTCCAGTTTCGACGGCGGCTTGCCCTTGGAGCGGACTCGATTCCTTTAGCTAGGTCGGCCTCCAGCTCCGGATCATCTCCGCGTGAGCGGAGCGGACGCGATGGCGTGCTGTGTCATCCCCGCCCTGTACGGAACATCTCCGCGTGGGCGGAGCAGACCGCGTCAATGGTCTCGACCGCGGCATCATGCTCGGAGCATCTCCGCGTGAGCAGAGCGGACTTCGCCAGACTGGGGCGCAGCACCTTGCGATTCGAAACATCTCCAGGTGAGCGGAGCGGACGATGTGCGTGCAGTCAAGCGCCACAAAGCCGGCGAAACATCTCCGCCTGCGCGGAGCGGACTCGTGTGCCCACACTGCGATGTACGGCACGGGCGGAACATCTCCGCATGCGCGGAGCGGACCGGACCTGCACCAGCGCACTGGCCATCGCGCCGGGAACATCTCCGCATGCGCGGAGCGGACGCTCCGTGCGGCATGGTCGGGGTGGGCGAGATCGGAACATCTCCGCATGCGCGGAGCGGACTCACGCCAGGTCCGGGACTGAGCTGGTCAGCTCGGAACATCTCCGCATGCGCGGAGCGGACCCCTCGTGACCTGGCCGTTTGTGGGGGCTTTGCTGTTTCGTTATCAAGGTGCGGTGAGGCTGGTGCTCGGGGGCCTCAGGGAGGCCGGTTGTCTCTTCACGGTAGCGCTGTCTGGTGGGTGGGTGGCCGCGGTGGGTTGTTCACAGGCTGGTTGTCAGTGGCTGCGGGTAGGACTGGGGGCTGGTTCCGTGAGGAGGCAGGGTGTCGGAGTTTTCCGGTTTGGTTGGGCTGTTGTGGGCGAAGACGTGGCGCAGGGGCTGGGGGCGTGAGGTGCCTCCTGGTGCTACGTGGCATTCGTTGATCGCGCATGTGTGGGACAGCGGGCACGCGGGCGGCTGGCTGTGGGACCACTTGCTCGCGCAGCGGGTGCGGGGATTGCTGGCGGCGGACCTCGACGGGAGGGAAGCGCCGGCCCGGGCCCGGCTGTCGTGGCTGGCGGCCGAGCATGATCTCGGCAAGGCCACGCCGCCTTTCGCCGGCCTGGATGTGCAACGGCGGGCCGAACTGGTGGCCGCGGGACTGGCGGTCGACCTGTCCGTGAAGGGTGTTCTGCCGCATGGCTGGCTCTCGGGGCGTTTGATTTTCCAGGTGCTGTGCGACGAGGGATGGGACGGGGAGGCGGCCGAGTTCGTCGCTCTGACGCTGGCAGGCCATCACGGAGTGTTCCCCGGGGTGGGCTGGCTGGACGAAGGCATCAAGCCCAAGCGCCGGGGGACCGGGGCATGGAAACGGATGCAGGCGGCAGTGCATGAAGCGGCGGTGCTGGGCAGCGGAGCAGCGCCGCATCTGGGGGCGTGGGACAAGAGTGTGCCGTCGGTGCCGGCGCAGCTGGTGCAGGCCGGCGCGGTGACCTTGGCGGACTGGCTGGCCAGTAACGAGGACCTCTTTCCGTACGAGGGCCGGTTGCCGGAGGGCTATCTGGAGACCTCGGCGTCCCGGGTCGGGCGTGCGGGTGAAGTCATGGGGGTGTGGGCGGTCTGGACGCCGGATCCGGATGGTGCGCGGATGGGGGCGCAGGGTCTGTACGGCTCCCGGTTCGGGATCAACAAGCCGCGGGCAGTGCAGGAGGCGGTCTATGACCTGGCGTGCTCGGTTGGGGGGCCGGGGTTGATGGTGATCGAGGCGCCGATGGGCGAGGGCAAGACGGAGG
The DNA here is from genome assembly GCF_040654775.1 of Streptomyces sp. NPDC050636. Classification (NCBI taxonomy): domain Bacteria; kingdom Bacillati; phylum Actinomycetota; class Actinomycetes; order Kitasatosporales; family Streptomycetaceae; genus Streptomyces; species Streptomyces sp. NPDC050636. Next base: position 53,912 of record NZ_JBFAIP010000031.1, read on the forward strand.
CCGCCTTGGCGGCAGCGGAGGTGCTGGCTGCCCGGCTGGGCGCGAACGGTGTGTTCTTCGGGTTGCCCACGCAGGCGACGGCGAACCAGATCTTCGGCCGGGTCCTGAAGTGGCTCAAGCGGCAGGGGGCCGATACGACGGTGGCTCTCGCGCACGGCAAGGCCGTGCGTCAGGAGGACTACCGGGCCCTGCTGCACGGCACGGTGGGTGTGGACGAGTGCGGTGCGGGGGCTGTCGCCTCGAAGTGGATCCAGGGGCGCTATCGGTCGCTGCTGGCGCCGGTGGTGGTGGCCACTGTGGACCAGCTGCTGCTGGCGGGGCTGGCTTCGCGGTATGTGTCGGTGCGGATGCTGGGCCTGGCGGGGAAGGTCGTGGTTCTGGACGAAGTGCACGCTTACGACGCCTACATGTCCGGGCTGCTGCAGGGGGTGCTGGCGTGGCTGGGGGCGTGCGGGGTGCCGGTGGTGCTCTTGTCGGCGACTCTCCCCGCCCAGCAGCGCGCACAGCTCGTTCAGGCGTATGCCGGGCGGCAGGTGGAGGTGGAGGACAGTGCGGCGTATCCGCGCCTGACCTGGGTGGACGCCCCTGATCTGGCAGGGGAGGGGGCCGTGCCTCAAGCCCTGTCGGCGGAGGCGGACCGCGGGCTGGCGGTGACGGTGGAGATGCTGCCGGAGCCGGACGTCACCACGGTCGTCAACCGGGCCAAAGAACTGTTGGCGGGCGGCGGGTGTCTGCTGGTCATTCGCAACACCGTCGCTCGGGCTCAGGAACTGGCCGGTCAGCTGCGGGAGGCGCTGGGCGAGGACGCGGTCACGCTGATGCACGCCCGGTTCACGGTGGCTGACCGCCGGCGCCTGGAGACCGGCCTCGTGACGGAGTTCGGCCCCGAGGGCACGCGGCCCATGCCGCATGTCGTGGTCGCGACCCAGGTCGCCGAGCAGTCCCTGGACGTGTCCTTCGACGCGCTGATCACCGACCTGTGCCCGATCGACTTGCTCTTCCAGAGGATCGGCCGGATGCACCGCCACCCGGCCAGCGACCGCCCGCAGCTACTGAGCCATGCCCGCGTGGTGGTGACCGGATACCAGTCCGCCCTGGATACGCCTCCGGAGATGCCGGGTGGGTCTCGCACGGTCTACGGGGACCACCTGCTGTGGCGCACCGCGGCGGTGCTGCTCGACCGCACCGTGCTGGAACTGCCGGCCGCCATCCCGGACCTGGTCGACCGCGTCTATGGCACCGGGAGGCTGGGGCCGGACTCCTGGCAGGAGCGGCTGGCCGTCGCGGCGCAGGAGGACGAGGAAAAGCGGGCGCTGATGAAGGACCAGGCGAATCAGGTCGCTCTGAGGAATCCGCGGGAGGTGGAGAGCCTGGCGGATCTGCACAGGGACGCCCCGTTGAGTGGCGATGACGATGAAAACACGCCGCAGGTGCAGGCTCTGGTCCGGCTCGGCAAGCCGTCGCTGGAGGTCATCCTGCTGCAAGCAGGAGCCTCGGAGGACACGGCGGTGCCCGTTTCCCAAGGGGCGGATGCGCTGGTGCCGCTGGACCGGTTGCCGGACGCGGAGGGCGTCGAGGTGGTGCTGGACCAGGCGATCCGGCTTCCGAGCTGGTCGGAGAAGCTGACAGCTGCGGCTCAGGAAGCCTCTTTCACGCCAGAGGCGTGGAAGGCATCCGCCTGGCTCGGCTCGGCCCGGGTGCTCTTGCTGCCTGCCGATGGTCGGCCCCTGCGGCTGGGAGGCAGGCGCCTCACGTACTGCCCGAAGGAAGGTCTCATGGTCGACTGATCTGTTTCAAGCCACGTTTTTGCAGGTCACCGTGCGTTGTCAGTGGGTGCCTGTAGGTATGTGAGTCGGGGCCGGGCGTCAAATGCCGCACGGCTGCCGGGTAGTTCGTCATGCCTACGTGGTGGAGCGTTATGGAATTCAATCTGGTCGACGACGACTGGCTTCCGGTCGTCTTCGCCGACGGCAGTACGGGGGAGGTGTCTCTGCGCGAGGCGCTGTTGCGTGCAACCGAGGTACGCAGCCTGGCCCTGGACAGCCCCTCGCAAATCCCTCCAGTGATCCGGCTGTTGCTGGCCATCGTGCACCGAGCCCTGAAAGGACCGACCGGCGAGAAGCACTGGTCGGCCTGGTGGGAGGCGGGGGCGTTCGACGCGACGGTGATCGGCGCCTATCTGGATGAACACCGTTCGCGCTTCGGTCTGTTCGACGCGCAGGCACCGTTCATGCAGGTGGGCGGGTTGCAGGCGCTGAACGGCAAGACGAAGACGGTGGCGCTGCTGGTGCCGCATGTGGCCAGCGGCAACAACGTGCCGCTGTTCTCCGCGGAACGCGATGCCCGCCCCGATGCGCTCACCCCGGCGCAGGCGGCGCGGTGGCTGCTGCATGCCCATGCGTGGGACACCGCGGCGATCAAGACCGGGGCGGTCGGTGACGACCAGGCCAAGGCCGGCAAGACCATGGGCAACCCGGTGGGCTCCATGGGGCAGTTGGGCGTCGTCATGCCCATGGGGCCCACGCTGTGGCACTCCTTGATGTGCAACCTCCTGCCCACCACGGCAGCCGCCGTCGGCGAGGAGGATCTGCCGGTGTGGGAGCGTCCAGCGTTGACGGCCCAGTGGGCGGAGCGGATGCCGAAGGGTCGGCTGGAGCTGTTCACCTGGCCCGCGCGCCGCATCCGGCTGATCCCTGAGCCGGATGCGGACCAGCCGGGCGGGGTTGTGGTGCGGCAGGTGCTGGTCTGTGGCGGGGACCGGATCTCGTTGAACACCGGGCAGGAGCTGCGGGGCTGGATGCGCAGCGAGCCGCACTCGGCGTGGAAACGCAGCCCGAACCTGGAGCGCAAGCGCAAGTTCCCGCTGGTCTACTGGCCGGTGCGGCACCGCGTCGAGCGGCAGCTGTGGCGCGGGCTCGGCCCGCTGCTGGCCCGCGCGGAGCTGACCACCACCGCCGCTGCGAAGGACGCCCCGACGCTCCAAGGCCCAGCGGTGCTGGCTCAACTGGGCACCCGCGAGCGGATGTCCGCGCTGAAGAGGATGCCGCTTCGCGTCCTTGCGGTCGGTTTCGAATACGGCAACCAGAGCGCCGTGATCGACGAAGCCTACGGCGATGTGCTCCCTCTGCCGGTCGCGGTGCTCTCGGCCCAGGACGACGACTGGCGCCACACCGTGCTCTACGCCGTCGAGGCGACCGAAGGCGCGGTCCGGGCGCTGGCGTATCTGGCGGAGAACCTCGCGGTGGCCTCGGGGTGCCGAAAGTCGGAGGAGGGCTTGCTGACCGGTCACCGAGAACGCGCCCGCGAAGCCGCATACGCCGCGCTGGACACACCGTTTCGGCGCTGGCTGTCCTCCCTGACCGGCAACGACGCCGAGCCCGACGAGGCCCTCGATCGATGGGCGCACGAGGTCCGGCGCATCATCCGCAGCAGGGCCGGCGAACTCCTGAAGGCAGCCTCCCCAGCTGCATGGCACGGCCAGGAGACGGGGGAGGGCGAGGTCATGGACGCGTCCCTGGCCGAAATCTTCTTCCACAGCGCCCTGCACAAGGCCCTGCGCGAGCTGTTCGACACCGACGGCGACGACCCCGACGACGATCCGACCGACCTGGAGCCGCCCGCATGACCACCACACCCAAGCGCCGAACCGACGACGACCCGCCGCCCTGGCACGGCCGGCTCGCCAAACAGCTCAAAGCGATCGACCGGGACCCCGGCCTGGCCGCCGCGTGCCGCCGCGGACGCAACACCGAGCCGCTGGACGAACTCGACATGCACGAGTCGATCTCCTACGTCCTGGAAGGCGACGAAAAGACAGAAGTTTCTGAGTTCGTCCCCCTGGGGCGACGGGACGAGGTCACCGCGGCCACGCACCACACCCTGGCGCTGTATGCCTGCCACACGCAGTCCAAGTCCGCCCCCATGCACCGGCGCGGCGTCTCCCTGGGGCACGCCGCCCGGAAACTGGAGGCGTCGATGCCCTCGCAAGGCGGGGCCTCCAAGCGCTTCCGTGCCGCCCTGAGTGCGGACTCGATGACCGAGCTGACCAGCCACCTGCGCTTCCTCGTCTCGCTGCTGCGCACCTACGACGTCGCGCTGGACTACGTCGCCCTGGCCGACGCGCTTGCCGCCTGGCACCACCCGGCACGGCGCCAGGGCCTGGTGCGCATCTGGGGGATGGACTTCCGCCGCACCCCACGCAAGACCACCGAAACCGACAGCAACCCGACCGACTCGCCCAAGGAGTAGCGCCATGACCTTCCTCGACATCCACATCCTGCAGAACGTGCCGCCCTCCAACATCAACCGCGACCAGGACGGCAGCCCCAAGACCGCCGTCTTCGGCGGCGTCAAGCGTGCCCGCGTCTCCTCCCAGGCGTGGAAGCGCGCCACCCGCACCGCGTTCGAGGCCGATGGCGCCCTGGCCGGTGAGGACGCCGTCCGCACCCGCCAGCTGCCCCAGATGATCGCTGACCAGCTCGCAGAGCGCGTCCCCGCCCTTGCTGAGAAGGCCGACGCCATCGGTATGGCAGCGGCGTTTGCGATGTTCAAGGTCGCCGCCAAGAAGCCCAAGAAGAAGGGCGAAGGCGACGAGCCGGTCGAGGAGCGGCCGGTCACCGAATACCTGCTCTTCCTCGGCCGCACCCAGATCAACAACGTGGTCGACGCGCTCGCCGCCCAGGCCGACGCCCTCGCCGACGCCAACACCGACAAGAAACTCGTGGACGTCGTGGGTGCACTGGGGCTCAAGGACCTGGGTGTGACCGCTCACCCCGGGGCCGTGGCGCTCTTCGGCCGGATGGTCGCCAATTCCCCTGACACCGGAGTGGATGCCGGCTGCCAGGTCGCGCACGCCATCTCCACCCACGAAGCCATCACGGAATTCGACTACTTCACCGCAGTCGACGACGAGCAGCAGGACGACAACAAGGGCGCCGGCATGATCGGCTCGCTGGAGTTCAACTCCGCCACCCTCTACCGCTACGCCACTCTCGACCTGCGCACCCTCCACACCAATCTCGACGGTCAGAACGCCAGTACCCTGAAGTCCGCGCTCGGCTTCATTCGCGCCTTCGCCGGCAGCATGCCCACCGGCAAGGCCAACACCTTCGCCCACCACACCCGGCCCGAGGTCATCGTCCTCAGCCTGCGCGAAGACCGCCCGGTCAGCCACGTCGACGCCTTCGAACGCCCCATCGCACGAACCAGCGAGGGGTATCTCACCACCTCCGCCACTGCCCTCTTCGCTCACATGGCCAGCGTGGACGAGCAGTGGGGCGACACCCCGAGCTGGTCCGCCGCCATCTATCCGTCCACCCTGGAGAGCAACGGCGAGACGAAGCTGCCCGAGCGCGTCACTTGGAAGAGGGCGCTCGCGCAGGCAGAAGAAGCCCTGACGGCCGCCCTGCCCAAGGCGCAGGCCAAGTGAGTGTCCTGACCGTGCGGCTGGCCGGCCCGCTGCAGTCCTGGGGTGTGGGCAGCCGGCACACCATCCGCACCACCCTGCCCTACCCCAGCAAGTCCGGCATCGTCGGCCTCCTGGCCGCCGCATGCGGCATCCCCCGCGACGGCGGCCCCTCGGAAACCGCCGACGTCACTCTGGCGGAGCTGACGGGTCTGCGTCTTGCCGTGCGCGCGGATCAGCCCGGCGAACTGCTGGTGGACTACCACACGGTCAGCGGCGCCTCTCACGCCCCGACCGATGCCGCTCAGCAGCGTCTGCCCACCGCCGATGACGGGCGCCTGCAGGCCAAGGACTCCACGAAGATCACCCGGCGCCACTACCTGAGCGATGCCGCCTTCACCGCATACCTCGAAGGCGACGCCGACCTGCTGGCCAAAGTCGCCCACGCAGTGCGCCGGCCCCGCTTTCCCCTGTTCCTGGGCCGCCGCTCATGCCCTCCCAGCAAACCCCTCTTCATGGGCTTCGAGCGCCAGACCGGCCTCGACCATGCCCTGCGCACCACGGCGTGGCAGGCCGCCGCGCACGAGATCGCTCGCCACCGCGGGCTGGGGCAGTCCAGCGTCCGCCTGGACACGGTCATCGAGGACCCGGACGGCACCGACGTCCTCCCGGACCAGCCCCTCGCATCGGCGCCGCCGTTCCGCCACCGGTACACCGAACGCCCCATCCGACACGGGCACATCACCCTGCCCCTGTCACCCCACGACACCGTCCACGACCCCTTCGAGCTGCTCGGCTGACAGGACCACACCCATGCACCTCACCCGCGCCTACCTCAACCCCCGCCGCCAAGGCGCCATCAAACTCCTCGGCAACCGCCGCGCCCTGCACGCCCTGATCATGGGCTGCTTCCCCGACCAACCCCCCACACCCCCAGGCCAGACACCGCCGCGCGTGCTGTGGCGCCTGGACGGCGACGACGTCCGCCGCCCCGTCCTGTGGACCGTCTCACCCACCCGCCCCGACTTCACCCAACTCATCGAAGACGCCGGCTGGCCCACAGCCCAGACCCCCCAATGGGACAGCAAGCCCTACGGACCCCTCCTCGACCGCATCGAAACCGGACAGCGCTACGCCTTCCGCCTCACCGCATCCCCCACCTACCGACAGGCGTCACCCGCACCCGACCAACGCGGCCGCCGCCTGCCCCACACCACCGCACGCCACCAACTGCGCTGGCTCACCGACAAAGCCTCCAAGCACGGCTTCACCATCCCCCCGGCCGGCAGCCCCGACGACCTCGGCCCGGACGGTGAAGTCCCCCTCCAGCTCCAGCTCCGCCACCGCGGCAAGAACACCTTCGGCAAACACGACCACAACGACAAACCCATCCGCGTCGCCCTCACCACCGCCACTTACGAAGGAGCCCTCGACGTCACCAACCCCCAAGCTCTTCGCGCCCTCCTCACCACCGGCATCGGCCAAGGCCGCGCCTACGGCTGCGGACTCCTCACCCTCGCCCCCCTCAAGAAGTAAAGAACAGGCAAGGTGCACCAATCAGTGCAGGTCGCAAAGGCTCTGCTCCGCGAACGCGGAGATGCTCCGTTGCTCATGCTGGCCGAAGTCTCGTAGTCCAAGTCTGCTCCGCGTACGCGGAGATGCTCCGGCCGTCAACGCCACCACCAAGGTGGACCTGAAGTCTGCTCCGCGTACGCGGAGATGCTCCGCCGGAGCTGAAGATCGCCGACATGTTCGCGACGTCCGCTCCGCGTATGCGGAGATGCTCCGTGGACGACCGACTCCGGCGGCCGCGGCATCACGTCATCTCCGCGTACGCGGAGATCCTCCGACGATTACATGTCGGTCGCCCGGCACGATGTTGTCCGCTTTGGGTATGTGGAGATGCTCCGCTCCGCGCCTGCCGAGATGCTCCGGGGTGCCGCTCCCTGCTCGCCGGGCAGGCCGGGGCCGCTCCAAGTAGACGGAGATGCTGCACATTCGTGCCACGTGCGGTTGCTCGCCGTGGTTGACGCCGGCCTCGCCGTGGACCCTCCCGAGGGCCTCGCCCGCGCGAGGGTTCTCCTGCCACAGGCCAGGTCCGTCGCTCGCTGAGGGAGGCGACGGACCTGGGCTTCGGCGAGATCAGATTTCGTCGACCGGGTGCCAGATGTACGGCACGTTCGTCGGGTCGGCTTGGTACTCGTCGCGGTGTATCTCCTCCAGCACCTCGATGCGTCGGCGCAGTTGGGCGACCAGGCCCTGGATGCGTTCGACTGCTTCGGTGGAGTCGGCGGGGAGGATGGCCCGGGTGAGGACTTTGTACTCGTCCTTGGCGCCGTCCACGTGGATGGCCTGGGGCATGCGGACGATGATGGTGTAGGGCTCGACCTCGGCGATGCCCCAGCGGTCGTCGTCCTGCCGTGTCGCCCAGATGACCGTTCGCGTGGACGGGGAGTAGGCGAGCCGGGAGTCGTGTCCGATGAATTTGCTGAGGATGGGCAGCTCCATGCGGTCGTCTCCTGCCAGTGCCATGGCTTCGTCCGCTGAGGCGACGGTGATGTGTTGGGAGAGGCGGCGGGCGATGCGGCGGCGGAGGGCCTGGTCGGCGTCAGATGTCGCGGGCAGTGGCGCGAGGGGGTGGCCGGCGTCCGTGCCGCAGGCTTCGGCGCCGTCCTCGCCGCGGGTCCAGGTGATGACCGTCAGGCGGCAGCCCGGGAGGCTCGCGGGGTACAGGACGTGGCTGACGAGATCGACGGTCTCCCAGTTCATCGCCGGGAGCGTCATGCGATAGGTCGCGCCGTCCCGATTCTCGGCGATCTCGGTGCTGGAGTCCCAGATCTTGCGGACCTCGTCATCCTTGCGCAGCTCGGTGATCAGCTGGGCGAGTTCGGGGTTGTCCGGGTGCCGGGGGATGGCGCACTTCAGCAGCTTGATGTACTCGGCCGCGTGACGGGCCCAGTCGTGGAACTGAGTGCGGGCCTCGCGAGAGAGCAGGGCCCAGCGCATGAGGTTGGGCTTGTCCTCCAGCACCCAGGGCCACCACTCGGCCATCGCGGCGTTGTAGCCGATGACGTTCCAAGTGGCGTCGGTCAGCAACGTGGGGCTGGGCATCTGCTTGTCGATGAGCAGCTGCAGCGCGCGGCGGGTGGGGGAGTCGCCGGCGGGTGAGGGGCTGGTGATGGCGCCGCCGTGGCCGTAGAGGACCAGGGCTTGCAGTTCGTCGCGGCCCAGCATGAGGACGTTGCCGAGGCCCTCGCACAGCTGCCGGTCCAGGCGGACTGTGGCGCCGTTCTCCAGGTCGCGGTACCAGCGTGTGGAGCGCTGCAGAGCGGATGCGACGTCCTTCTGCGTGAGCGGCTTGCCCAGCCGTTCACTTGCGGCAGTCCTCCAGGCCCGCAGCAGACCCGCCAGCCCCATCAGCTGGCCGGGGGCGAGCGGCGAGGCGTCGTCGCGCTCTGCCGATGTCGTATCGCGGCTCGGGAGCGATTCCTCGTCTCCACGCTCGGGTCCGCCGTCGGCGATGCCCATTCGAATCCTCTCTGACTTCGCTTGGTGTGCCTGCGGTGACGCCCCGAGCGCAGGCACGAAAAAGGGGCCGGCCACTGGCAGGCCCCACATAGATTTCCCGTCCCATCGACGATACGTAACTTCTATTTGATCTTGACGTCCTCCCTTGATCGAATATGAAGGGATCGTGAGCCAAGCCACAGGAATCGCCGAGACTCCTTTAATTTCTTACCGCATTGCTCGGTCAAGCCGTGATCTAGGGTTGCGATTCGGACATTACCGGCGGAAATTTATTTCCCCTCCAGGTGAGGGGAAATAAATTGCCCCTCCCTGTTTTCCGATCCGTACGGGCCTTGTGGCCAAGTCGTAGAAGTCAAGCGGGTTCGGCATCTCGCGGGTGAAATTGCCTGTAATGCCAGGGGAGTTGGAGGGTCCTCGGATGCGTGGAGGGCTTCTTCGGTCTCCTGCCGTCTATGCCTGTTTGTGTAGATTTGTCGACGCGTTGACTGGGCTCAAAGGGCCGGGCTTAAATCCTCTATGAGCGCTGCTTTGAACCACCACGTGCGGCGCTGAGTAGTGAGGAGAGTGGAAGTGAATGCTGCGCCGACGAGAATCTTCGAAGTCCTGCGCACTACTCCTCGCATAGTGACGGCGACTCTTTGCACAGTGGCGGATCCCACCTCTAACCGTCGACGGCAGGGGACCGTTAGGACCCGAACATCTCGCCGTTTACGCGGTACAGAGATACAGGAGTGGATCTTGCGAGGGTCTCCACATATGTTGCTCGTGCGCTCGGCGAAGCCATCGGGCAGAACTAACCGCAGGGGAGGACTCAGGACGACCTGCTCGCCGACGTACTCCGCCGACCCTGCGAACACCGAGGGGTCGCAGATACGCAGAACGCGTTCCGCATCCAGGGTCCGGTCGGCCAGGGCGCCGCGGCGTTGGGTCTCCCACAGCACGGTCAGCTGGTCGATGGGCTCGCCCCGATGGTGTAGCGCTCCCAGGGATCGGTAGATCTGCTGGTGGCCGGCATCGGCGAAATCGCCGGGGTGGAGCCAGCCCACGACCTCGTCCAGCTTCTGGGGACGCGCACTGAGGCAACCGAGGAGGAACTCCTCGTCGGCCAGGAGCTGTTCATTCAGCGGCTGTGGATGAGCGGGAGGGGATGGGGCCGACGCCGAGGGTGTTACGGGCCGGGGCTCGACTCCCCAGCGGCGCGCGAGATCGGCCAGCACGTCGGAAAGGACCTCGGCGTGATGGACCGTTTCCTCAACGCCGCGGCGGATGGCGTCGGCGCGGGCTGCCTGGTGCAGTCGTGTGGCGTGCTGGGCGACGCTGCGGTGGATGGCGCCTTCCAGCACCATCCGTCCGTAGACCACCGCATGCTCCGGCCGTGGACAGGCCGACACCAGCGAATGCGCGTAAGAGGCAGTTAGGCCCCGGGTGTGCTGGCTCGCCTCAGCGACCGTGTCGGTCATCCACGACATGGGTACGGGTCCCGCGTCCTGCGCCTTCGCGGCCGGGTGGTCGTCGGCCCGGAGTTTGAGCATCGCGGCGTAGAGAGCTGTGTGGACGGGACGGGAGAAGTGCTCCGGTCGCAGCCAGGGCGAGAGACGGTCAAGCTGGCCGGGGGCCAGGAAGACTGCCCCCAGGACCGCCTGCTCAGCCTGGACGAGCGGAGTCATCGCCGGGCCTTACGTACTACGGGATCGCTTGCCGCCGTGCGCTCGGCATGCAACTCGGCGACGGCACGATTGGCGGCGGCCATGTCGGCTTCGAAGCAGTCCAGTTCGGTGTTGAAGGCGGGGTCCGAGGCGAGCATCGTTCCGGCCGGGGAGACGAGCCACCAGTGGCCGCCGCGCCGTACGGCGGGAGTGTCGGCAAGCCGCTGGGACCGGCGGACGGAAGCCCAGGGCGGTGCGGATTGGAGCATGGGAGCACCTCAAGAGACGGGGGCAGGAAGCGGATCGGTCACACAGCGCGGGGCGGGGCGGGCGCCCCGTCGGTCTCGTCCGGGTGCTGGGTTGACGGGGGCTGGTCATGCCGCCGGTCCGAAGTCGTCCTGGTGCAGGGGCTTGGCGAGGGCCCGGTCGGTGATGGCCGCGGTGGCTTCGGCGGAGGCGGCGCCGAGCTGGTCGGCGTCGGGCTCCTTGTACCAGGGCTTGAGGTCGAGGAGGGCGGGCCGGATGCCGGTGGCCAGCAGGTACGCCGTTCCCTTGGGCAGGGCGCGGATCGCGTCGGGCGGCAGTACGCGTTCCTGGCGCATGGAGACCGAGGTGGACTTGCCGGACTCACCGGTGGAGACGGAGACCGCGCGCACGTCGTGGTCACCGGCCAGGCGCGAGAGCTTGTCGGCGAAGTCCGCGTCATCGATGCCGGAGCCGATCAGCTTGATCGTGGCGGCGGAGAACAGGGCGTCCATACCTGCCTGGCCCCAGACCCGGACGCCCTGCTGGTAGGACTGCAGGATCGTCATCGGGATGACACCGCGGGACCCGAGGTGCGAGTACAGGTCGGGCAGATCGGAGATTTTGCAGACGTTGGCGGCCTCGTCGAGGATCGCCAGCAGCGGGGCGTCGAGGCGTCCGCCGTCGCGTTCGGCCTGGATGACGGCGGCGCGCATCACGGCGTCGGCTGCCGCGGCGATGATCGCCGAGGCGGACCCGCCGCCGTCCTTCGACAGCAGGAACAGGGTGTCCTTGCTGGTCGCGAAGTCCTCCGGCTTGAACTCCCGTGCCTTCTCAAAGGTGTTGGGTGGGGTTACCCAGGCGGCGATGGTGGGGTCGAGGAGGCAGCTGGCGTACTGGCGGGCGGTCTCGAAGATGCCGTCGCGGGTTTCGACGGCGCCGGCCACCGTGCCCTGGAGCTGGGCGGCGACGGCGTCGAGGCCGGCGTCCTGGAGGAGGTCGATGGGGGTGCGGTCGGCGGGGGAGGCGAGCCAGGCCAGCACGTCGGTGATCGGGCGGCCGTCGCGGGCGGCGGCGAGGAACAGCGCGGTGAGGGTGTTGGCGGCGGCGGTGGACCAGAAGTCACCGGCGCTCGACTCGTCCACGGAGGCGGTGACGAAGTGCCCGGCGAGCCGCCGGGCCCCGGCAAGATCACGGGCATCGGCGAGGATGTCCCACCACATGGTCCGGGGTGCATGCGCGATCTGCTGCGGGTCCAGTGTCCAGACCGTACCCACCTTGGCGCGGGCGTCGACGGTGGCGGTGTAGGCATCGCGCGCCGCCTTGTTGGAGGTCAGCAGGACGGGGCCGGGGGCGTGCAGGATCGCGGGGATCGCCAGGCACGACGTCTTGCCGGAGCGGGGCGCCATGATCGCGAGGATCACGTCCTCCCAGGAGGAGCGGACCTCGGCCTTGCCCGGCTTGAGGGTGCCCAGCAGCACGCCGTGGTCTTCGGGAGCGACGTCCTTAGGCTTGCTGCCCTTGAGACTGGGGCGCAATTCGATGGCCTTGGCGGCTACTTGCTTGGGCAGCAGCGGAGCCAGCTCCCGGGCGGTGGCAAGGCCCGACGGGTTGTGGCGAAAGCGCAGCCACACCTTCGCGGCGAGGACGGCGGCGGCCAGGAGGACGAGGCCGGGGAGGACGTAGCAGCCGGTGATGACAGCGGGCTGGGCGAGATGGGGCCAGACCTGCTCTGGATGAAGGAACGATTCTTCTGGCTGGTAGGCGGCCCACGGGTCGTTGCCGGCAACGGTGTTGGCGAGATTGCCGAACAGCCAGGCCAGCGAGCCTCCTCCGATGCCGAGCGCGGCGAGGGCGATCAGGAGGTAGAGGAGGACGTCGGTGCCGGTGGTGGTCGAGGGCGTGGTGGTGCGTGGAGATTGCAAGGCGAGTTCCAGGGGTGCGCGGCGCGAAGGGAGGGGAGTACGGGGCGGCGCGTTCTTCTGGTGATCACTGCGGGGCTCCTGGGGGTTGTGTGGGAGGGGGTGCTACGGCTGGCGGGGCGTGGCGGTCTGTGTGCCGGCGGCAGGGTCGGCTGCGTCGGTGTGGTCGGAGCGGTTCTTGCGGATCTCGGCCCATGCGGCGTCGAGGGCGGACTCGCAGCGGAGGTCAGAGGCGATGTCCGCGTAGTGGCCCGCGTGGAAGAGATGGACTGCTGCTCGTGTGGAGCGGGCCTTCTTCTCGGCCTCGCTGAGGTCCCGGGGGAGCCGGAGGCGGAAGGGTATCGGCGACTTCTCGAAGCCGCACGTCAGGATGATCTGGCGGGCACATATCTGGCGGCACTCGGCGACCACCTCGGCGCTGTTCGGCTCGCGGTAGATCTCGACGTCTCGGCCGTACACCTCGTGGAGGAAGGACACAAAGCGGGACATGAAACGGCCTTTCTGGAAGGTCAGTGAGTGAGCTGAGCGGTCAGGTTGCGGGCGTGGTGGTCGCATGCGGAGCGTGCGTTCCAGGTGTCCTGGTGGATCCGGGCCCAGCGCCCGTCCTGGCGGATCACGTTGGCGACGATGTCGAGCGAGCGGTGGTCATGGCGCAACGCGGCCCACCGGCAGGCGAATCGGTCGCCGTCGGGAGCGATCCCCGTGGCGTCGACGACGTCCTCCACGAGGCGCAGCCACTGCTCGTCGGAGAGGGGGACACCGGTGGTGTTGACCACGGAACAGTGCCAGGCGGGCCGGGTAGGGCGTCGTCCCGTGCGCTGCTCGCGGGCACCGAGAGGCTCATCGAGCAGCTGGGCGAGGTGTGCGAGGGAGAGTGCGTTGGCGGCTTCCAGGTCCGGCGACCAGGCGGCCAGGAGGTAAGGCTCGAAGCCGTCTTCGCGGGACTCGTGGAGCCGGGTGAGGAGCATGGCGGTGTCGGCGGAGCGGCGTATGTGGCAGTCGAAGGACGGATGCACGGCAGAGCCTTTCGAGAGGGGGGAAGGGGCTTTTAGAAGTGGGGGTTTTCGTTCGGCCGGTCGCAGTCGGTGGCGGCTTGCAGCAGTTCAGGCAGGTCGGCGGGGTCGGCGTCGCGCTGGTCGATCCACCAGCCGGCGCGGGTCACCGGCCGCACCGCGTCCTCGATGGCCTCCCACTCGGATGCGCTGGTCGTCCCTTCGAGGACGAGGGCGGTGTAGGCGGCGGAGACGACCTGGTGGCGGCAGCGGGTGCCCCAGACGAGGGCGCGGTCGGTGCCCTCCAGGGGCGGCATGCGGTACTGCTCGGACCACTCATCGGCCTCGGCCTGCTCGGCGGCCCGCTTCTTCGCCAGCCACTCGGCCTTCGACTCGGCATCCTCGCCCCGGGCGGCCCGCCAGCAGTCGGTGCAGTCGCGTGTCGAGAGCCAGCGGGCGTAGCCGGCACGGCGGTCGGCCGGCCGGTCGGAGAGGTCGGCCTCGGCGGTGTGCCCGCAGGCGTGATCGACGGTCCACAGCGTCTTGACGGCCATGGGATGGACTCCTTCTGTGATCGGGATAATGGTCAGCGTGTACGGCGGGCGCCGGTCGGCGCGGCCGTGGAGCGGGCCGCTTCTTCCGGGGCCGCAGGGAGGCCGGCGGGGCGGTTCGGTGAAGGCGCCACGGCTGCGCGGGAGCGGGCAGTGCGTGACACAGAGGGGATCTCGTGCCGCGCTGGGAGTGGCACGTCGGCCAGAGGCGGGGCATCCTGCGGCGTCACTTCCGGCATGACCGACAGGTCGAGCTGTGCGTCGGCCAACCGGTCGCCGAGGAAGGCGACATGGTGCGCGATCGTGCGCAGGTGCTGGCCCAGTTCGCGGCCGCCCGGGGTGTCGAGTCGTTCACACCAGGCGGCGGCGGTGTCGATGAACTCCTCCAGATCGCCGACGGCACCGTGGTGCTCATCGAGAATCTGCTCCAGGACCTCCGCGACGTCGGCCGAGCGACGCAGCTCGTGCAGCTCGCCGGTCAGCGCGGTCAACGACTGACCAGGCTGCGTTTTACGTGCGTCCACGCCGCCTGGTGTGGGGACGGGCGGCGGCAGCATGATGCGGGGATCGGCGGCGACGGTATGGCCGGCGCCCTGGAATTCGCGGGTGGCAGCGGCCATTGTCCGGACCGCGGTGTTGTGCCCGGTGCCCTCCGGCAGGAGGTAGACGTCCAGGTCCTGGCTGTAGCGGAAGTGGTGCTTGCGCAGGACCTCGTCCAGGTACGGCCGGTCATCCGCGACGGCGGCGGCCACACCGAGATCGGGGTGGACTCCGAAGGCGACGTCGGGTTCGTAGGGCAGATTCATCGCGAAGACTCCTTCGAGGCAGAGGCGTTAGCGGGCGTGGACCGGCTGCTGGGTGGTGGTAATCGGGCGGTAGGCGACGGCGGCGGCCGGTTGCTGCGGCACTGCGGCGCCTGTGCGGGCCGGGGAGATGGCGGTGGCGGCCTGAGCACGGCGCTGCATCATCGACAGCCTCGGATCAGGACGCTCGTTGCCGGGCATCGCGTAGAAGACGTCGAACGCGCGACCGGTGTGTTCCAGCCGGGACTCGACGTAGCGCAGATCACCGTCGCCGCGGAGCAACAGTCCCTCGCGGGTACGTACGTCGGTGCCGACCGCCCACAGCGTTCCGTGGGGATCGCGTGCCTGGTCGTGCACGACGATCCGGGCGGCCCGGATGTCGGCATCGAGAGCTCGGGCGGAAGCGAAGGACGCCTCCCCGATGCCGGCACCCATCACGGCGGAACGATTCTCCGGCCGGTCGAGGAGGCTGCGGTTGGTCGTGAGCGGGGAGTGGGGGTTGAGGTCGTATGCGGCGTCGGCCGTGACGTTGTACTGCGCGGCCCGCAGGGACTGGACCGCCTGCTGTCCTCGACGGGTCGGGTCGCGGTTCGGCTCGGTCAGGGTGTAGAGGTCGCTGCCGGGCAGCCGCACGAAGCCGACCCGCCGCAGCATGTGGTCGGCGACGTGGTTTTCGTGCGAAGCAGCTGCCACGACGCCGTACTGGTCGTGGTGGCTGACGGTTATGTGCGGATGTGATTCCGCCACGAGAGATGCACCTCGCAGAGGTTGGGGCCGTGCGGAGGACGAGGATGCGACCCGATTACGGATTTGGCGGGGCCGGGATTTTGCGCTAGTGCGAGCGAGGTCGGCGGTCGCGCCCGATCCGTCCGGCGGGTGGCAGCGTGGCGGATGCCTCTGTGGCCGCGGGACTCTCGCGCGCAGCTAGCGGAGACCGGGCGCGGGCTGCCTCGGCCCGAGCGGACCGGGACGACCTTTCAGCGCCGCGCTGTAGGGCTCGTTCGGCTCGCGCCATGTCGACGAGCGCGCCGGCGTTCTGCATCCAGGTCAGGGCGCAGTCCCAGCCCTCCGCGTTGCGCTCGGCGACTGCCTCCGCGAAGGCGGCCTTGGAACGAGGGTGGTCCGGCAGCAGAGCATCGCTGGTGGCCCGGAAGTCGGCTTGGACACGAGCCCCTGCCTCCAGTGCTCCTCGCACAGCACGCATCCGGTCCGGCCAGCGCCCCGCGGCACGGTCACGAGCGTCCAAGAGCGGGAGGGTCTCCTCGGCGTGCGCGAGAAGCGCCGGACCGTGGTCGAGGAAGGGGCCGAACTGGGCCCACATTTCGGCGTCCCGCTGCTGCTGGCGCAGGCCGTAGCGGTCATCGAGCGGCCAGTGATCGGCGTCGCACAAGCTGTCGGAGACGGCATCCCACTCGGCCAGGGCGCGCTCTCCGGCGGCCACTGAATCGGCGAGGTGCTCGATCCGTGCCTGATGAACGGCCTGTTCGTACCGGGGGAGCAGCCGGTCAGCCACGGCGGAGGCTGCCCGTGCTGGTTCGGCGCTGACGACAATGCCGTCGGGCGCTTCGACAGCGTCTGTGACGTTGATCCCTCGTGGGGCGAGGGCGGCGACGAGGAACTCGTGCCTGCGCAGCGGACGGTCGACGACGACCAGCTCTGCCCCGGAGTCGCTGGTGAGCACGGCGTCCCGTTGCAGTACGAACTCGGACAGGGCCCACCTGGCATGCCCGAACCCCCACAGCCGTTCGCGGAGCGGCAACTGATCGCTGTATGCCGCGTGCTCGCGGGTGGTTGCGGTCCATGACCCCGACAGGCGGGCCGCGAGTGCTTCGGCGAAGAGCGCAAGATCCGCACGCTCCTGCGGCCGGGGCGTGGCGGCGAGGCGGGATGCTTCAGCCATGACGGGTCCCGGTGCGATCACGAGTGGGTATCTGGTGAGCACCCCTCGTGCGGCGAGCTTCGTCGAGGACGCTGAAGGGGCCTGTGGTCAAAGGGATCTGGCTTTGGGCGGCGTTGGCTTTCGCCGCGTCGATGTACAGCTGAACGAGCCGACGTGCGGCACGGCGGATGGTGTTTTGCACAGGCATGGGAGTGGATTCCTTCGATGTTTGGGAGGGGAGGGCGGAGGGAGCCGAAGTGCGACTTCGGCTCCCTCCGCGGCGTGAGCACGGCGAAGCCGCGGTGCTTAGGCGTGCATGCGGGCGTCTGTGTCGAACAGTTCGTGTTCGCGCGGGTGGAGGAGGTGTTGCGTGATGAACGACCGGCCCGCGACCTTCCACAGGCCCCGGCCCTTGGTGAGCGCGGACACGGCCTGGGTCTCGACGCCGGTCAGCCCCAGCAGGGCTGCGGCGGAGGCGAGTTGGTCGGCTTCCTGGCGGTAGATGATCCGGGTCGAACAGTCGGTGAGCAGACCCTCCGCCAGGGCTCGGCCTCGGGAGCCGGCATCGCCCGCGGTCAGTAGGTCGCTGAGGCGGTGGATAACCATGAGGTTCGCGATGCCCAGACCACGCGAGAGCTTCCACTGGCTCTGCATGCGCTCCAACAGGGCGACGTGGCGCATGACGCGCCATGCCTCGTCGTAGATCACCCAGCGTCGTCCGCCGGTGGGGTCGGCGAGCGCGGACTCCATCCACGCCGAGGCGCAGGTCATGGCCAGGACGAGTGCTGTGTCGTCGCCGGCCCCGCCCAGGCGCGAGAGGTCGATGGACAGCATCGGTGCACTGGGGTCGAAGGCGACGGTGCTGGGGGCGTCGAACATGCCGGCCAGGTCGCCATGTACGAGCCTGCGCAGCGCGTGGGCGAGGTCTTCGGCGGCGTGTCCGAGGCGGCCGGTCAGCTCGCCGAGTGCGGAGTCGAGCCGCTCGGGGGAGCCGAGTACGTGCGCGACCTCACCCAGTAGCGGGGTGGTGCCGTTCGCCTCGGCGTGGGCGACGGTCTGGTCCAGGGCGACGTCGAGAGCGGTGTGCTCCATTGGATGCAGGTCCCGCCGCAGGACGGTCTTCGCGAGTGATCCGAGGAGGAGAAGGCGGCGCTTGCGGACCTCGTTGCCCCAGTCCTCCTCGCCGACGCCGTGTGGCTTGGCGGGTGCGTCCAGGGGGTTGAGCCGTCCGGGCAGGCCGGGTCCGAGGGCGATGGTCTGGCCGCCCAGCTCCTGGGCGACGACGGTCCACTCGCCCTTGGGGTCGCAGGGGACGTAGATGCGGTAGCCGAAGGCCACGGCACGCACGGCGAGGGACTTGGCCAGGGCGGACTTGCCCATGCCGATGATCCCGGCGAGCAGGATGTTCGGATTCGTGAACCCATCGAGACGCCCGTACAGCGCGAACGGGTCATAGGTGAATGCCGCCTCGGCGTGGACATCGCGGCCGATGTAGATCCCTTGCGCGCCGAGGCCGCCCTCGGCGAGGAAGGGGTAGGCCCCGCTGGCGGTGGCAGTCGTCATCCGGTGGGCGGGGAGCTTGAGACGGCCGCCGCGGGCGGAGTACGGGCCGGGACGACCGGCAGCGGGGTAAGTGGCCCGCAGTTCGGGGGCGACGCCAGGTTCGACACGGCGGGCTTGGGGACGCACGGCATCTCGGGCCTGGTCGCGGGCGGCGGCGAACTGGTCACGGGCCGCGCGTGCTGTGCGGCGGTCGGTCTTGCGGGGGACGAACAGCGGGCTGGCGCTGGCGCGGTCACGGGTGTGGTTGGGCATGACGATGGTGCTCCAGCGGGTCAGTGGCGGGTCAGGCCGGTGAACGGGTCGCGCAGGTCGGCCGGAGTGTGGTCACGGCGGACGTGCGCGGCGGTGGCCAGGTGGCGCTGGCAGATGGTCAGTTCGGGCGCGCCTTCGGGGAGCCGGGCCCGGCACGCCTCCCGCGTGGGATGGCGGCCGGTGCCGGAGTGCGGGGCTGCGTGGTAGGCGTCGTGGAGGTGCTCGGCGGCCTGCCACAGGCGAATCTGGCAGGCCCGCAGGTAATCGCCCTCGGCCTCGGCCACCGGGGTGGTCCGGGCGGTGTGGGCGTCGAGCAGGCCGTACAGGGCGGTGAGGTGGGCGTGGAGGGCGTCCAGCTCGGTGCGGTGTGCAGCCACGGTCCCGGAGGCGAGGTTGATGGCCCGGTGGAAGTCGAGCGCTGCGGTGGCGAACGGGACGAAGTCCGCGGCCAGGTCGGGCAGGGGATCGGTCGGCATGGAAGGGGCCCTTCGTTGAGCGCGGTGGTGGAGCTGGGGCGCTAGGGGCGGGCCAGCGGGAGGGCGGCGTTGGTGAAGGCTTCGGCCTGCTGCCAGGTGAGCGGGCGCAGATCGATGAAGCTGTCGGCGGCAGCCGTCTCGATCGCCGCGCAGGCGGCGTTGAGCTGCTCGGTGGTGTCGGCAGAGACGGTGAGGAGACCGGTGAGCCCGACATCGGCGTGACCGGAGATCAGCTGGCGCTCACGCTGTTTGATGTCGGCGTACTCGACTGAGTCCTCCTCGGAGTCGACTTGTCCCTTGCGCTGCCGCTCGGCGGCGTCCGCGATCACTGTGGCCTTCTTGCGCTGCACGTCCTTCAGCGCGGCATCCAGCGCCTTGGGGTCGTAGGACAGGGACAGAGCGCGGCGCACGCCAGAAGTGAAGAGGAGCTGGTGCAGGAAGCCGGGACTCGTCTCGACCCGGGGCCAGTTCTCGATCCAGAAGGTGGCGTGGTGGGCCGAGTCGGTCTGGATCTGGTCGGCCTTCTCGATCAGGACGACAGGGCCGGCGGCGGCCGGGTCGGCCTGAGGCCGTCCGGTGGAGGACCACTGGTCCAGCGCGGCGGACGCCTTGGGGTCGTACGCGGTACGGATCACAGCGGCGATCTCGTTCGCCGGAAGCCAACCAGTCGGCGTGAGACCAGAGTTTCGGGCGGCCTGATCAAAGGAAGAGGCGGTTTGAGCCAGGACAGTGAAGGCGCCGGAGAGTCCGCCGCCGGCCTGGTTGATCAGGCGTCGGGCGGCCTTGAGATCGAGGGCGAGGGCGACGTACGCCTCGTGCGGGGCTGCGGCGGGACCGGCGGCGGCCAGCAGATCGGCGTAGATGGGTCCGGCCAGGTGGGTGTCGGCGTTGCCGTGCTCGTTCCAGTAGCGGTTAAGTGCGTCACCAGAATCGGGCACGGTCCGCTCCAGCACCTGGACGCGGGCGATATGACCGGTACGGGCCAGGCCGGCGAGGGTGCGGCCCCAGCCGGACACGTTGCTGTTCTGGGTAGCCGGGTCGAGCAGGGCGAAGGCACGGGAGGAGACCTTCACCACGGCGGTCAGGGTGCCGTTGTGCGGATCGTGCACCGCACCGAACTGACCGTCGGGGGACGTGACCACCCGCAGCGAGGCGGCAGTACCCGGCAGGTGGAGCAGACCCTCGCGCCGCGGTCGGCCAGAGGGACGGGCCAGCCAGATGAGCTGGCCCCGGAAACGCCGCAGCGCGTACCGCAGGGCGATGGGTGCCCAGTCGGCGAGGGAGCGCCCGCGGTGGCGGATGAAGACCGCCGCCAGGATGACCACCCACAGCGGGATGAGCTTGAGCGCCCCGGTGACGCCGGATTGCATCAGCACCGCGAGCAGGAGCAGGCCGGTGAGCGTGACGACGGTGAGCTGGGCGACCGAGAGGCCGAGCAGTACACCGCGGCGTGAGCGGTGGGGGAACTTCACGGTGGCCGGGCCGTCGGCTGTGGACAAGTCGGGGTGGTGCATGGCGAAGCCGTCCTTGGAACGTGGAGAGAGTAAAAGGGGGGACGGGGGCGGGAGGCCGAGAGCGGCGGCCTGGCCCGCCCCCGTCAGGTGAGGGCTACGAGCCCGATCCGCCCGGTGGCTTGGGGTAGATCCACCGCTGCGGCGTGGAACCGCCCTGCGGCGGAGGTCCGCTTGCCGGAGGCGGCCCGCTGTGCCGTGGCGCAGGCGGGTCCATCCGCGTACTCGCCGCGGCCGAGGCGCCCTGGGGCATCGGCCCGGAAGAGACCGGCGCCGAAGCTGCCGCCGCGCCCGAGGCGGTCCCCTGGCCGGGGCGCTGGATCAGGGGCTGGCCGCGGTCGCCGTCCGTGGGAGGCCGCTGGATCAGCGCCCGGCCCTTGTCGCCCGTGGCGTCGGGGTCCTCGCCGTAGCGGAAGCGGGTCTGTTTCGGCTTTCCGCCACCGCTCGAACCGCCGGTCGGATCGATGCCGGAGGCGACACCATCCGTGCCCTGGCCCGGCACCTTGGATGGCCCCTGCGGAACAGGCGTCCCGGTGCCCGCCTGCATGGCGAGCTGGGCTGCGGTCTTGGCCGCACCGGCCGCCACCGCCATGCCGGCCACACCGGTGCGGTGCAGGTCATCGTGGCCCCCGCCATCAGCGGCCCAGTGGATGAACTTGTAGGTGGCGTACGGGCACAGCATCACCAGGACCATCACGACGATGCCCGCGATCGCATCCGACAGGGCGCTGAGCCCGTCGTGTGAGTTGGTCTTGCCCATGGCCGAGACACCCAGCAAGAACACGATCGTCATCAGCAGTTTGCTGACGACCAGGGTGGCCGTGGCCTCGATCCAGCCGCGGCGCCAGCGCTTGGCCACCTCCCAGCCGCCGCCGGCCCCGGCGAAGACCGCCAAGGTGACCAAGACGAGAATGCCGACCTTGCGGGCGACCATCACGGCCCAGTACAAGAACGCTCCGATGGCGCAGCCGAGTGCGATGATCGAGGGGACACCCCAGCCCAGGCCGTACATCGCCCCCAGTGCGTTGACCTTGACCATGCGGCGGACCGCGTCATCGACGGAACTGTTGGCTGCCTTGAACAGACCGGCGCTGAGCGCGTCGACCACGGTGATGGCGACGGTGGTGCAGGCGATGGCGGCGAAGGCGAAGAAGACGCCGACCATCGTGCCGAACGCGGCCTGGGCGAGGGCGCGTTCGTCCCTGCGCCAGGCGGCGCGGGTGAGCTGCAGGCAGAACGTGCCCACCGTCAGGATCAACCCGATCGGCAAGAGCAGTTCGTAGTTGTTGCGGAACCACTCGGCATTCAGGTCGATGGCGGTGGTCTTGTCGACGGCCTTGGACGCGAGGTCGGCAGCGGACTGGGCCACTTCGCCCATCGACTTGGCGATCCAGGCACCGATGCCGTCGGTGACCGCCTCGCCGGTGGAGCTGACGACGCCGCCGACGGCCTCGCAGACCGAGTTCATCAAGGGAAGGTCGCAGGCTCCCATCAGGGCACCTCCTTATCCGGGTTGAGGGTGGTCATGGCGCGGCGTTGGGCATGACGGCGGCCAGCGCGCAGTTCTGGTGCGGCCGGCACTGGACGGCGAGGGTCATCGACCGGGACTCGGCTCCGGCTCCCGAGCCCTTCCAGGCGAGGGTCTGCTGGCCGGTGACCGTGACGGCGTAGAGGTACGCCTCGGTGATCGCACCGGGATCCTGGGCCAGCGCGGTCTTGAACGCCTGCGGGAAGTGGCCCTCGCTGACCGTGGCGCTCGCGTGCTGGTGGTTGTCGTGCATCCGCGACCACAGCACCGGGCTGGGAACCTGGTCGGTGATGGACTTCCAGTCGGCGTACTTCTTCTCGCCGGTCATCCACCGTTTCAGCCCGGCCAGATGCTCGGCCTGGGAGAAGGTGCGGGTGTCGTACGTCCACAGGATCTCCGTGGCCGCCTTGGCGAACACGATCGGATCGCTCGTCTTCGGAGGATCCGCGACAGCGACACGCTTGCCGTCAGTCGCCTCGGGCGAGGGCGACGGCTCCTGGGCGGACGTCGACGGCGGGGAGGGCTTCGCCGAGGCCGGGCTGTCCGTACGGTTCAGATACGCGACCAGACCAGCGACGGCCAGCAGCACGGCGAGAATGATGCCGCCGATCAGCGAGCGCCGCAGCACAGAGGCTGGTGCTCCGTACGTGTGCTCCTCGGGATTGCGGAGACGTTTCTTCGGCATCAGTGGACCTGCGTTCCCATCGCGGAGAAGAACGCGACGATGCCGTTGGCCGCACCCAACAGCAGGGCGCATCCGGCGGCAACGGCCGTGCCCTTCTTGCCGTTGGCTTCTGCCTGGTGGCCGCCGCTGTGGTGGCCCCAGGCCCAGACGACCGCGGAGATGACCAGGGCGCCGACCGCGGCGATGATGCCGAACAGGTTGATACTGCCCATCACGTTCTTCAGGACATCGAGACCGGGAAGCCCGCCCTGCTTCGGCGTAACGCCGGGGTTGTAAGCCAGGTACTGGGCGTGCTGCATGAGCTTCATGGGAACTCCAGTGCGAATGCGGGCATGCGAAGGCCCGGAAGGGAGGAAGAGAAATGGGGAGAGAGGAGGGAGGAAGAGAGGCTGGTCAGACGACTCGGCGGGCGGCGAGGACGTCCGGCCGCCAAGTGGCGAAAGTCGAGATCTTGACCACGTCGCCGGTCTTCGGAGCCTGCAAAATCAGCCCCTGGCCGAGGAACATCCCGACGTGTTCCGGCACAGCGGCCGTACCGCGGGTGAAGAGCAGATCGCCGGGCTTGAGGGCATCGACGCTGACCGCCCTACCCTCCTTGACCTGTGTGTACGTGGTCCGAGAGATCGAGACACCGCCGGCCTTGTACGACGCCTGCATCAACGACGAGCAGTCACAACGCCCCATCGGATCCTGACCGTGCCCATCGGCGCAGCTGCCACCCCACTGGTACGGAGTGCCGAGCTGACCCAGACCCCAACGGATCGCCGTACGAACCGACTTGGGCGCATCGGCCGGGATCTTGTAGCCCTTGGGGACGGACCCGGCCGGGATCGGGTCGAACCCGCTCCCATCGCCTCCCGTCCCACATCCACCAGCAGGGACCTCCGGAATGGCGTCCTTGCCGTCGTCCTTGCCGGAACCGCCCTTGGCCGGGAGGTTCTTGGCGATGGACTTCTGGAGCGCCGTGGCCAGCGGTTCCCACTTGGCGTAGGCGTCCGGGAACCCGCTCGCCTGGACCGCCTGCGCGGCCTGGGCGACGGTCATCGACTGCCAGCCCGAGACCTTCAGCAGCCCCTCGTAGAACTTCGTCGAGGCGTGCACCGGATCCCGGACCTGCGCCGCGGTGCCCCAGCCCTGGCTGGGCCGCTGCTGGAACAGACCGAGAGAATCCCGGTCGCCGTAGTCCAAATTCCGCAGCCCCGACTCCTGCAGAGCAGTCGCCAGCGCAACGATCTGCCCCCGAGCAGGCACCTTCATCGCGGTGCCGGTGGCCAGGATCGTCTTGGCGTTCGGTATCTGCTCCTTCGGGTTGTCCAGCCCCGAAACGGACACAGAACCCTTGCCGCCGCCCTTGAGGATCGACTCCACCTGCTTGGCCACGCCCTTGGCATCCACCGCACCGGCACCACCGGCGTCGCCGCAGGCGGCCTCGGCGTTGCTGGCGCCGGCCAGGGCGACGGCGACGGGCGCGATCAGCAGAACCGGGGCGAGGACGACGCCCCCGGCTATCGCTGCAACCTTCTTCACAGCCGGCCACCAGACGCTCGGCGTATCCAGATATCCGGCTCGGGCGAGGGGCGTGCCTGGGCATGCTGCATCAGCAGCTCCTAACTCGTAGGCAGCGCGGTGCCGGCGTTCTCGTCGAAAAGGCCACCGGCACCACGCCGGTTAAACAATCGAAAGTCCCCGAAGGAAGGGCCGCGCTTCGGAGCTGCTAACTCCGAAGCGCCGGACCCTTTATCGCAATGGGGCAGCCAGCCGCCCTCGTAATCTCGCAAGCCACACGGTGAATTCCTCTCCCTCGCATCCGTCAGGGTTTTCACGGGTGCCGAGCGGGTCACCGATTGGACGAGGCAACACGCATCAGCACAGTTCAACAGGGCCGGAACCAGGGCCCGTCCTGCGAACACGCCGAGACTGTAGAGACAAAATCCGGCCGCACCAAACGAGCCACGATCATGAAAAGGGAGGGCAAGATCACGCCATTGGGTGCGGCCGGAAAAAGGCGCTAACCTCCAGCCCACTGCTCGCCCCAGTCAGCCGCCTGTGCGGTTGTCCCGAGCAGTTCTTGCACGCATATCCCGTTCCACGGGGGCGTGCATGTGGTCGTCTTCCAGAAAGAGAGATCCGCCGAATGTCGTCGTACACCCTGCACCGAGGCGATGCGCTTACCGTCCTGAAGTCCCTCCCGGACGAGAGCGTCGATGCCGTCATTACCGATCCGCCGTACAACTCCGGCGGGCGCACCAGCTCTGAACGCACCGCCCGCACCGCACGAGCGAAGTACACCAGCGGCGACGCACAGCACGACCTCGCCAACTTCCCCGGCGAAAACCGCGACCAGCGCTCCTATCGCGCATGGCTGACCGAACTGCTCACTGAGGCATACCGCGCCAGCCGCGAACACGCCGTCGTCATGGTCTTCTCCGACTGGAGGCAGGACCCCACCACGTCCGATGCCCTGCAAATGGCTGGCTGGACTTGGCACGGGAAAATGCCGTGGATCAAGCCGGCCTCACGGCCCCGCAAGGGCGGACCGAAGCAGGACTCCGAGTTCATCCTCTGGGGCGTCAAGGGCACCCTGGACAACACCCGCGACCTCTACCTCCCTGGCCACTTCATCGCCTCCCAGCCCCGCAAGGACCGCGTCCACATCACTCAGAAACCCATCGAGGTCATGCAGCAACTCGTCCAGGTCTGCCCGCCCGGCGGCACCGTCCTCGACCCCTTCACCGGCTCCGGATCCACCGGCATCGCCGCCCTGAAGGAAGGCCGCAACTTCGTCGGCGTCGAACTGTCCGACCACTACGCCGGCATCGCCGAGCAGCGTCTCCGCAGTGTCCTGACCCAGGACGACTTCGCACTCGCCGGGCCCGAGGAATGAGACCAGCACACCCCGGCAGACCGGGCCAGAGCACAGACCAAGGGCGGTTGCGTCATCGAGAACCCGATGAGGCCACCCCCCGAGTACGGTCGAGGTGAGCCCCCAAAGACACACAGCCGGCACAGG